>JACCTH010000096.1 GCA_013812505.1 Acidimicrobiia bacterium | reverse complement strand
GAGTAGGCCTCCGGGTCGTCGACGTTCTCGGGTCGATGAAACGTCGAGAGGACGAAACGTCCCGACTGCACCCCGAATTTCGCCAAGATGTCCGACCGATCGGCGGGTAGCAGGGCATTGACCGCTTCGACGACGGTATTTCCGGTTAACACCACGCGATCACCGGTGATGCCTTCGGCGGCGAGATTGGCGACCGCAGTCTCGGTGGGAGCGCAGCAGAGGCTGCTGAGATGGTCGGTGATTACGCGATTGTGTTCCTCGGGCATCCCCCAATCACGGCTCCGCAAACCCGCTTCGATGTGACAGAGGAAAACATTGCGGGCATTGGCGGCGATGGCGCCGGCGGCCACCGAGTTGGTGTCCCCCTGGACCAAGACCGCGAGCGGTTTTGTCTCGGCCAATAGCTCGTCGAGCGAAGTCACCGCTGCGCCGATCTGCTGCCCACGGCTGACGCCGCCAACCTTGAGGAACATGTCCGGGTTGGCGAGACCGAGATCGCGGAAGAACACGTCCGACAGGTTGGGGTCGTAGTGCTGGCCGGTATGCACGACTAGCGCGGCTTCGCCGAGCAGGTGGATGATCTGGGACAGCTTGACGATCTCGGGTCGCGTGCCCAAGACCACCGCTACCGAGTTGGATGGGAATCCGTAGGGGTTGGTCATAACCTCGGCCGGGATGCTACGGGCTCTCCTCCTGATCCTTGAGCTGGCTCTCCTCGCCCTCATCGCCTACAACCTTGCTGTGGCGCTCTTCGGTTGGAAGAACCCGAGGCCAGCGCGCCCAGGTGCTGAGAGCAGCCGCTTCGTCATTGTCATCCCCGCCCATAACGAGGAACGCGTCATCGCCCGGCCAGTCAACGACCTCACCGAGCAGTTGCGGCCCGGCGACCAACTCTGGGTGCTTGCCGATCGTTGCACCGACGCCACCGCCGCGGTCGCTCGCACCAACGGCGCCAAAGTCGCCGAGCGGCCGACAGGTCCCGACGGAAAGGGCGTTGCTCTCGGTTGGTTTCTCAGCGAGCATCCATTGGCGCCGGATCAGGCGCTCGTCGTGGTCGACGCCGACAACCATTTGCCGGCTCAACTATTGGAGCGATTCGCCGCCGAACTTGCGGCCGGTTATGCCGTTCTCCAAGCCTTCCTCGATGTCACCAATCCCGATCAATCGCCCGTGGCGACCGCTTCCGCCCTGTCCTATTGGGCTTCCAGCCGGATGGTGCAATTGGCGCGGACCAATCTTGGCTGGCCCGCCGACCTGGGCGGGACCGGTATGTGCATCACCGCGACCGCACTGCAAGCCGCAGGCGGATTCGGCGACTCGCTGGTCGAAGATCAGGACCTCGGGATTCGATGCTTCCTGGCCGGCTACCCGGTCCGCTGGCTCCACGACGTTCGGATCGGCGATGAGAAGCCGTCGACCGCTGCAGTGGCAATGCGACAACGCTCGCGCTGGATTAGTGGGCGCCGGACCCTTGCTCGCCGGTGGCTGCCAAAGCTTCTTGCCCGCGGCCAGCCCGCGGCTTTCGATCTCGCCCTGCGGTTGGTGCAGCCTTCCCGAATCGGCGTGGCGATGCTCAGCGCGCTGGTCGCGGTTGCCTCGGCTCTCGGTGCCCCGTTGCTCCCCTGGCCGTTGTGGGCGGCGGTCGCGTTCGGGCAGCTGGTCATCCCGATTCCGTTCCTCCTCCGGGACGGAGTTCCGGTTCGCTACCTGGGTAGCTATCCGCTGTTGGTCCTGCTGCCGGTGTTGAAGTTGGCGGGTCGCTTCCGGCGTAACCGAGGGTGGTATCACACCCCCCACGGGCTAGGAGACTTGGGCTCTGACCGATCCGGGCCAGCGGAGTAGGCCGCGCACAAGCCCGATTCCGTAGCTGAGGTGCATGATCGAGATCGCCGCGACCTCGAGCGGCCGGGCCCGGGCGCCGGCGATCAGGACGACCGCCCATGTTGCCAGCAGCAAGAGCAAGGGCAGCCAAGTCGAAGCAATCAGACCGAGCAGCACCCCGGCAAGGATTCCGACGACGAGGGCCAGCGGGGCCAGCGGCCGCCACGACGGGAACTCGCCGTTCACATAGAGCATGTCGGCCTTGCCGAGGCCGTAGCGGAAGAACTGGCGCCACAACGCCCCGGGTTCGGCTCGGGGGCGGTAGATCGAACGAATGGCGGGGTCGATGAGAATTCGGCCTCCTCGCGCTCGCAACCGATAGAAGAAGTCGGCATCCTCTGCCACTTGGGAAGGAAACGAGCGCAAGCCGCCGTTGGCGAGAAAGGTTGCCCGGGTCATCGTTCCCAGGTAGACCGTGTCTCCGAGGACCGGCTGCTCCGCGTGATGGAACCGTGCTGGTCCGATCCCGATCTTGGATCGGTAAGCCGCCGCCACGGCCCGGCCGAAGCCGGTTTCCCCCTGGGGTCGCATCGGTCCCCCCACCGCATCTGCCCCCGAAGTCAGCAACGCGTCCACCGAGCGAGCGATGTAATCGGAGCTGTAGGTGGTGTGGGCGTCGGCTCGCACGAGCACACTGGCTCCGGAAATCGAGGCGAGCAGATTCAACCCGTAGGACTGGAGCCGGTCCGGGTTCTCGAAGATGCGAATCGGCACCCGCTCGACCCAATCCGTGATCCGATCGACGGTACCGTCTGACGAACCGCCATCGGCCACCAGGACTTCCCAGGTCCCTCGGTAATCCTGGTCCGCGAGGCTGGCCAAACATTCATCGATGGTCGCGGCCTCGTTGTAGACCGCAAGGAGGACGCTGACGGACGGAAGCATTGAAGGTGGCGTTGCGATGAGGCAGAGGCTATTCCTGGCGATGGTCGTCGTGCTTCCCCTGCACACGGTGTACCTCTCCGCCTGGATCTCCTGGAAACCTTTTATGGTTTTGCTCGGCGTCTTGGCGGGATGGGACCTAATCGAAGGGCTGCTGCATTGGCGATGGCCCTGGCACCCGCGCGTGAGCCTCGCTTTCTTGGCCTTGCTGGTAGCAGTGGCAATCGGCTGGCCGTCACCCGGGTTACACGAGCGCTTCATCCGTTTGACCCTGGCGCTGGTCGTCGGGTTTCTGGTGCTGGCGGTGACGGAGAGACGGCTGCGGTTCCCGGGCATGGGGGATCGCACCCTGAGAGTGATCTTCTGGACGGCGGCGGCGATGGCGCTAACCGGCTTGGTCTTTTCGATCCTTCTCCTCGGCCTCGGCGGCAACGAAGTCATCGACTATCTCACCGGTTCCCGCGGCTACGACCTGCCGTTCCTCGACAAAGTCGGGAAGCCTGCCTATCTCCTCTCCGGGTTTCTCGCCCTATCCAATTGGCACCAGGACCCGGGCTATGGCGCCGCCTGGACGGTGCTGTGGGCGACCCTCGGGCTCCTCGCCTCATTGCGAGGGCTCGGCACCGGCAAGGCGGTGCTCGACGGGGCGATCCTCGGCGTGCTATGGGCCAGCGTCGTCATGGTCTTCTCTCGGACCGGCTGGCTAGCTCTGTTGATTGCAGTCATCGTTGTCATCGTCACCACTCGCCGACAGCTGCGGCCGCGCGAGCTCGCCAAACGCCTCGGTGCGGCGGCGGCGGCCTTGGTAATGACGATTGCCTTGTTGTTCGCGGTCGATGTCGAAGGAGTGGGCGGGGAGCTGCCCTTGCAATTCGCCTTCCGGCTTCGGCAAGGCTGGGACCTCGTGGCCTCGATCACCGGGCTCTTCGAGTCGTCGGCCGCGTTCGAAGACCAGTTCAACGTGTCCGAGCAACGAGCTGATGTCTGGCCCGAGTACTTCGGTCTGTTCCTCGACAACCCGCTCACCGGGGTGGGGTTGGGAGTGGGGTGGGAAACCAACTCGGTTGGCCAGGAGCCGCACAACCTCTTTCTTGAGCTCGGGGCCGAAACCGGTGTGCTCGGGCTAGTCGCGTTTGCTGTCTTGTTAGGAACGATTGTTCGGACAGGAGGAGGTTTGATCGGCGCAGTCGCCCTGGCGGTGTCGTTGTTGCCGGTGATGACGCAAACGGTTCTGTTTGAGCCCACCTGGTGGTTCGCGGCCGGGCTGTTCGTGGCAGGTCGCGAAAGTTTGGGTATCGCTCATCCACCGCCCTAAAGTGGCTCGCAGGGGTCAGGGGCCCAAGCAGATGCAATTGGCCTCAAAGAACAAGGCAGGTAGCTAAGCGAACGCGTCCTGCCGACGGAAGGAGCGACGTGCGCTCGAGAATCCGACAATTAATCAGCCTGGTCATGGCCCTTGCCATGTTCGGCCTGCTCGCTCCAACTGCACAGGCGCAAACGACCGATCCCACCTTTACCGTCACCGGCTCCGGTTGGGGGCACATGGTCGGAATGTCCCAATATGGGGCGCGGGCGCTGGCTCTCGGTGGTTCCTCGGCCGCCGAAATCACCGGCTTCTACTACGCCGG
>JACCTH010000090.1 GCA_013812505.1 Acidimicrobiia bacterium | reverse complement strand
GTGTTGGTGACGGTCACCCCGACCGACGACGTAACCCTGGCCACGGGTAACGCTCGGGCCTACACCGCCACGTTCAAGAACCCTGACGGCACCCCTTATACGGGCGCAGTCGGCTTGGCTCTGTTCGAGGAAGTGGGAGGCGTGGTTCAGTACGACTTCGTTCCGCCCCCGACGGCGACTTTTGAGTCCGTCAGCGATGGGCTCGTTATCGCCGGCACCACGGCTACGGGCTTCCCCGGCACCGATGGCATCGTCACCTTCCTGGTGCGCGATATCGCCGATGTCACGGAAACGATCGTTCCGGTTGCCTGGGAAGATGTCAACGGCGACGGTGATCCCGAAATCACTGGCAACAACCCGCCGAGTGAGGCCTATGGAGTTGGTGGCGCAGTCACCTTCACCGCCGGCCCGCTGGCGGAATGCGTGCAAGGTGCGTTCACTAGCGATGTATCGGCCGTAGACAAGCCGAACGATCGCTTCGAGATACTCACCGGCACTTGCAGCATCAACTACGACTCCAACGACATCTTGTTGATCGGCGGAGTTGCCACTGACTTGGCTACCTTCGAGGCAGCCCTGAATGTCGGTGACACGGTGACCGGTACCTACGAACCTGCTACAGGCGATCAGTCAACGATCGATATCTCCAACGATGTCGACCCGTCGCTGACGATCACGTCTCCGGCGGCGCCGGTGACGGTCGATGCTGCTACGTACACCATCACGGGTACCGCAGTACCTTCGTACACGGTGACGATCTATGTCGATACCAACGACAACGGGATCCGAGATGCCGGTGAGCCGGCTGTGGGTACGACGACGGCTTCGGCGACTGATGGCATCTTCAGCATCACGGTTCCGTTGACTCAAAACTCGGTCAACAACTTCGTAGCGACCCAGCGGCCCACGCCTGCGTCGAGCGATATCGGTATCGGGACTGACGTACCGGCGATCACCGAGGGGACGAGCACTGCTCCGACCCTGCTGACGACGGTTGGCGCCAACGTGGCGCCGAGTGCGGTCGGAACCCTGAGCCCGAACGACACCATCACTATCACCTTCTCGGAGGCGGTAGCTGACACGGGGGCCAATAGCCTCACCGTGTTGGACATCGATGGCACGACGGCCACTCTTACCTGTGGCTCGAACGTCACCTGCGTTCTTAGTGCCGACGGGCTGACGTTGACGGTGACCATCACCAACGTGTTGGCCACGTCCGGTGGGACCACGGGTGGTATCAACACCCAGGCCGACATCACCTCGATCACCGGTTACACGGCGGTCGATGACGGTGCGGCGGTCAACGTCGGTGGTAGTGGCGGTGGAGCCACATTCACCTTCTAAAGCCAAACCGCTGTCCTGACTCAAGGTCAGCAACCGAAGGGCCCCGGGAAACCGGGGCCCTTCACTTATGGGAACCAGCGGGGAGTCGGCTACGTTTAAGCCCTAGCTAGCAAGATGGAGGGAGGTCTTTGTGCCGGTACTTCGCCGGAAATCTGTCATTGCCGTCGTAGTCATGCTCTCGTGTGTATTGGCGCTGCCTGCGAGCGCGCATTCGGTGCCGATCGACACCACGATTTCATGTCCTCCGAGCACCCCCAGCGCCGGGTTCACCGACCTCGCCGGGCTCGATGCCACAACCCAAACCGCGATCAACTGCGTCTTCGCCTTCGGGATCTCGCGAGGAGTTACGGACACCACCTTTAACCCCAACGGCGCGGTGACACGCCAGGAGATGGCTTTCTTCATGACCCGGCAGGCAACTGCCCATGGGTTGAGCCTTCCGCCGCCGGTCGATCAGGGCTTCACCGACATCGCCGGGCTGCCGCTTGAAACCCAGCATGCGATCAACCGGGTCGTCCAACTGGGGATCAGCACCGGGACCTCGCCGACAACATTCTCACCCACTGCTTTCGTCCCACGGTGGCAGATGGCGTTGTTCCTATATCGGTTGGCGGTGCTGGCCGGGGTGACAGTGATCGACGATCCGATGGCAGAAGCTTTCACCGACATCGGCAAGTACTTCGATGGCATTCAGACCGCGATCAACTTTTTGGCCGACGGCCACATCGTGGTCGGGACCTCAGAAGGCATTTTCTCGGGCGATCTGTTTGTCCTCCGCTGGCAGATGGCACTCTTCATCACTCGAGTGCTAGCGGCGGACAGCATCACCCAGCCTTAGCGAACAGCGATGAACGTGCGCCGGCGCTGGACCGTGGTCGCGGTGTCAGTGGCGCTGGTCACGACGCTGGCGCTGCCCGCCGCGGCCCTGGTCTCGGTGGCTTGTCCGGCCAACCTTCCGGCAGGCGGATTTGGTGACCTTGGCGGGCTGAGCACCGATGCCGTCGATGCCATCGATTGTGTCGCCCACTACGCGATCGCCCAAGGGACCTCGGCGACGTCCTTCAGCCCTAACAACTCGGTGATGCGGTGGCAGATGGCCCTCTTTCTCACCCGCACTGTTAGGGCATTGGGGGTTGGGTTGCCGAGTGGAGCCGGGCAAGGCTTCACCGACATCGGCGGCCTGGGCACGAGCACTCAGGTCGCGATCAACCAGATCCGCCAACTCGGGATCAGCTTGGGAACGTCGTCGACGACTTTCAAACCGTTCGGGGTCGTCCCTCGCTGGCAGATGGCTCTCTTTCTCACCCGCCTGCTCGATGTGGTTGAGGTGAGCCTGCCCAACGGCGCCAGCCAGGGTTTCATCGACATCTCGACCCTGCCGGTGTCGACCCAGATC
>JACCTH010000065.1 GCA_013812505.1 Acidimicrobiia bacterium | reverse complement strand
ATTGACGATTCGACTCGGCTCGGCGTTGTTGCCACGGGTGCGCCGCAAGAGCGCCTCGATTCGCAAGCCCAATTCTTCGAGGCTGAACGGTTTAGTCAAGTAATCGTCCCCGCCGTGATGGAACCCGAATCGCAAATCGGCGATCCCGTCGCGCGCGGTGAGAAAGATCAACGGCATCTCATGACCGTCGCGCCGCAGCCGGCGACAAACCTCGAACCCATCGAGGTCGGGAAGGTTGACGTCGAGCACGACGAGGTCGGGCGGGTCGTCCTTGACCGCTTTCAACGCCTCGATGCCGCCGCTCGCGAGCTCGACGTCGTAGCCCGCGAAACGGAGGGCCGTGCCCAGCATCTCGGCCAGGGTTTCTTCGTCATCCACCACCAGCAGCCGCGCGGCCTCGCTCATTGCTCTGACTGTAAGGAGGTCTCGCGCGGGTTGACCGTGAATTCGCTGAGAGTCCGCTGAGAACTGGACCCATCCCATCCATTCTTGCGTAACCTGGCGCCCCCAAGTAATCAACTTGGCGGGGGTTTTTTACGGGAGGGATAGCTATGGATAGTCGAGCTACGTCGCGCTGGGAAGGGAACCTCACCGAGGGGTCCGGCGAAGTGTCGATGGCCACCGGGGTGGGCGGGGTGATGAATGTCAGTTGGCCCAGCCGCACCGAGTCGGCCGGGGGGAAGACCAGTCCGGAGGAGCTGATCGCTGCGGCCCACGCCGCGTGTTTCAACATGGCCCTCTCGGCGGGGCTCGGCCGTGACGGCTTTACGCCGACCTCGCTCGAAACGACCGCCACCGCCAGCTTCGAAAAGGTCGAGGCGGGCTGGCGTTTGGTGCGGATGGCCCTCAAGGTCGTAGGCGACGTTCCCGGCATCGAGGACGCCGCCTTTGTGACCGCCGCCATCGCAGCCAAAGAGGGCTGCCCTGTCTCGAATGCGCTCAAGGGCAACGTCGAAATCACGGTGGAATCCAGCCTGCTGTAGCCCGCCGACGGTTTGCGTTAGTTTCGCGAACGCCCCTACCTTGCCCGCTCGGGTTTGGAGGGAGGCTGTGTGCGTCGCTGGCGCTCGGTATTTTCGTCGGTATCAATCATCTTCATGCTGTTTCGCGTCGGGACCGCCATGGCCCCGACCGTGGAAAGCAGTCCGCCGGTCGGGATCGAGTCAAGAAGAGTGTTCGAGCTTCCGCAAGAAGCCAAGCTTTCGCCCTTGCCGAATGAGCCGTGCCGGGAGTGTGCCAATCTGCGCGTCAGCGACGAGCTGTCTTCATCGATGATCACGACGACGAGCACAACGACCACTATTGCTCCCCAAGCGGCCCCGCCTGCTCTGGCCCAGGTGGTCACCGTTCCGGCGCCGGCGCCGGCACCGCGTCCCGTGGAGGAGTGGCGTTCGTTGGTGTCGGCCTATTTCGCCGCCGCCGACGTTGAAACGGCATTGGCGGTTATCTCTTGTGAGTCCGGCGGCGACCCCAACGCGATAAACCCCACCAGTGGGGCGGGCGGCCTTTTCCAACACATCCCTCGCTACTGGCCCGAACGTGCGGCCGCGATCGGATTGTCGGACGCATCGATCTTTGACCCAATTGCCAATGTTGCCGCCGCCGCTTGGCTTGTTTACACGGTGGGATGGTCCCCCTGGAACGCCAGCGCCGGCTGTTGGTGACGAGAAAACCTGGCCTTCCGGGCTAATTGGGATAGCTTGCCCGGAGGATGGAATTTTCCGGCGCCCTCGTCCTGGCTGAGGACGATCCACTGCCTGCGACGGTGCGGGTCGACGGCGAATTCCTTGCGATCGACTCGGAGGCTGGCCGCTTGGGCCGCTGGCCGCTGGCGCAATGCACCCTGTCCAAAGACGGCGAATGCTTCCTCTTGATGATCGAGGACGAGCCGGTTGGCTTCGCTCCGCTCGATCCGACTCGGATGACCGACTGGGTCGACACCCGCTGGCCGGCGACACTGGCCGATTCGGTCCGAGCGTTTAAGCAAAAAGCTCTGCCAGAGGTGGCGGCCGAACCCGAAACCCCACCGAAGGCTTCGCGGCTCTCCCTGCCAGTGGTGGCGGGCATGGGCGCAGCCCTCGTCGTGCTGGCCATTTTCGTCAGCGCTTTGGTCGCCCGTGACCAACCCACTCCCAACTTGCTGACCTCCATCCCGCCGGCCACCACGGTGCCGCCTATGCCGACCGTCTTCACCACCGGTGTCGATCAGGTGACGTTCGCCTGGAATGACGCTGCCGACCAGCTCGGAATGGACCTCTTTCTTCTCGAAGCTCCGGGACCAAACCGGCTCCAGATGAACCTGCGCGAGGGTTTGATCCTTTACGCCACCGAGGATCCCGCGAGTGGGTCTGTGCACAGCCTGATGATCTCGGCCGCCCCCACCTCGGGGGAGAACGAGGGCGCGGCCGTCTTGGCGGCGTGGGGCACCCTGATCGCAACCGTCAACCCCGAGCTTCGTGGCGACGGTCGCCGCGCTCTGTTGCGCGACCTTGGGGTCGAACCCGATCGACCGGTCCCCAACGGGATCAAGAGCAAGGCATCAATCGGGGGCGCCTTATACACCTTGCGGACCGGTGTCCTAGGTGGTCGGGCCCTCTTGATCGTCACACCTAGCACCTGATCCGGTTACGTTTCGGGTGACGAATGCGAGACGTTTTCGTGGTTGACGCCTGCCGCACCCCGATGGGAAAGATCGGGGGACAGCTCGCTCGAGTCCGTCCCGACGACCTCGCCGCCCACGCCCTTGGACGGCTCCTGGCGCGGAGCCCAGCCGTCGATCCCTCAGAGATCGAGGACGTGTTTTGGGGAGCTGCCAACCAGGCAGGCGAGGACAATCGCAACGTCGCCCGGATGGCGGTGCTTCTCGCCGGTTTGCCGATCGAGGTGCCGGGGGCAACCGTCAATCGCCTCTGCGGGTCGGGTATGCAGGCGGTGGTCTCGGCGGGCCACGCCCTCGCGGCGGGTTGGGGAGAGCTGATGGTGGCCGGCGGATCAGAATCGATGAGCCGGTCTCCCTACGTCATGACCAAAGCCGATCGCCCGTTCGCGGTCGGTGCCCCCGAAGTCGTCGACACCGTGATCGGATGGCGTCTCGTGAATGAACGGATGAAAGCGCTCTACCCGCCGATCAGCCTCGGGATGACGGCCGAGGTCGTGGCCGACCGCCACCACGTGACCCGCGACGACCAAGACGAGTTCGCCTTGACCAGCCACCAACGCGCAGTCAAGGCCGACGAAAACCAAACGCTTGCCTTCGAGATCGAACCAATCGAGGTCGCAGTCACAAGTCGCGGCACCGAGCGGCGATTGGTCTCACTCGACGAGGGGCCCCGCCTCGACACCTCGCTCGACGCTCTTGCCAAGCTGCCTCCGGTCTTCAAATCCGGGGGCACGGTCACCGCCGGCAACTCGTCGCCGATGAACGACGGTGCCAGTGCGGTCCTCCTCGCCACCGGCGACGGGTTGAAACGCCATGGGCTCACTCCATTGGCTCGCGTAGTTGCCTCGGCGGCGGCCGGGGTCCATCCCGATGTGATGGGGATTGGGACCGTGCCTGCCAGCGAAAAGGCTCTGGCGAGAGCGGGAATCGCGGCCTCCGAGCTCAAACTGGCCGAGGTCAATGAGGCGTTCGCCGCCCAGGCGGTGGCGACCATCCGCCTCCTCAAGCTCGACCCCGAGATCGTCAATGTCAACGGAGGTGCGATCGCCCGCGGCCACCCCCTGGGCTCGTCTGGATCCCGGCTTGTCGGGACTCTCGCCCACGAGCTCCGCCGTCAAGGTGGCGGTTATGGCCTGGCGACTATGTGTATCGGGGTTGGCCAGGGCATCGCGGTGGTCTTGGAAAGCGCGTGAGCGCGCCGCTTTCTGGGCTCAGAATCGTCGAATTCGGAAATCTGGTGGCGGCTCCGTATTGCGGAATGTTGCTCGCCGATCTGGGTGCAGAGGTGATCAAAATCGAGCCGCTCGGTGGCGACCTGGCGCGCGAGATCGGGCCCTTCTACGGAGAGGAGAGCGCATTCTTCATCGCCGTGAATCGAGGCAAGAAAAGCGTGGCGATAGACGCCAAAGCGCCTCTCGCATCAACAGTGTTGCGCCGCCTCTGCCTCGGAGCCGACGTCGTCCTCAACAATCTGCGGCGAGGAGCCATGGAGAGAATGGGGCTTGGCTACCGCGACCTGAGCGATGGCGGGGGCCATGTTGTCTATGCCTCGATCACTGCCTTTGGCGCGACGGGACCCGATGCGGATCGCCCGGGCATCGATCTGGTCTTCCAGGGTGAATCGGGAATGATGTCGATCGCCGGCGACGAAGGTGACCCTCCCCACAAGACCGCGACGACAATCGCTGACTTTGTCGCCGGAACCAACGCAGCTTTGGCCATCGTCGCGGCGATCGCCGGAGGCGGCGGCCGGCGCGGTGGAGAAGGTCGGTTGGTCGAGGTAGCGCTGCGCGACAGCCTGATCGCAGTGCAGGCCGGCTGGAACGCGCAGTTCTTTGCCTCCGGCAATCAACCGGAGCGAACTGGGACCGCCTCGCCGGTCACGGCGCCGAACCAGTCGTTTCGGACAGCTGACGGCTACTTCAATGTCGCCGTTGTGTCGGATCGCCATTTTGCTGAAACTGCCAAGGCGCTTGACCTTTTTGAATTGGGCGAAGATCCACGCTTTGGCTCCAACGCTTTGCGAGTCGAGAATCGGCAGGCATTGACGGAGCGTCTGCAAACAGTGTTCGAAACTCGTCCAACCGATCATTGGATCGATGTCCTCAGCCGCGCCGGGATTCCCGTCGGCCGCATCCTCGACCTGCCGGCGGTCTTTGCCGATCGGCAAGCTCAACACAATGAGATGCTGGTCGCGGTCGAACACCCGCGGGCAGGGTCGATCAACACTCAGGGATCGCCTCTGCGGGTCGACGGCAGCCCGGCGCGATCACAACTGCCTGCGCCGTTCCTTGGCCAGCACACCCGAGAAGTCCTGACCGATCTCGGGATCACTGATGACGAGATCGATGATCTGGTCCGAGCTGGAGAAGCCGTCGAATGAGGGCGGTGGGGATCGATGGTGACTACGAGAGCAACGAGCCCGGCTTGGTTTTCGGGGCGACGGGGATCGCCGATGACTGGCCGTCGATTCGGTCCGTTCTGTTGGAGGCGTTTCGGCTTACCCAGTTAGCAGTCGTCGCCGTGGAGCCGATTGTCTATGTGGTGTCGAGCGACGATCTGCTCGGCCGCAACGGCGCCGCGTCGGCAGCCGTCGCTGCGGGGCTCGTGTCGGCAGGGCGGACCGCGGGGATCGAGCTGGCCAACGTCGGCCTGCCGATCAATGTGATCGCCATCGATGATGAGATCCCTGGCGACCAGGTGAAACGCTGGGTCCAGCGCATGCTCGAAGCCGACGGCGCCCAGGGAGAACTGATTCATCTTGGTCCGGGTCACCTCGGCAAGGCTTTGGGATGACAAAGACCGCGATCGTCACTGGCGCCGCCGGCGGAATCGGCTCGGCCATCTGCAAGCGGCTGGCGGGCGAGGGCTGGACGCTAATCGCAGTCGACGCGTCGCCCCGGCTTGCGGACACGGTGAGCATCCTCGAGGAAGCGGAGGCGACGGTGCGTCCAGTGGAGGCCAATCTGACGACCGACGAAGGCCTCGACATGGTCGGCTCGGCAATCGAGGGAGCGCCTCCCCTCGAGCTGATCGTCAACAACGCGGGCATCACCCGCGACGCTCGCCTGGTCAATATGACCGAAGACGAGTTCGCCGCGGTGATCGATGTGAACCTCGGGGCGCCCTATCAGATCATTTCGCGCTTCGCGCCGATGATGAAGGAGGGGGCGATCGTCAACATCTCCTCACGGGCCTATCTCGGAAACTTCGGCCAGTTCAACTATTCGATGTCGAAAGGAGCGCTGGTGGGAATCACCCGGGCCTTCGCCCTCACGCTGGCGCCTCGCATCCGAGTCAATGCCATCGCCCCCGGGTTGATCGGAACCGAAATGTCGATGGCAATTCCTGCTGACGTCCGCGAGCGAATGGTCGACTCGATCCCGCTGGGCCGCATGGGAGAGCCCGAAGAGGTAGCGGACCTGGTCGTGTTCTTGGCTCGCCCGGGCTACATCACTGGTGAAGTCATCACCGTCGGCGGGGGCCGCAGCCTCAGCCGCTAACAACCACTAACCAAACCTAAGGTTTGCGTGGTGGTATAGCCACGACAATCGCCTTAGGTTTGGTTTATTGGCGTCGGTTAGCGTCTATTCGATGCGGCTACTGGTCGTGGAGGACGAGCAGGATCTGGCGGCGGCCATCGCGCGCGGCCTTCGCCGCCACGGCTATGCGGTGGACATTGCTCATGGCGCTTCGGCGGCGGAAGAGAAGCTGCGTGGTAACGGCTACGACCTGGCAATCCTCGACTGGAACCTGGGAGACGGGTCCGGGCTCGAGTTGTGCAGGAGGATGGTGGTCGGCGATCTGCCCACACTCGAATCCAAACGTCCGCGGGTCCTCGTCCTTACCGCTCGCGACGACATCGAGGACAGGGTGGCCGGACTCGACGCCGGCGCCGACGATTACCTGGTCAAGCCCTTCGCGTTTGCGGAGCTCGCCGCCAGGGCCCGGGCGCTCTTGCGTCGCGACGAGACTCCGAGCCCGGTCCTGAAGGTCGGCGATCTCACCCTCGACTCGGCACGGTTTCTCGCCGCTCGTAACGGAACGCCTCTCAACCTCACGAGCAAGGAATTCTCCCTGCTCGAGTTTCTGATGGTGCACGCCGACGAAGTGATGCCACAAGAGAGATTGCTTGAACACGTTTGGGACGAAATGGCCGACCCCTTCACCAACACGGTGCGGGTGACCGTCTCGAACCTGCGAAAGAAACTGGGGGAGCCGGCGGTCATCGAGACTCTGCCTGGGCGGGGATACGTGCTGCGGGCGTCATGAGCGAGCGTCGATCGGATTGGCGGTCGCGCATCCCGTCGGTTTTTCGGTCGGTCCGATTTCGACTGTCGGCCCTCTACTCGGCGGTCGTGTTCGGGCTCGGCGGCTTGATCCTTGCCCTGGTCTACCTGGCCGTGCGTTGGCAGCTCACCACTCAGACTGAAACTCGGCTGTTCATTCGCGCTCGCGAGCTTCAACTCGGACAATTCCGTTTTCTAGTCAACCCGCAAATGGAAGAAGCCCAGGTGCGCACGATGGAAAGCCTTATCAACCAGTTCGTGCTGGAAAAGCTGGCCATCTACTCGCTCATCGGGCTCGGGGCGCTGTTCGTCATTTCGTTGGTGGTGGGCTGGATCCTGGCGGGAAGAGCCCTGGCGCCGGTTGATCGGATCACGCAAGTGGCGCGGGAGATCGAAGTTTCCGACCTGTCGCGCCGAATTGCGCTCGAGGGTCCGGATGACGAGTTGACCCGGCTCGGGGCAACCTTCGATTCGATGCTCGACCGCTTACAGGGCGCCTTCCAATCCCAGAAGCGCTTCCTCGCCGACACCTCCCACGATTTGCGGACGCCGCTCTCGGTGATTCGCTCCAATGTCGAGGTCACCCTTGATGATCCGCAATCGACTATCGAGGATTGGAAGGCCACCGGAGAGATCGTCACTCGCAACGTCGGAAAGATGGGTTCGATGATCGAGGGCCTGCTCGCAGCCGCCCGTTTCGAGGCTGGGCAGGCGACGATGGTTGCAGTGGACCTGGCCGGTTTGGTGCGAGGCGCCGCCGACGATCAACGCGCCGCCGCGGCCGATGTCGAGGTGGACTTGCAGGAATCAGTCGAAGCGGTGGAAGTTCAGGGAGAGCCCCTGTCTTTGGGACGCGCGTTGGGAAACCTGGTCGACAATGCGATCCGCGTCGCCCCACCCGGGAGCAAGATCGAAATGGGGTGTGGACGTCGTCAGGGCTGGGTATATCTGGCGGTAGCCGATGATGGTCCGGGGTTTTCGGGTGGCGACGGGACCGGCTTGGGTCTCGGGATTGTTGAGCAGGTAACCAAGATGCACCGCGGCGCGTTCGAGATCTTCTCCGATCAGGGGGCGACAATGGTGATGTGGCTGCCGGACGGATCCGAGACGGCTTGTCCAGACTTCGACCCGTTGCGCGGCCGACCCGGGCCGATGATCGGTTTCAATGGCCCGCTGGCTCTCTGACAATTCTCAGCCACGCTTTAGAAGATGTTTAGTCACCGGGGCATACGTTCTTTCCAGGAGGTTCCATGATCAACGACGAAACCCGAATCAATTCTGACGAGCCAACCGAGGCGGTGGTGAAGGTGGCGCCAACGCCGCCCCCCCGGAGACCTTCCTCGCTCATGGCTTTGCTGGTTGGTTTGGTCCTCCTGCTAGGCGGAGTCGGGCTCGGTTGGTTCCTGAGCGAAGATGACGAGCCGTCCGCGGCGACCACTCAACCGACGATCACGCAAGCCGCAGAGGCGACGACGCCGACGGTGGAGGCGACTGAAGAGCCGGTGGCGGCAGTGGCGGAGGCGCTTTTGCCTTCGATGGTCCACATCTCGACGGGGTCAGGCTTGGGTTCGGGCTTCGTCTACGAGGACGGGTATGTCCTCACCGCCGCCCACGTGGTCGAAGGCTCCAACTCGGTGTCGGTGCGTTTTGCCAACGGATCGCAAAGTGAAGGCACAGTGGTGGGCACCGACCCGGCCCACGACATCGCGGTTGTGTCGGTGGACACCGAAGGGATCCCGGTGGCCCAGCTTGCCCTCGACGTGGAGTTGCAAGTGGGCCAGTTGGCCGTAGCCCTGGGTAGCCCGTGGGGTCTTGATCAGACGGTGACGTCGGGGGTGGTGTCGGCAGTGAATCGCCCGGTTCTGGATTTCAACAGCGCCCAGGTGCTGATCCAGACCGATGCGCCTATCAACCCGGGAAACAGCGGGGGTGCATTGGCCGATAGGGACGGGCGAGTGATCGGAGTCAACATCGAGATCATCACGGTCACCGGCTCCAACTCCGGGGTCGGGTTCGCGGTGCCGATCAGCAATGCCTACGAGTTCGCGTCGAACATCGTTGCCGGTACTCCTATCGAAACGGCCTATCTCGGCGTCACCGGCGACGACGCGACTGGTGCCCAAAGCGGAGCTGTCATCACCGAGCTGGTCCCGGGGAGCGCCGCGGGAGCCGCGGGTCTCGTGGTCGGAGACATCGTCACCGCGGTCGATACGCTGGCGGTGTTCTCGATCTCCGACCTTGCCGCTCGAGTTCGCAGCTATCTCCCCGGCGATGAAGTGATCCTCGATGTGATTCGCAACGGCGAGGCCATCACTGTTCGAGTCACTCTGGGGACGCTGCCCGAGGGTTAGAGGGCGCCAGCGATCGACTTCCAGAGTCGGTCGATATGCTCGGCTTCGGTGTAGGTCTGGCCGATCGAAACGCGAATGAATCGTCGCTCGTCGATCAAAGATGGAGTGACGTAGGAGGCCCCGCTGGAGTTGATTGCTTCCACAATCCGATCGGTGGCTTCGTTGCCGGCGCGATGGCGAAAGCAGACCAGCGAAAAACGGGCGGGTGCCACCAGTTCCAGATCGGGCTCTGCCTCGATCCGGGCCGCGAGGTCATGACCAAGGGCGACGTGCCGGCGGATGACGCTCCGCAAACCTTCGGCGCCGTAGTAACGCAAGACCCACCACAACTTCAGGGCACGGAACCGCCGACCGAGCGGCACCTGCCAATCTCGGTAATCGACCACTTCGCTTGACGTCGCCGCCGCGGATCGCAGATAGGGCGGCACGATGCTCAGGGTCTCATGCAGCGGCTGGCGGTCGGCGACGTAGAACACCGAGCAATCGAAATTGGTCAAAAGCCATTTGTGGGGGTTGAACACATAGCTGTCGACCAGCTCGAGCCCTTGCTGGTGAACCCGGAACTCGGGACAAATCATGGCGCTGCCGACAAAGGCCGCATCGACGTGATGCCACATGCCTTCACGCCGAGCGATGGCCGCGATCGGTTCAATGGGATCGGTGGCGGTGGTGCCGGTTGTGCCGACCGTCGAGCAGACGAAGGCTGGGATAAGTCCCGACTCTCGATCAGCCGCGATCGCCGCCTCCAACGCCTCGGGTCGCATGGCGAACTCGTCATCGACGTCGATGGCGCGGAAATGCTTGAAGCCTGCGACTCGAGCCCCCTTCTCGATCGAGGAATGGCTCTGGGCGCTGGTGTAAGCCACGAGCTGATCGATTGGGTTCGTCGCTTGGGCGCGGTGCCGACTGACTACTAGCGCCAGATGAGATGAATCCGACGCGCTCACCTGGATCGCTCCGCCACCCGGGCCTGACATCTTCCAGCCCTGCGGAAGCCCGAGCAGATCAACCAGCCAATCGAGAACGACCATCTCCAGCTCGGTCGCAATCGGGCTCGTCGCCCACATCATTCCTTGCTGGCCAAACGCCGCGGTCGCCATCTCGGCGAGGAGCGAAGGCGGTGACGAGTTGCCGGGGAAGTAGGCAAACCAACCAGGGTTCTGCCACCCGGTCAATCCGGGAACCACGATCCGATCGAGGTCGGCCATGAGCTCGTCGAACGATTCCGGCGCTTCGGGCGCCGATGCTGGGAGGCGAGCCTTCAGCTCACCCGGAGCGACCGCGGGGACAATCGGCAGGTCGGCTGACCGCTCGAGATAGTCGGCGATCCAGTCGACCAGCGCATGTGCGTTCTTCCGGAACTCATCGGGCCTCACCAAACCATTCTTGCCTACCATCGGCGGGCGGCGGCCAGCTCGAAGAGACGATGTGCGCCTGCGCCCATCGACGCGAAGCGTTCGTCGTGGGTCTGGCCCCGATGCCAGCGGATGAAGATCTGCTGGAGCACCACGCCGAGCTTCCAGGTGCCGAAGACGAGATACCAGTTGAAATCACGGAGGTCAGCGCCTGACTTTTCGGCATAACGCTCGATCGCTTCGGCGCGGGACATGAAGCCGGGGACCGAGGTAGGCATCGGGTTGAGGGTGGCGGGCATTTCGTCCGCCTCGTACCAAACGCCCATGACCGTTCCCAGGTCGGCGAGCGGGTCGCCGCGGGTGCACATGTCCCAGTCGTAGACAGCAGTGCAACGACCGGGGTCGACAGGATCAACGGCCATATTGTCGAGCCGCCAATCGTTGTGGATGATTGTTGGCGCCGGTGATTTCGGCAGCCGGGTTCGTATCCAATCGGCGAGATCATCGGCCAGTGGGTTCGGCTCGTGCTGGGCGGCTTCCCAGCGAGTGATCCAACCCTCGACTTGGCGCCCGAGAAAACCATCGGGACGGCCGAGATCGGCGAGATCGCACGAAGCGGGGTCAACGGAATGGAGATCGGCCAACGTGTCTACGACGACCTCCGACAGTTTGCGATTGGCCACTCGGTCCTCGCCCGAGCCGAACATCGCCGGCACCACGTTCCTGATCACCACGCCGGTCTTGCGCTCCATCACCAGGAACGGCGCTCCCATCACTGCAACGTCGTCACAGAAGAGGAAGGCTTCGGGCGCGGGGGAGAAGGCTCGGTGGAGTCGAGAGAGGACTCGGTATTCCCGTGACATGTCGTGCGAGCCGGGCGCAACCGGTCCCAGCGGTGGCCGCCGAAGCACCAGCTCGACCCCGGGATAGGTCAATAGGTAGGTGAGATTGGCGTGCCCTCCGGCGAATTGCCCGACGCTTGGGGTGCCCTCCGCCCTTACCACTTTGCCTTCGAGATACCTTGCCAATCGGTGGATCGGAAAGCTTTCCTCGGCGCGAACCGGGATGACGTCCAGCGATTGACCCACGGTTGCCAGGGTAAGGTCAGCGTGTGGCTGATATCTACGAACTCTCCTCGAAACTGATCGATGACATCGTTGCGATGGCGCCGGAAACCGCCACCTACTTGGGCATCCCTGGGAGTGACCATCTCTGGAACGACACCTCGCCGGCGGGGTCGGCCGACATGCATGAGCTCACGCGCAACTATCGCAGGCGGGTCGAGCAAATGAACGACAACACCGATCGCTGGCATCAGCATGGCCGGCGGGTATTGAGCGACCATTTTGACGAGGAGCTCAGCTCCTACGACCGAGGTTCCCGGTATTACGGAGTTCGCCACGTGGCCGGGCTGGTCGACGAGATCCGCGACATCTTCGACCTCATGAGCACAGACAGTGAGGAGGGATGGGACAACATCGCCACCCGGCTCGAAACTGTCGATCAACCGCTTGCGGGTTGGCGCGAAACCCTCGACGAGGGGCGCGCCGCCGGTCACGTCTCGGCGCGCCGGCAGGTGGCATCGGTTGACGAACAGTTGCGTCACCTGGCGGGAGAGGAGTCGAAGTGGCTCGGCCTCGTAGCCCAGGCCAGCCAATCTCATCCCAACCGGGCCGATTCCGTAAAGAGTGCGGTCGATGCCGGTCGGGCGGCAGTGGCGAACTTCGCCGATTACCTCGAGCAGGTCTACGCCGGCGATGCGGTTGCAGCCGACGGGGTCGGCGCCGACCGCTACGTCGTGGAAGCCGATCGTTTTCTTGGGATGACGATCGATCCGGTTGAGACCTATGAATGGGGCTGGACCGAAGTCCACCGAATCAACCAGGCGATGATTGAGGTGGCCAAACAGATCGACTCGGAGCTTGATTTGAACGGGGTGATCGACTTGCTCGAAACCGATCCCCAATACCTGACGGCCAGCCCCGAGGAGTTCGTCGAGTTCATCCAGTCGCTGCAGGACCAAGCCCTCGGCCAGCTCGACGGGGTCCATTTCGACGTGCCCGCCCAGATTCGCCAGGTGACAGTCAACCTGGTGCCTCCCGGAGCCGCGCTGGGCGCCTACTACCTATCTCCGAGCGAGGACTTCAGCCGCGCGGGCGGGATCTGGTACTCGTTCGGCGATCGCCAGCAGCTTCCGTTGTGGGGAGAGGTGACCACCGGCTTCCACGAAGGCTTTCCCGGCCATCATCTCCAGGTGGGCACCGCCATGGCGCAGAGCGAGAAGCTCACTCGAGCGCACCGGGTCATCATTTGGCATTCGGGGTATGGGGAGGGCTGGGCGCTCTACACCGAACGACTGATGGATGAGCTCGGTTACTTCGACCAGCCGCAGTATCTGCTGGGGATGCTCGCCGGACAACAGCTACGCGCTTGTCGAGTAGTGATCGACATCGGCAGTCATCTTGATCTCGACATCCCTGCCGATGGCCTGATCAACGCCGGTGGCAAATGGGACTTCGAGACCGGGGTGCAGATGTTGCACCGCATCGCGGGCTTGCCCGTCGACCAAGCCGAGTCGGAGATCAAGCGCTACTTGGGCTGGCCCGGACAAGCGATCGCTTACAAGGTAGGGGAGCGGGCGATCCTCGCTATGCGCGACGATTTGAAGTCGGAGCAAGGCGCCGCCTTCGATCTCAAGGACTTTCATCGCCGGTTGCTCGAAGGTGGCGATGTGCGGTTGGACTATCTGGCGGCGAGCATCGGATAGCGGCGACACCGTTTCCATCTGGGCTAGGGTTCGAAGCCTGTTCGGGCGGACAGGGGCCGGAACGGGAGCGTCGTGGACGCCACAACCAGCATTTCCTCGAGAGGACGTCATCTAGCACCGGCGTCTATTGCGTGGCATCGCCTCTTCGTCGCTCTGGCCGTGGTTTGCGCAGCCGTGATTGCCGCGAGCGCCGATTACACCGTCCAACCCGGCGACACCCTCGGCGTTATCGCCTCGAACCTCGATGTCTCGGTGGGCGACCTTGCCGCCGCCAACGCGATCAGCAACCCCGACCTCATTCGTCCGGGTCAGGTGCTGGTGGTTCCGGGCGCCGTGGGTGGCGGCACCCATGTCGTTCTCCCCGGCGAGACCCTCGCTGGCATTGCCGACCAACATGGCCTTGACGCGGCGACTTTGGCCTCCCTCAACGGGATCACGAATCCCTCGCTCATCTATATAGGCACTGCCCTCAGATTGAGCGGCCCCGAGACGCCGACCGTGACTGCCGCCGCTCAAAGCTCAGCCGCGGTTCATGTCGTCGCCCCTGGCGACAGCCTGGCCGCGGTGGCGGCGAGCTACGGCACCTCGGTGTCAGCCCTGGTAGACGCCAATGGCATCGCCAACCCCAACCTGATCCGGGTTGGCCAGCAACTGACGGTGCCCGGCGCCGGGGGGAGTTGGATTTGCCCTGTAGCCGATGCGAGCTTCTTTAACGATTGGGGCTTTCCTCGCACCAGTGGCCGCTTCCATGTCGGCAATGACCTCTTTGCGCCCCACGGGACTCCGGTCAGGGCGCCGGTCGGGGGCTGGCTGGACGTCTTGACCGGCCCGGTCGGCGGGCTGCAGTTCCGTCTCTATGGGGATGATGGGAACACCTACATCGGCACCCATCTCGACACGGCGATCGAGTCGGGGCCGGTTGCCGCTGGTCAGCAAGTCGGCACTGTCGGGACCAGCGGCAATGCCGCCGGCGCCGATCCGCATCTTCACTTCGAACTCCACCCAGGCGACGGCGAAGCGGTCAACCCCTACCCCACTTTGCAAGCCGCCGGCTGCTGACCCGCCTGCTCACGAAATTCGTCGTCCCATTGACGCCGTTTACGAAATTCGTCGTCCCATAAGCTTTTTCCGGCAATGGGACGCCAAGTTTCGCCAGGAGCGACAATGGGTCGCCAAATTTGAGGAACGTTGCATTGAGGTTGCTGATGAGGGTGAGCAGTACCCCGACCGCCCCCCGACGGACCGCGTCATGCAAATTCGGCAGGTGCGGAACGCCTAAAACGTTCTTCGGCACGACCGCGCCGGAAAACGCAGCGCCGGAAAACGCACCGCTGGTGCCGAGCTAGCGAGACGGCGTTCCTGTGGCGCCAAATTACGGTGCGGATCTGAGCCAAGCTCTCCTTCCCTTGCCGAGGATCCAATCCCAGTCCGGGAGACGCCCTGCCTGACCGCCGGGACCTCCCTGTCCGGTTGTTCACCGGAATTGCAACTAATCGGCGAATGCTTCTTCTAAGTGCTGGTCGTGATGCTCGGCGATGTCGCCCCCTGCGCTTTGGTGCTTGCCGGCGACCCGAGCGCTATCTCCCAGCCTTGAACGAGCGAGTTTTCAGAGAGCAAGCGATCAACGCCCTCTCTAATCAGCGCCGCAAGGGAGACTCCGCGCTCTGCGGCAAGCTGTTTTAACGATTTGTGCTGCTCCTCGCCTAGCCGTACCTCGGTCCTGATCATGACATCACGCTACTTTGAGGATGCTGTGCCCTATCTGGTCGCCCCCGATGAACTGTCGAGCTTCACGGCTGGGGAGCCGTCCTATCGCGCCGAGCAACTGCGCGATTGGCTCTACCGGACGCCCGTGCTCGACGTCGAGCAGATGACCAACCTCCCCGCCTCAGTCCGAGAACGGATCGGACCCAACCTTTTTCCATTCGCGGTTGAAGCCGAGCAGGTCGCGGACAGCGGCCGCACAAGGAAGTGGCTGTTCCGCGCCGGCGATGGCGTCGCTATCGAGGCCGTTCTCATGGGCTACCCCGAGCGGGCGACCCTTTGCGTCTCCTCCCAAGCGGGCTGCGCTCTCGCCTGCACGTTTTGTGCGACCGGCCAATTCGGATTTCAGCGGCATCTCGAAGCGGGAGAGATCGTTGCTCAAGTCGCTTATGCCCGGGCCTTTCTTCGCCAGGTGGGGATGCCGAACACACCCGATCGTCTCACCAACCTCGTCTTTATGGGGATGGGAGAGCCGCTGGCCAACTATCGACGAGTACGGGAAGCGTTGCGGCGGATCATCGACATCGGCGGGATGTCGGCGCGGGCGGTCACCGTCTCCACGGTCGGAGTGGTGCCGGGAATGCTGGCCCTCGCCGACGAGCCATGGCAGGTGAACCTGGCCGTCAGCCTCCACGCCGCCGACGATGAGCTTCGCTCAAGGCTGGTGCCGCTCAATCGTCGCTATCCGCTTGCAGAGGTTGAGCGAGCGGCGGCCAACTACTTTGCCAAGAAGCGCCGGCGGGTCTCGATCGAATGGACCATGATGGCCGGGGTCAACGACGATCTCGGCCAGGCCGACAAGCTCGCCCAAATCGCCCAGCGTCTCCGCGCCCACGTCAATCTGATCCCTCTCAACCCCACCCCTATGAGCTCGGAGACCGCGTCGTCGCCGACCGCGATTCGCGCTTTTCTGGATCGGCTGACCTCGCTGGGAGTGAAGGTCACCGTTCGTGACACCCGCGGCAAGGACATCGATGCCGCCTGCGGTCAGCTCGCCGCTAGTCGCCTTTAGCGCCGTTGTTCACCCGGAACGACGGAGGCTCCTCTTCGCGGGGAGCGTCGATCGAGATCATGCGCTCGCGCATCGTCCAGCCGAGGGCTACGAGGCCGGCGACGATCGATACCACCTGGATAATTCGCCGACCTTTCGCGCGTTCCATCGGCGGATGAGGCTAGTGCCTCCGACCCGAGGTCTACCGTGAGAGGGATGGCACAACTGAAGGTCGACTACTACTTCGATCCGGCGGCTGGAGCTCGAAGCGCCCAGAAGGCGGCCAACACCGCGGCGCAGATCGGATACGACGGGTTCTTCACCGCCGAGACGGGCCATAACCCGTTTTTTCCACTCGTGCTCGCCGCCGCCGCCGAACCTCAGTTGACATTGGGCACAGCGATTGCGGTTGCGTTCCCGCGATCACCAATGACGATCGCCCAGGCGGCCTGGGACCTTGCCGACCAAAGCGGCGGCAAATTCATCCTCGGTCTCGGGACCCAGGTGAAGGCCCACATCGTCCGCCGTTTCTCAGCGGAGTGGTTCTCGCCCGGCCCACGAATGCGCGATTACATCTTGGCGCTCCGGGCGATTTGGGACACGTTCCAAACCGGGGCCCCGCTCAAGTACGAGGGTGAGTTCTACAAGTTCAGCTTGATGACGCCGTTTTTCAACCCAGGGCCGATCGATCAGCCAGCGGTTCCGGTCGCGATTGCCGGAGTCGGCCCGTATATGTCGAAGCTGGCCGGAGAGCTTTGCCAGGGCTTTCACGTCCATCCATTTCACACCGTGAAGTATCTCGACGAAGTCGTGCTCCAGTACATGGCCGAGGGAGCAGCCAAGGCCGGCCGCAGCCTCGATGACGTCGAGCGGATCACCACGGTTTTGGTGGTCACCGGCGACAACGAGGCCGAGATAGAAGCCGCCAAGGGTCCCGTCAAGTCACAGATCGCGTTCTACGCCTCCACCCCGGATTACGCAGCCGTGCTCGAGACCCACGGTTGGGACATCGGTGACCGACTATCGCAGATGAGCCGTCGCGGCCAATGGGGTGAGTTGGGTGATCTGATCACCGACGAGATGCTCGCCGAGGTAGCGGTGGTGGCGCCGCTTGATGAGCTTGGGCAAGCCATTCGCAATCGCTACGGCGAAAGGGTGCAGCGGGTCGGCTACTACAGCCTTCACCACGATGTCGGCTGGCCGTTGCAGCGATGGCGTGATCTCGTCGCCGCCACCCGCGGCTAAAGAGTCTCCGCCGCGGCGGTTCTCACCCGCGGGTCCGCGGCGGCCTCAACGGTGTCTTCCGATCGGATGACCGACACCGGGCCCCAGCCGCGCTGCACCCCCTCGACGATCTCGACCTCGTGGCCACGCGACTGGAGCCCGGCGGCAATCTCGGGCGGGGTGTTCTGCTCCACCCGAACGGAACCGTCGACGAGGTCGTCGATGACCCAACGCGGATACGTCTGCGCCTCGGCGGGCGAATCGCCTTCGACGAACATGCGGATTGCCATCTGCAGAAGGAGCTGTGGCTGGTAGTCGGCTCCCCGGGTGCCGAGAAGAGTGTGGAGAGCTCCGCCTTTGGTCCATAACGACGGCGCCAGGGTGTGAAGTGGTCTCTTCCCCGGAGCTAGCTCATTGGGGTGGCCCGGCTCCAGGCTGAAGCCGGCGCCGCGGTTGTGCAGCAAGAACCCCGCTGATCCGGCTCCGATCGACGTGCCCAAACCCATGAAATTCGACTGGATGAACGAAACCCCTTCACCGTCATCGGCGAGCACGCAAAGAAAGGCAGTGCCGCCTGTCGATCGTGGGCTTCGCCGGAAGTCTTGTCGACGCCCGACATGGCGCGGCGGGGAAAGTCGCCCGGGGCTGAGGAGCTCTTCGCCCGACAGCGGGGCGTAGTCGGGATCAGCCAGGACGAGATCCCGATCGGCTGCTTGCGACCGATAGCTCTCTATGGCCAGATGCCATCTATCTATTTCATCGTCGTCGAAGTTTCTCCAGCTTTCGTAGACGGAAGCGGCGGCCAGTGTCAGATAGCCCTGCGAGTTGGGCGGGATCGTCCATCCGTCGAGGCCGAAAACCGAAAGCCCGAGCGGCGCCACCCATTCCGCCTGGCATTGCGAGAGATCGTCCTCGGTGATCAGGCCGCCCACCGCATGGGAGATGGCTGCGCCGGGAGGTCCGAGGTAGAACTCGTCGCGGTCTCCTTGAGCCACAGCCCTAAGTGTCTCGGCGAGGTCGGGACGCATAATGCTTTCGCCGGCCGTTGGCGGCCGTCCCCCCGGCAACAGATGTTGGCCGACGGCCTCGCTCCGGAGTCGATCAAACCTGGCGGCCAGGCTGTCGGCCAGCTCGGTCGAGACCGGAAACCCCGATTCGGCATATCGGAGCGCCGGGGCGAGCCGTTCGCTCCAGCTCAGGCGGCCATGGCGCGCGGCGAGGGCATGCCAGCCATCGACGCAGCCAGGGACGGTGACACTCGCCGCATCCATGGTCGGCATCGTGCGGTGGCCCTGCTCGCGGAGGGTTTGGCTGCTGACATTGGAGCCGGCCCGGCCTGACGAATTGAGGGCGTCGGGCTTTTCCTGTCCGGGGACGTGGACCAGCGCGAACAGGTCCCCGCCGATGCCGCAGGTCTCCGGCGCCACCACCCCGAGGACGGCATCGGCGCCAATCGCCGCATCTACTGCCGACCCGCCCACCGAGAGGATGTCGATGGCCGCCGCGGTCGCGAGAAAGTGAGGGGTGACCGCCGCCGCCGTCATCTGCTCAGCGGCGTAGTTCGGGAATGTGCCGATTGAGGGCGTCAAGCACCGCTCGCACGATGGCACGGCCGGGATCGCCATTGACCAGCGCTGAACCGACCATCAATCGCTCATTACCGTCGCTGACGATCACCACCTGGGCGACGGCGATCCGACGTCCGCCAAGGATCACGAGATCGATCGACGTCACTCCGAACGCGGTGTCTTGTTGCAGAGCTTGCCGCAACGCCGCCACTGTTGCTTCCGCGATCAAGCGATGGCGGGATGCCTCACCGGCTGCTCCCTCCACCATGCCCACCAAGCTCTCGCCTTGCCAAGCCAGCGTCACCGACACTTTGGTGTGGGCACCATCGATGAGTTCCAACACGTCGACCACCACCGGCCGATCTCCCTCCGACAAGGCGGACTCCGGAAGTTGGACGACTGAAACCACGCGCCGGTCGAGGGCAAGCGAATAAGCAGCCTGGGCAAGGGTCTGCACATCGCGCACGACCTGCTTTGGAGCTTTATCGAGACTGGAGACGATGTGGACCTCGGTGACCGAATCACCATCAATGATCACGCGCGCCGCCTCGACACCGGGCAGCCTTCGCAAACGCTCTTCAAATTCCCGCAGGTTCACTTGTTTTCAGGCTAATGAAAGAGATACATCGCTCCTGGTTACGTTTCGGTTCGGCCTTGTGGCGGCGGTGGTGTCTAGTTAATGTTGAAGCCGGGTCGGGCAGTCATGCCGAGGAATCGGCAGGAGGGGCCTTCGTTGACAACAGAGTTCTCGGTCTCGAACCGGGAATGTGCGGGGAACAGCCGGCGTCAGTCGAGCCGAACCAAAGGAAATCGTCCAACAATCACCACTTAGCGGAGCGGATACTGTCCACAGGTCGTTAGCCGGCCAGTGAACTGAGCCAACAAGGTGATCCATGAAGGGCAAGCTGTTGAAGGTCATTGCCGTCCTGGGAAGCCTGGCAGCGATGATCATGGCGGGTTCCGCCAACCTCAAGATCGGCTAAGGATTGCCGCCGGTTCCCCGCTTTCGCCACTAAAACCCTCCCACCCGATATGACCGCACTCGCCAAACGCCGCTTCTTCCTAGCTACCACCTACTCGGGTGCTGGCGTGTTAGTGCTCGCCGCCCTGGTCGTATTCGATGGGCGATTCCCGTCGTTCTGGCGTTGGCTCCTGTTCGCTACTGCTTTCGTGGCCTTGGAGTTCCACTCGGTCGAAGTCAACGATCGGTTATTTCAAAGCTCCGGGGTCATGGTGGCCATTACTGCTGGCGTCGTGTTCGCGCTCGAGGGTCACTCGGCTGCATTGGGGATGGCCTCAATCGCCGCTCTCGGACCGTTCGTTGCCCAGGACCTCCGCGAGCGAAGGTGGTTCCAGCCCGCGGCCAACTTTGGGCAGATGATTCTGACGAGTGCCGCGGCGGGATTGGTTCTCGATGTCGCCCTTCAAAATGTCGGGGTCGCCAACCGCAGTGACTTCGCCACGATCGCCCTGGCGGGCACTGTGGCCTCGCTCGCTTACACGATCGTCAACTGGCAGTTGGTCTTGTTTGCAGTGCGAATGGTGTACCGGAAACGAGATGTGTTGCCCTGGTCGAAAATGCCAGTGCTGCTCACGTCGCTCCTCGTCATGGGCGTGGTCGGCGGCCTGTTGGGGGCGACGATGGTGCTCGCCCAGCCAGCGGTGACTCCGCTCATTCTCATTGTCTATTTGATCGGCCACTTGTCTCTGTCATCCTTTAGCCAGTTGCGGGAGGCGCACGAAGCGACGCTGCGGGGTTTTATCAAAGCCCTTGAAGCAAAAGACCTTTACACCCGTGGCCACACCGAACGGGTGGCTTACTTCTCGCAACTGATTGGCGAAGAGCTTCACTTTTCCGGGACTCAGCTCGAACGTCTGCGCTGGGCCGCCCTCATTCACGACGTCGGCAAGCTGGCCGTTCCGGCCGAGCTGATTCGCAAACGGGGCCGGCTCACCGACGAGGAGTACGAGGAGATGCAGACCCACGCCCACCTCGTGGAAGAGATCCTGGCGGAAGTCGAGTTTTTGGAGCCGATGGTCGAAATCGCTTCCGGGCACCACTCCCACTACGACGGGAACGGCTATGGCGGGAGTGGCCATCGAAACGGTTTGCCGCCGAGCCTCGAGAGCTCGATCCTCGCGGTGGCAGACTCCTTCGACGCGATGACCTCCACGCGGAGCTATCGGATGGCTCTGACGCAGAGCTACGCACTGGCGGAGCTTCGCCGGCATGCCGGCAAACAGTTCGATCCCGACGTGATTGACGCGTTGCAAACAAGCCTGGCCCGCGTCGGCGAGACCTACGGGTCGAAGCATTTGGACGACGAAGAGCTTGCTCGTCGTCTTGCTGAGCAGGGAGCCCTGATTGAATCGGTCTAGGAATGTGCTGCCTCTTCTGATTGCGCTGGCAGGGGCGATTGCGATCGGGGCCATTGGTCTCATTGCGGCCCGCGCCTCTGGTCTGGAACTGGCCGCGGGTGTGCTGCTAATGGCGCTGGCCACGCAGATCCGAATTCCCGCCCACGGTGGCCGCTGGTTCGGCCTGGGGGTGGCGATCGTTGCCGGAGCGCCGATCTACTTCGGCGATGAGCGATCCGTCGATCTTGGAGCGTGTCTGACTTTGGTCGGCTTTGGCGTGGCTTTGGGTCTCCTGATCCTCGTCGCCCGAGCAAGGACCCAGGTAGCTCATCATTTCATCGGGCGGATGGTGGCGATGATCGGTTACCTGCTCGTTTTCGCCTGGGTCTTGCCACAGCCGGCCGTGCAACGCGTCGACGACGGCTGGGGAGTCATGATGCCACTTGCACTAGCAGCGACGGCATGGTTGCTCATTCTCATCGGAGCGATGACGATCGAGCGCCGCTTGCCATTCGCGGTGGAGGCAGTGAGCGATGAGTTCGTTGGGGACATCAACGTCTTTGTCAGCTTGGTGGCGACCGGGGCCCTCTTTGCCCTCGCGGAACGACAGATCGGCCTTTGGGCGCTCGGAGTCGCCGGCCTTCCATTTCTTTTTGCCCGGTCCGCTTTCGGTCGCTTCACCACCACTCAAGAAACCTATCGTCAAACCATCAGGGCATTGGCCCGGATCCCGGAGGTGGCGGGGCTCGGGGTCGAGGGTCACGCAGATCGCACCGCGGCCCTCGCCCAGGAAGTCGGCTACGAGCTCGGGCTCGGGCGCCGGGACCTCGAGGACCTCGAGTGCGCTGCCTTGATGCATGACATTGGCCGCATCACGCTCACTGAACCCGCCATCCTTCGTCTTGGTTACACCGACGACGATCTCGCCCGCTGGGGAGCGGAGATCATCAGCGAGGCGCCGTCCCTCAAGCCGATAGCCGAGCATGTGCGCAAGCTGCATGAGCCATATCGGAAACCGGGTGAGCAAAACGATCCGAGCATTTCAGTTATCTCCAAGATCGTGCGAGCGGCCAGCTCATACGACAACCTCGTGGTCGGCAGGCAGCTGTCAGCCCTGCAGGCGATCGAAGTCTTGCATCAGGGGGCGGCCTACGACTTCGATCCGGTAGTGATCAATGTCCTCCGCGAAGTCCTGGAACGTCGGCTCGCGTTCCACCCGGCCACCACATAGGCACCACGCGAACCTTAGGTTTGCGTGGTGGTATAGCCACCACAATCGCCTAAAGAATCGGGCTCAGAGCCGCGCCGCTGAACCTGCTTCTGCTCGCGCCCCCCGTTTGAACCAGCGGATCGGCCGGCGCAACTCAGACTCAATAAAGCGGCCGAGACCAACGGCGAGGGAGATGTCGCCGAGGGAGAGGACCTGGCCGTAGCTGGCGATGCGAATCGGAATCACATCGGCGAAGAAAGGGAGGAGCGAGTCGCGATCGAGGACCACGTGCTTGTAGCTCTCGGCGATCACGGGCTCGCCGAGAGCAAACCCGGAAGCAACCTCGGCTGCCTCCGCCAGGACCGGCATGCCCCCATTGATGAGGATGACAGTGAAGTTCATCAACACCCCGAGGCCCGCGAGCCAAAGGCCCGGTCGATCCCGATTGAAAAGCACCAACAGCACCAGCGGGACATAGCTCACGAGAACCAGGCCAACTCCGAGTCCCGACCTTTGTTCGGGTACGAAGCGGGCGGCGAATTGCATGGCGAAACTGAGGGGGAGCAGCCACCACAAACGGAGATGGATATCGCCCAAACTCGACAACCGGCCCCCGCGCAGGATCGCGATTGCCACGGACAGGAACAACACCAGCACCAGCCATAGCATTGGCCGACGGTATCAACACGAAGGGTTGGGCGCCAGATGGTGAAATTCGAGATTGAGGGTGTTCGGGCGAAGATCACCATCGACGAGCCCGAACGACGGAACCCGTTGACGGCGGCGACCGTCTCCGACTTATTGCGCTTTACGCAGGAGGCCAACGCCGAGCCGGAGGTGAGGTGCATCGTCTACACCGGCGCCGGCGATCGAGCCTTTTCGGCGGGCGGGGATCTCGGGGCTGGCTTCTTCGACGATCCTCTTGGCTTGCATCGGTCGCGGGGGGCGATCGCCGACCTCTTTCGGGCGATGTGGAGCGGGGAGAAGACCACGATCGCCCGAGTCAACGGGCACGCGCTGGCCGGCGGGTTTGGGCTGGCGGTCGCCTGCGATGTGACTGTTTGCGTGGAGCACGCTCAGCTCGGTATGCCCGAAGTCGGGGTGGGTCTATGGCCGATGATGATCAGCGTGCCCCTGCTCAGGGCCGCCTCACCCAAAGTGGTTTATGAGCTGATGGCGACCGGCCGCACGATCACGCCGCACGAAGCCCTCCAACTCGGCCTCATCAGTCGGGTGGTCAGTCGTGACGATCTCGACACGACGATTGCCGACATCGTTGGGTCGTTGTCCCAGCGGAGCCCCGCCGCGACCGCTTTGGGTAGGACTGCGTTCAACGCCCTCGGCGGGATGGACGCCGACTCGGCGCTCGATTTCTTACAAAACGGCCTAACAGCTGTCACCATGACCGAGGATGCCCGCGAAGGGCTTGCTGCCTTCGCCGAGAAGCGCGTTCCTGGCTGGGCATCCCCTTCCGCTGAGGGAGAGCCGGAGTAGCCTGACTCGAGTGCAACGGGTCTTGCGGGTGGCGGGCTGGTCCTTTCTCGGCCTTGCCAGCCTCGTCGCCCTGTTCCTCGTTTACCAGCTTTTCATCACCGACCTCTTCAACGCCCGGTCGCAGGCAATCGCCACCGAAGAGCTCGAGTTCACGCTTGTCGCACGGCGAGCGGCGATCGAAGTGGCGTCTACGTCCACAACCACCACCCAACCGGTGGAGAACCCCGAGCCGTTGCCCGACCCTTTGCCCGAGCTTTTTCTCGAACCTGAAGCTCCGATGGGGACGCCCTTCGGGCGGATAGTCATCGGCAAGATCGGGCTCGATGCGGTCCTCTTCGAGGGTGTCGATCGGGAGACCCTGCAACTCGGGCCCGGGCATATGCCGGGCACTCCCCTCCCTGGGCAACCGGGGAACGCCGTCATTAGCGGTCATCGCACCACTTACGGCCGCCCCTTTTTCGATCTCGACCAGATGGTGATCGGGGACAGCATCTCGGTCGAGACCGCGCTTGGCACGAGCGTCTACACCATTCGCCAGATCCTCGTCGTCAGACCTACTGATGTCTGGGTGACCGATCCCATCGACGGCGCCTGGCTCACCCTCACGACCTGCAATCCCAAGTTCTCCGCCGCTGAGCGGTTGATCATCCAGGCCGAGCTCAGCGATGGGCCCAATCTTGACTATGTGTCTTCGCTGACGGCGTCGGTGCTTCGAGCGGCGGCGTGACTCGGGGCCAGCGCGTCACGGTTTGGATCGTTGGCATTCTGGCCGGCCTCGTCCTCCTCTACTTCCTCTTCGAGTGGGCCGGCGCCCTGCTTGACTCGGGCGGCGCGATCCCCTGAAACGTAAGGCGATTTTGGTGGCTATGCCACCATGCAAACCTTAGGTTCGGCGCGAGGTTGGGATTAGAGGGTGCGGAGCACGTAGTGGAGGATGCCGCCGTGGCGGAGATACTCCACCTCGATCGGGGTGTCGACGCGCACGGTGACTGGTATCTCGACCGATTCGCCAGTGCCTCTTACCGCGGTCAGTACCAACTCCTGGCGGGGTCGGAGCTGATCGTTGAGCGGTAGATAGAACGCCTCAGTTCCGTCGAGGTTGTAGGTACCCGCGCTTTGGCCAACCCGATACTCGAGGGGGACCACACCCATCATCACCAGGTTGGACCGATGGATGCGCTCGAAGCTCTCGGCCAGGACCGCCTTCACTCCGAGCAGGAACGTGCCCTTGGCGGCCCAGTCTCGCGATGAGCCCATGCCGTAATCCTTGCCAGCGAGGACGAGAAGCGGAATCCCCGCAGCCTGATAAGCGAGCGAGGCTTCGTAGATGCTCTTCACCTCGCAAGTCAGCAAATCGGTGGTCCAGCCTCCCTCGGTGCCCGGTGCGAGTCGATTTCGCACTCGAACGTTGGCGAAGGTTCCTCTGGTCATGACGCGGTCGTTGCCGCGACGAGAGCCATAGGAATTGAAGAGCGCCGGTTGGACGCCATGTTCGATCAGATAGCTTCCAGCCGGGGAATCGGTCTTGATCGAGCCGGCCGGGCTGATGTGGTCGGTCGTGACCGAGTCACCCAGGAAGGCAAGGACTCGCATCCCGCTGATCGGCGCCAGCGGGGTGGCATCTTCGGGCATGCTTTGGAAGAAGGGCGGTTCCTGGATATAGGTCGACTCGGGTCGCCAGTCGTAGAGCGTGCCGGTCGATGTCGTGATGTTGCGCCATTCCTCCGACCCGGTGAACACGTCGGCGTACCGCTCGGTGAACTGCTGGCGATTGACCGACTCGGCCACCACCCGCACGATCTCTTCTTGCGATGGCCAGAGGTCGGCGAGCATCACTCCCGAACCCGGAATCGGTTCGCTCAGCGGATCCCAGTTGACCGTGCCGGCTAGGGCGTAGGCGACGACCAACGGCGGTGAGGCTAAATAGTTGGCGCGGACATCGGGTGAGATCCGTCCTTCAAAGTTGCGGTTCCCAGAAAGTACCGACGCCGCTACCAAACCCGTCTCGTTGATCGCGGCCGAGATCTCTTCGGGGAGGGGACCGGAGTTGCCGATGCAGGTCGTGCAGCCATAGCCCACTAGATAGAAGCCCAATTCCTCCAAGTCGTCGAGGAGCTCGGCTTTCTTGAGGTACTCGGTCACCACTTGCGAGCCGGGGGCGAGCGAAGTCTTGACCCAAGGTTTGCGGGTGAGGCCCTTCTCTTTTGCGTTGCGCGCAACCAGTCCGGCGGCGACCATCACGTCCGGGTTGGAGGTATTGGTGCACGAGGTGATTGCCGCGATGACGACGTCGCCGTCGGTGAGGGTGAAGGTTCCGTCCGCCCCGGCGATCGGGCCAGTGGTCACAGCCGCCGCGCGCTCATAGATCGACTGACGCTGCTCCTGCCAGACGCTTTTCATCTGATCGAGATCGATTCGGTCCTGCGGCCGGCGGGGGCCGGCCAGGGCGGGACGGACGCTTTGGAGATCGAGCTCGACGATCGAGCTGTAAACCGTGGGCCGGTCGTTCTCCCGCCACAGCCCTTGCTGGCGGTAGTACTGCTCGACCGTCTCGACCAACTCGGGCGGCCGGCCGGTGAATGTCAGATATTCGATCGATTGTTGGTCGACGGGGAAGAAGCCAATCGTGGCGCCGTACTCGGGAGCCATGTTGGCGATGGTGGCCCGGTTGGCGACCGGCATGTCGTCGAGTCCGGGTCCGAAGAACTCGACAAACTTGCCGACGACTCCGTGCGCCCGCAACATCTCGGTGACCCGGAGGACGAGGTCGGTGGCAGTTGCCCCCTCGGCCAGCCGATCAGTCAGTCGAAAACCGACGACCTCGGGCAGCAGCATCGAGATCGGCTGGCCGAGCATCGCCGCCTCCGCCTCGATGCCACCCACGCCCCAGCCCACCACCCCGAGGCCGTTGATCATCGTCGTGTGGGAATCGGTTCCGACCAGCGAATCGGGGTAGAGCCAGGTGCCGTCGTCCCAGGCGAGCTTGGCCAGGTACTCAAGGTTCACCTGGTGGACGATTCCCGTCGCCGGCGGCACGACCCGAAAGTTGGCAAAGGCTTGCTGGCCCCACTTGAGGAACTCGTATCGCTCCTGGTTGCGCTCAAACTCCTTTTGGCTGTTGATCAGGAGGGCATCGGGCCGGTTGAAGGCGTCGACCTGGACCGAGTGGTCGATCACCAGGTCGCAGCGTACCCCGGGATTCACCTTGGCAGCCGAGGACTCCTCGCCAGTCATCCGGACGATGGCAGCACGCATCGCCGCGAGATCGACGATGGCCGGGACGCCGGTGAAATCCTGCAGCACCACCCGGCCGGGGATGAAGGGGATCTCGGACTCGCCGACCGCGGTGGCGTCGTAGGCAACGATGCGGTCGACATCGGACTGCTGCACTAGGAGGCCGTCGAGCCGCCGAATGGCCGCCTCGAGCAGCACTTTGATGGAGTAGGGAAGGTGGTCGATCCCGTCGGGTAGCGGCGCCACCTGCCTTTCGCCGAGCGGAGTGGAGATGGTGGTGAGGTTCTTCATGTGGGGACCATTTTCCGTCGGTTTCGAGGGAGGCCGAGTGTATCGACGGCGTTAAATCGTGCAGATTTGTCGAAATAGGAAAGGATCCCGGCGCTAGCGGCGGGAGCCGATGCTGACCGCGACTTCGGTGACGCAGTCGTGGTCGAGGTCGGTGTGAGGAGTCAGCACGGGCCGGCATTCCTGATGCAGGACCCCCATGATCCCCGCCGCCATGCCACGGTCGAGCGAGCAAATGACCTCGGGATGGTCGGTGGCCGCCTCGCCGAAGGGGCAGTGGCTCGTCCGCCGTGCTGGTCGACGCTGACTTCGAATCCAACGCCACCCATCACTCGGGCGAGCGCTGCCACCGCCGCCTCGTATCCGGGTTCGGTGGGGGAGCCCAATGAGACCGCCAGCTCCCGTCCATACTCCCGGCCGATCTGTTCGGCGACAAGCGAGAGGTCGGAGGGCTGCACTCGATTGAGCACTCGGACGAGCAGCTCGACGAGGAGGTCGTATCGGCGGCCGGGATGGATGGCAACCATCTTGGAGGTGGCCTCGGAGCCCTTGGGTGGACGGCCGCTTCCGCCGGCACGACCGCCCCGGGGCTGGTCGCTGGCGCGGGCGTAGCCCTCCTCTTCCAGCTTGTCGAGGTGATGGCGGGCGACGTTGCGATGTATCGAAAAGAGCTCGGCTACCTGGGCGCTGGTCAGCGGCTCCGGCGACTGGCGCAAAGCCAAGTAGATGCCCCGCCTGGTCGGGTCGCCGAGCGCCGCCGCGAAACCGCCGATGTTGCGGTCGAGCTGGTCCCAAGAAGGCGACTCGTTTGCCAGGGCCACCCCGGATCTATAGTTCTGGGGGCCCTTTATGCCTTCCGAGAAAGGGTTTCATGGCCAGTCCCGACCAACTTGAACGCGCCCTGGGGGAGGTTGTCGAACCTGCCCTCGGCCGCTCCCTCGCCGACCTTGGGCTGCTCGCGTCGGTCGAGAAAGGTTTACTCGGCACGGGCCGGGTCAGGGTGCTTGTTCCCTTCCCCAGCTATCCGTTTGCTGACGAGCTCACAAGCCGTTTGCAGGCTGTCGGAGGTGGGCGCATGGCCATCAATCTCGAAACGATGAGCACGGCCGATGCCACCTCTTTCATGGCCCGGCTGGTCGATCGGTCCGGCCCCCGGGTAGGGGCGAGCGGATCGGCCACCCGGGTCATCGCCGTCTCGTCGGGTAAAGGCGGCGTCGGCAAGTCATCGGTGACGACCAATCTCGCCGTCGCCTTCAGCCGGCTCGGCAAGAAAGTCGGGGTGATCGACGCCGACATCTGGGGATTCTCGATCCCCAAAATGATGGGGGTCGATCGTCCGGTGCTGGTGCTGGCGGAATCGATCATCCCCCCGATCGCCTATGGCGTCAAGGCGATGTCAATGGACTACTTCGTTCCGGAGGACAAAGCCGTGATCTGGCGCGGACCGATGCTGCACAAGGCCATGGAGCAATTCCTCACCGACGTCTTTTGGGACAACCCCGACTATTTGCTCGTCGACATGCCCCCGGGGACCGGAGACATCGCCCTTTCGATGAGCCAGTTCCTCCCTCGGGCCCAGGTCCTGCTCGTGACGACGCCGCAATCAACCGCGCAACGGGTGGCGCGGCGCGCCGCCTTGATGGCTGGCACGATGAACCAAGAGGTGTTGGGAGTCGTCGAAAACATGAGCTGGTTCACCGCCGACGACGGAAAGCGCTACGAGCTCTTCGGACATGGGGGAGGACAGGCCCTGGCCGACGAGCTGGCGGTGCCGCTCCTCGTTCAAATCCCGTTCCTTCCGGCGATGCGCGAGGGCGCAGATCAGAGCCTGCCGGTGGCCATCGCGGCGCCGGGGAGCGAGGCCAGCACCGCCTTTGAACGACTGGCCGAAGGCGTCGAAGGCCGCAAGCCGAGAGTCCGCAGTCACCCCCAGCTCGTGATCAATCCTTCTTAGCCTCGAGGTGGCGCTGCTCACCGACCCGATAGGCCTCCTCAAGCCATCCGACGAAGTCCGAATCGACCTCCTCGGGAGATTGCAAGCGGAACTCATGTAGGACGTTTCTTGGCGAAAACGTCTCGACTCGTCGAAAGCGAGGACTCTCGACTCGCCGAGCCAACACCAGGTGGCCGTCGAGCCAGCTTTTGCGCGGCATGAAGGCCGCAAAACTCATCCGGACTTGAAGGGCGATCCGGGTTTTCTCGGGGAGCACTGTCACCGGGCCGAGGCCGCTAACCGCTTCCAAGATCGCGTCGAAGATCGCTCGGTCCAGCGGATCACTCTTTACAAAGTGGGTGTCGAGGCTTTGCAGCGGAGCGCAGGTGTGGGTCTGGTTTTGGTTGGCGAATGATCGCCCACACTGGCGACATTGCCACACGCGTTTGCTACCTGCTTCGCCATTCTCCCGAGAACGCGCCAATTACCCCGAACATGAGCAACACCAGCCAAAGGATGAAGAAGACTAGGAAGAGGGCGAGGAGGCAAGTGCCGACTATCCCGCATATCCGACCGGCTTGAGCGAGTCCGAGATTCTCGGGTGACCGCCGCCCTTCGTTGATCGCCCGGACTTCATCGTTGCCCATCTTCCAGGCAAATGGCCCTAGCACCTGGCACACGGGAATCGAGAGGATGCCGAGGACAAAAACGGTGACCGATTGACTCGCTTCGGGATAGGCGCGGGCAGGTGGAATGGTCATCCAGGTTCCTGTCTAGACGACGGGAAGGGTACCGCTTGCCAGACGGGCGAGCCACACCGACAGGAACGCCGCCCCGACGGCGACCAGACCCAGGTTGAGCCGCTGCGAGGAGAGGGGGCGCCAGCGCTGCCGCCGGTAGCCGACGTACCAGACCCCGCCCGCGACCGCGAGGACGAGGAGGAGGAGAACCAAGGGGTGGTAGTCGATGGCTCCCGCCATATCGCCACGTAGCAACCGCCCGGCCGCGCGCGTCATCCCGCAGCCTGGGCACGCGATTCCGGTGATTAGAGCAAAAGGACAGAGTGTTGGCCCGTCGTCGCTGGCGGTCGAGACGGCCAACGCCCCGACGCCGAAGCCGACTGCCAGCCCGAGGCGTCTAGGAGCCGAAATTGCCGTCGCCAAAGGGGATGAAGAACGTGAGGACGCCGGTGATGAAGAGCACAATCGATACGACCATCAACACGAGACCAATAATCCCGCAGATTCGACCGGCGTTAGCAGTTCCTCGGTTTTCGGGTGGCCTGCGGCCCTCGTCGATGGCCCGGAGCTCGCTGTTGCCCATAATCCAGGCGGCAATCCCAAGTGGCTGGCAGCAGATGATCGAGATGATCCCCAGCACGAGGATGAGCGTCGCCTGGCTGGCCTCGGGATAGGGGCTGGCGACGGGGGGGAGTGGGGTGGTCATCGATTGCTCCTCTGGTGGGATCTATATAGCGCGTAAGCCTCGTTGCAGGCCGCTGACAAGCTCATCGACTTCGCCCGGGGTGAGGATCAGCGGGGGAGAAATCTGGATGCCGTTTCCGGCCAGTGCCCGCACGATCACTCCTTCCTGCCGAGTGGCCAACGCCACCCGCGGTGCCAGCGTCGTGTCGGCGGGATCGAGCTGGAGCGCGGCCATCGCGCCGGTGCCTGCCCTGAGCCCCACGGCCGGACCTTCTCCCACCAAAGCGCCAAGTGTTTCCTCGAGCTCCTTCTCCAGCTCCAGGGCACGGGCAAAGATCGGCTCGTTCTCGTAGATCTCGGTGACGGCGAGCCCGGCGGCACAAACCGTCGCGTGGCCGGTGTAGGTATAACCGTGACGCCAGACCACGGCCGCCTGGTCGAAGAACGGTGAGGCCACTCGCGGCGAAACGATGATCCCGCCCAAGGGCAAATAGCCGGCGGTAACTCCTTTGGCGAAAAGGATCAGATCGGGGTCGAGGTCGAAGCGGACCGCGGCGAACCAGTCGCCGATCCGCCCAAAGCCGGTGATGACCTCGTCGGAGATGAACAGCCCTCCGGCCTCGCGGACCAAGTCGCGGGCCGAGTGCAAATATTCAACTGGAACGGAACGAACGCCACCGGCCCCAAGCACCGGTTCGCAGTAGATGCCGGCGATTCTCTCCGGCCCGGCATGATCGATGGCCTTCTCGATGGCGTCGACATCGTCGTGGGGGACGAGCACCACGTCGGGAACCAGCTCGCCGTAACCCGTCCGGTTCGCCTCGATCCCGGCCAATGAGGTCCCGTAGGTGTGCATGCCGTGATAGGCCCATTCCCGGGCGATGAACACCGTCCGCTCCGGATTACCGGTGAGGGTGTGGTAGCGACGGACGAGCTTGGCGGCGGAGTCCACGGCATCGGAGCCGCCGCTCGTGAAGAAAACTCTCGAGCCCGGATCGGGTGAGTGGCTGGCGAGGCGATCGGCGAGATCGATCGTGGGCTGGGTGACGTAATCGGTGAAGTTGTGATAGGCCGAGATCTCGTTCATCTGTCTGGCGACCGCGGCGGCGACCTCGGGGCGGCCAAAACCGAGATGGGCAAACCAGAGCGCTGCGGTGCCGTCGAGGTAGCGCTTGCCTGACTGGTCCCAGATGTAGGCGCCCTCCCCACGGGTGACGACAAACGGATGGTCCTGGACCACGTGCATTTCGGCGAAGCCGTGCCAGAGGGAAGACATGCCCGGAGGGTACTGCCCGGGCGTTAGGCCGTCTTGATCTCGCCGATAAGCTTTTGGAGGGAGTCCTTGGCGTCCCCGAAGAGCAGCGAAGAATTCTCGGCGTAGAACAGGTCATTCTCGATCCCCGCAAACCCCGTTGCCATCGATCGTTTGAGGACGATCACTCGCTTGGCCTTGTCGGCGTTGAGAATCGGCATTCCGTAGATGGGACTTCCCGGATCAGTTCGCGCCGCCGGATTGACGACATCGTTGGCGCCGATCACCAGCGCCACGTCGGCTTCCTCGAACCGATCGTTGATCTCGTCCATCTCATATAGGCGGTCGTAGGGGACGTTGGCCTCGGCGAGAAGCACATTCATATGTCCCGGCATTCGCCCTGCCACGGGGTGGATCGCATAGCGAACCTCGCCGCCGTTCTTCTCGATGAGCTCGGCAAGCTCGCGGATCTGATGCTGAGCTTGAGCTACGGCCATTCCGTAGCCAGGCACCACGATCACCGAACGCGCGTGCGCGAGCTGCAGCGCTGCGTCCTCAGCCGAGATCGGAGCGGCCACCAAACCTTCGGAAGTTCGGGTCGAAGCGGTCGGAGCGGACCCGAAGGCGCCGAAGAGAACGTTGGTAAACGAACGGTTCATCGCTCTCGACATCACGATCGAAAGAATGAAGCCGCTAGCCCCATCGAGCGCGCCGGCGATGATCAGCACCTCGTTGCCGATGGCGAACCCGGTGGCCGAGGCCGCCAAGCCGGCGTACGAATTCATCAGCGATATCACCACCGGCATGTCGGCGCCGCCGATTGGGAGAACGAGGAAGAGGCCGATCAGGGTGGCGAGGGCGAGCATGAGGTAGAAGGCCCAACTGGCCTCGGGGTTGAATACGACATACGCAAACAAGCCGGCTGCGACGGCGGCGAGCCCGAGATTGATCGCGTTCTGGTTCTTGTAGGTGATCGGTCGCCCTGGCAGGAACTCGGCGAGCTTGCCAAACGCGACAAAGGAACCGGTGACGGTGAGCGCACCAAACAAGACTTCGAAGGCCAACGCGGACATTTTCGGGATGCCGATGGTTTCGCCGTTCGAGAGATCGGTGAAGTATTCGCTGACCCCCACCAGCGTCGCCGCCAGGGCCCCGAACATGTGGGAGAAGGCGATTCGTTGCGGCATCGCCGTCATCGGGACCCACATGCCGAGCGGGTAGCCAATCAACGATCCCAGCACCAGGCCGACCAGGATCCACCCGTAGCTGACGACCTCGGTCTTGACGAGCGTGCCGATGATCGCGACCAGCATCCCCACCGCGGCCAACAACATGCCGCGGCGCGCCTTGTCAGGCTTGGTCAGGCCTCTTAGCCCGAAGATGAAAAGAACCGACGCGGCCAAATAAGAGATCTGGCTGACTACTTCCCGACTCATCGAGTGATCAGTTCTGCTTCTTCTCGGCCCGCCGGAACATCGACAGCATCCGGTCGGTGATCAGAAAACCGCCGACGACATTCGCCATCGCGCAAGTCACCGCGATCACTCCGAGCACGGTCGAGAGGGTGTTGCGGTCGGAGCCAGCCGCGACCAGCGATCCCACAAGCGAGATTCCCGAGATGGCGTTGGTCGCGGCCATCAAAGGGGTATGGAGCAGCGCCGGCACCCTCGTGATGATCTGGTAGCCAACAAACGCGGCGAGCACAAACACATAGACATCGGCAAAGGCCACCCCAGAGAGCCTATCTGGCGCAACTTCCGTTGGGGGAGAGCGTTCGTAGACTCACTGGGTGCCGAAGACCTATGCCGACTTGGTCCGCGAGGCGATCGCCATCGCCGGAGAGATCACGCCGAGTGAGTTGTCACCGAAAATGGGTTCGGTGGTCCTGATCGATTGCCGGGAGCCAGAGGAGTTTGCCCGCGGCGTCATTCCTGGCGCCTCATTGGTTCCCCGCGGGTCGATTGAATCGGCGGTGGCGCGGGCGGGTCTCGCCCAGGACGCGCCCATTGTCATCTATTGCGCGAGCGGGGCCCGATCCGCGCTGGCCGCCCGCACGCTGCACGAGATGGGCTACACCTCGGCGACCTCGCTGGCCGGCGGCATCCAGCGGTGGATGATGGAAGGTGGAACGGTTGAGGTGAGCAATGGAGGTCTCACCGCCGAACAGGCCGACCGTTATGCCCGTCATCTCATGCTTCCCGAGGTTGGCGAGAAGGGCCAGCGCAAGCTCCTCGAAAGCAAAGTGATGGTCATCGGCGCCGGCGGATTGAGCTCACCGGCAGCGCTCTATCTCGCCGCCGCCGGGGTTGGAACGATCGGCATCGTCGATTTCGATCTCGTCGACGCCTCCAACCTGCAACGCCAGATCTTGCATTCGACGGAACGGGTCGGCGCTCCCAAAGTCGAGTCGGCGCGCCGCACGCTCAACGCCCTCAATCCCGACGTCGAGATCATCGCTCACCGGGCGCGGATCGATGCCAGCAACGCCGAGTCCCTGCTCGAGGGATACGACGTGATCGTCGACGGATCGGACAACTTTCCCACCCGTTACCTGATCAACGACGCCTCGCTTCGGCTCGGCATTCCCGTGGCGCATGGCTCGATCTTTCGCTTCGACGGGCAGGCGTCGTTCTTCGTTCCCTATCAAGGTCCGTGCTATCGCTGCATCTTTCCCGAGGCTCCGCCACCCGAGCTCGCCCCCAACTGCGCCGAAGCGGGAGTGCTCGGAGTGCTGCCGGGGATCATCGGCTCGATCCAAGCGACGGAAACGATCAAACATTTGCTCGGCATCGGCAAGTCGCTCAACGGACGCTTGTTGGTTTACGACGCGCTTGACCAGTCGTTCACAGAGGTGAAAGCGCGACGACGCCCTGACTGTCCCGCCTGTGCAGATCCAGACTCCCCACCCGACTTGGTGAACTACGACCCGACCTGTCGGGTTTGAACCTCGATCGGGATCTCGACGGCCCGGCGATCGCTGATTACAAACGCTCTCGCTCCACGGCTTGTCACCACGACGTAGACCCAGTCCGGTTCACCGGCGAGCGCAATGTCAGTTGTCGAGAGTTGTTCCGGCCCTGATGGATGGGAGTGGAACGCTCCGATCAGTTCCCAGCCGTTCGCTTCGGCATGGCGCCAGGCCCCGAAGTGCTCGGCGGGGGCGATCGTGAAAGCGACCGCCGAGGCTTGATCGTTGGTCAGCGGGTAGACGAAGCTGACCTGATTTCCGCTCCCGGCCAGCAGCCCGCAGCATTCGAACGGAAGTGACTGCTCGAAGTGAGAGATCATTGCCGCCAAAGTCGGAGGGTTGAGTCGCAACGAGCTAGGGGAGATAGTTGGCCACCCATTTCTCGCTCTGTTGCCACAGCCGTTCGGCCACCTCGGGGTTGGAGACGAGCGGCGTGGGGGCGATCACTCCGCGCGGGGTCACATAGTCGCCGGCGTCAAGGGCCGTATCTGTTGCGGCTCGGAGGACGGGCAGCGCCCCGGCCGCCGGTGGCTTCATCCGTCGAGTTAGGGGGCCGAGGACAACGGCCGGAACCCTTCTCCAAAGGTTGGTGGCAATGACGCCCGGATGGACCGAGTAGGCGTCGAAACCACGGCTGACGAGACTGTGGGTGAAGGCGATCTGGGCGGCCTTCGAATACTGGTATTCCCGCCAACCGAGCAACGAGCGTGTAGGACCCAAGCCTTGATCGGGATCAAGGTCCGTGACACCGCGATGGGCTTCCGAGCTGACATTGACGACGCGTCGCGGATTTCCGAGCAGGCGGGTGAGCAGATAATGCGAGAGATAGTTGACCGCAAAAGCGAGTTCGAAGCCATCGATGGTGACGCCGCGCCGGCCAGCCGTCCCGGCGTTGTTGATCAGCAAGTCCAATTGGGGAAACTTTCTCGTTATCGTCTCGGTCGCCGTGGCCACCGACGCCAAAACCGCCAGCTCGCATTCGACGAAGTGGTCGTCGCTGGTCAGCAACTCGCGGTAGCGGGACCGGTCACGTCCGATGAGGATCAGCTGATGCCCACCAGCTTGCAACGCGCGCCCCACCTCGTATCCAATCCCGCTCGAGGCGCCAAGGATCGCCGCGATCACAATTCGACGGCAAGAGCTTCGAGCAGCCGGTCGTAATCCGATTCGTCGTTGTAGGGGGCCGCAGAGATTCGCAGGAGTCGTTCTGGCGCGGCTGGCCAGATAAATACCGGCACCTGGATCTGATATTCGGTCCGCAGCTTGCGGGTGAGCGGATCGATGATTCCCGGCGGACCGCCCGGCTCGGCAGGGCTGATGGGCACGGCCGCCAGGGCTCCGACCATCGACTCCGGGGCGGGCTCCGCAACGCCGAGGAAGTCCATCAGCCGACGTCGTTGCGAAAGGGCGAGGGCGCGGTTGCGGGCCATCAACCCTGCCAGCCCGCCTGGATCGAGACCGGCGAGGAACTCGATGGCGTCGGGCACCACCAGGTGGGCGGTCACATCGACCGCGCCCGGATAGTCGAACAACACATGGAAGCGGGGGCGATCGGTGCGGGGGTCGTTCCAGCCGTGGCTGATGGTCGATGGCACCAAGGCGTCGACGCGATCGGCGCGTGCCCAGAGAAAAGCCGAACCCTTCGGCACCGAGAGCCATTTGTGGTTGTTGCCCGTGTAGTAGGAGGCGCCGAGGGTGTCGAGGTCGAGAGCGACCATTCCCGGCCCGTGGGCCCCATCGATCATCACCGCCACACCGGCCTTCTCCAGCAACGAAACGATCTCCTCGATCGGCAGGACGATCCCGGTGGCGGAGGTGATGTGATCGATGAGTGCGAAGCGAGTGCGGTCGGAGACTGCAGCCACGACACGTTCGGTTACTTCGGTTGGGTCGGCGAGCGGGAAGGGAACCTGAACGGAGACAACTTCGGCCCCGCTGCGAGAGGCGACGTAGTCGAGAACATTGCGGCAGGCGTTGTAAGTGTGGTTGGTGGTGAGGATTTGGTCGCCAGGGGAGAATTCGAGCGACCGAGCGACAATGTTCACTCCGGCGGTGGCGTTGGAAACGAACACCAGGTCTTCCGACCTGGCGCCGACCAATTCCGCCAAAGCCGCTCGACTGCGGTCGAGGGCCGGCTCCCAATCGGAGACGACGAACTCGGTGGTGTCGGCTTCCCAGCGCCGGCGCCATTGGTCCTGCGCTTCGAGGACCGGTAATGGCACGGCGGAAAACGATCCGTGGTTGAGATGGGTGACGGAGGGGTCGAGCAACCACGGACCTGGAATCACGCCGGCATCGTAGGAGTTGTCCGCCGGCGAGACCGATGCCGGCGGCGATCACCATCGATCAAAGCGAGGTCTTTCGAGAGCTCTGCGAGCGCAGCCGAAAAGTCTGGACCCCAACACGGCTGGTAGCGACGGTTCACCTCCTTGACGATGCGGGAGATGATCGGGCCTTGCTCCGTTCGGCGATACCAAAAGAGGTCGGCGCTGATCGGTCCTGAATCGTCGACATACCAGCGGCCGCCGACATCGATCATGCCTGCCGAGGCGTAGAGAAATTGCTCGTCGTTGACTTCGGTGTAGAGGAGTGCGTCGCGAACTGGAACCATCACTACCGCTCCGAAACGGTTGGCTGGCGAGAGGAGGTGGTCAAGAGATAGCAGCGCGCTCGACGCATAGAACGAGTTCCGGACCCAAACGAAACGCATGTTTTCTTTGTCCAGGATTTTTCGATCGCGGGGCTCGTCCCAAATCGTGTGGTCCAGGGCCTCCGCCCAGACGTCATCGGCCGGAACTCCCCATTTCTCGATTTGCTCGTCACTGATAGTCATGGCACCGCAATCGGTAGTGAGAACCAGCATCTGGTCGAGGCCGTCGCAGACCGGCCGATAGGCGGCCCACCCGGGGTCGGACGCATCAGCGGCGAGGCGAATCCGTAGCCGCCGTCGCGCGTCGGCGAAGGCTTGCGGAATCGCCGGCGGGCCCTGAAAAAGCGGCAGATAAGGCTCGAGCGACCGCTCCCATTCGGATTCAGGGAGATCCTTGAGAACCTTCGCCAAATTTGAGAGACCCATCACGCCGCCGCCCGGTCCGGTGATCGCCATGCCATCGGCGATTACTTCCGCCCCTTCTCCCACCTTGGCCAGCACGAGATCTATCAACCGCTGATGTTGTTCGGTAGTCCATAACGTCATCCTGCGTTTGTACGCGCTCGGCGAGCAGATGACAAGGGGTCTGTTGTTGGGGCGCTTAACTCAGAGCCATGACGGCCAGACCATGACAGTGCAGGTCGTCTACAGCCCAGACCATGCTCGCCATGTTCCCGATGGCGAGATTTGGGTGGGCGTGCGCATCCCCGGAACCGAGCTGGCCGACCGAGGGGAAGCCATATTGTCTGCAGTGAGCGCGGCTGGCTACCGGGTGATCGAGCCCCACGAGATCCGAGACGACGAGCTGACGACGGTGCATAGCCCTGAGCTCGTCGACTTCCTCCGCAGCGCCCAAGCCGATTGGGATCGGTCGGGCTATCCCATCGACCCCGGTCAGGAGAAGGTGGTGCCGTACTCGTTTCCTCACCCCGATCTGTTGTGTGGCGAGCCTTTGACCCGGCCGGTTTCGGTCGGCGCCCGCACCGGGATGTTTGCGATGGACACGATGACGTTGATCGGTCCCGGCACCTGGGAGGCGGTGCGGGCCGCTGCCGCCTGCGCGGTCACGGCCGCCGATCTCGCGCTCGGCGGAGACCGTTTGACTTACGCGGCGGTTCGACCGCCGGGTCATCACGCCGGGCGCACGTTCTACGGCGGTGCCTGCTACTTGAACAACGCCGCCCTTGCCGCGCAGCGGCTTTCACTGATGGGCCCGGTCGCAATCATCGATATCGACGCCCATCACGGCAACGGCACTCAGCAGATCTTCTATGACACCGATCAGGTCCGCTATGGGTCGGTCCATATCGACCCCGACGCCGGTTACTTCCCGCATTGGGTGGGGAGGGAACACGAACGCGGGACCGGTCGCGGCCAGGGCGCCAACCTCAACTTGCCGGTCCCCCCCGGCACTGGTGACCGAGAGTGGATAGACCAGGTCAAACGATTGACCGTCTTCAGCAGTGAAGCAAATGTGCTCGTCGTGTCGCTGGGCGTCGACTCATTTGCCGATGACCCGGAGAGCCCATTGTTGATCAGCGTCGAGGCTCACCATCGTGCCGGTCAACTCATCGGGGAACTCGACCGACCCACCGTCGTCGTCCAGGAGGGTGGCTACGTCGTCGACCGATTGGGAGAATTGGTGGTGGCGTTCCTTTCGGGTCTCGATGGAGGCTGAGCCCGCAGCGCGAATGGAGTTTTCGTGGTGGCTGATGCTCGCCATCGGGGTTGCTACCGGGTTGCTTTCGGGGTTGCTCGGGGTGGGAGGAGGAATTGTCATGGTTCCGGCGTTGGTCGCGCTCGGGTACACGCGCCACCGCGCGAACGCGACGTCGCTCGCGTCGATTGTGTTGGTGGCGGCGGCAGGAACGATCTCGTTCGCGACCGCCGAGAGCGTCGATTGGCGCGTGGGGCTTTTCCTTGGGCTCGGCGGGATCGTCGGTTCGACGGCTGGGGCCACGCTGATGAAACGCCTGAGCGGGCCAACGCTTGGGATCACCTTCGGCATCGTCCTGCTGCTAGCCGGGCTCCGGATGGCAATCGGGGGTGAATTGGCAACCGGCACGATCACAAATTCGGAGATATGGAGGTCGACGGTCGAAATCCTGATCGGGGTCCTCGCCGGCATTGCTTCGGGGCTGGCCGGGGTCGGCGGAGGCACCGTGATGGTTCCGGCGATGGTCTTCTTGCTTGGCGTCGGTCAGCACACAGCGGAAGGGACCTCGCTACTGGCGATTCTTTTCACCGCTCTGGCGGCAACGAGGGTCAATGTCGGCAACGGCTATGTCGATTGGCGGGCGATGGGGATTCTGGGAGTGGTGGGAGCGGCGACGGCGCCGCTCGCCACCCTTCTTGCGCTGCAGATACCCGCGGCGACCCTTTCGCGGGTCTTTGGCTTGTTCTTGATCGCTCTCGCGATTCAAACCATCGTCAAGAACCGGAAGGCTCCTGAGCCGGTTCCAGCTTGAGCGCCGCCGAGTTCATGCAATAGCGCAATCCCGTGGGCGCGGGACCGTCGGGAAAGACGTGGCCGAGATGCCCGCCGCAGTTGGCGCATTTCACCTCGGTCCGCACCATCCCCCAGCTTCGATCGCTTTCTTCCTCGACCTCGGATCCCGGAGCGGGACAACTAAAGGACGGCCATCCGGTCCCGGAGTCAAACTTGTCGTCCGAGGCGAAGAGCTTGGCGCCACAACCCGCGCAGACGTATACGCCGTTGTCGTGGTTGTTCCAATACTCGCCAGTGAACGCACGCTCGGTGCCGCCCTTGCGCAGCACGTCGTACTGCTCGGGGGTCAGCTTGGCTTTCCAATCCTTGTCAGTGATCTGTTCCATGGAAAAGGTAACAACCAGGCGCGGACGAATGTTTCCCTCCTTCTAGCTGGCAGGCGGGACCGTGTCGTTGAGCTCTTGAAGGGCGACGGTTTCTTCGGGAGTGAGGACCGGCGCCACCGGCTTCGGACGGCGCAACGCCGGTACCACGAGGGCTGCTCCGATCACCAGGGCGAGGACGGGAAGACCTAGATCCATGGCCGCGTTGAGCCGGCCCACAAGGTCCATCAGGCTCGTTGTGGTCAGGAAAAACAGGCCGACAACTACGAGCACAAGGCCGAAGATGAACGACCAGGGATCAAAACGATGAGATTTCACGAGCGGGATCCTTCCTCGATGGTGATGGTTCCTTCGATGCTGGTGGCGTCGATACGGAGAGTTGGCTGCCCCGGAGCCTGGAGCTCGGTGATCACGGTTCCGCTCCGAGCCTCGCCGAGGACAATTATCTCCTGGGCATTCGCAACAATGGAATACGAAATGCCTTCGGGCAGCATCACGAGAATGTCTCCTGATTCGGCATACAAGGCCACGGAGCGTTCGTTTTCGAGTTCCAAGTTGCTCAGGTCGAGCGTGATGTCCGAATTCCCGGCCGCCGCATAGGAGTCTGAAAGCAGGTCCCCTGTGACCGGGGCGATGCTGAAGTCGCCCGGATCGAATAACTCGCCTTCCGAAAAGAGGTCTGAGCCGAGCACGTCGATCTCTCCGATCCCTACTTCGAGGTTCGTGACCACGATGCCGTCGGCGCTACTGCCGACGTAGAAGTCGGATTCGACACCTAGGCCGCCCTGATCGCCACTCGGATTAAGGGAAGCACCGATCCCAACCTCGGTCCTTGCATCGACCGCGACGCCTGCCGGGACGAGGAGTTCGAGCCTTCCGACGCCGAGCTCGTACACGGTTTCGAGCTCGGCGAAGGTAGTCGGGCGCAGGGTTTCGTTGCGGGCAACGTTTTCGTATTCGACGATTCCCGCGCCGGCGGTCGCAGGGATCAGCAGCAGCCCAAACGGGATCAACCAGCGGGCCCGTCCATAGAACGTGCCGACGAGAGCTCCTAGTCCGAGAATCGTCACCGCCAGCGCCAGGTAGTGGCGGGGGGCGGCGTCGACGGCCGGTGTGGCACGGTCGATCAGCGCGAGTATCCCGAGTCCGATGACTGTGGCTCCAATGGCTATTTGGCCGAGCGGTGATGGGGGAGCTTTCGGCGGGCGAGGCGCAACCGGAACCTCGAAGTCGAGAGGCACCGCCGAGGTGTGGGTCACCGACCAGGGCAAAGGATTTGATCGGGCGACGGTCCCCACCGATAGACGCGGCCTCTCCGAATCAATCGAAGGACGAATGAGCCGGCAAGGTGGTTCGGGAGTCGTGATCTCGTCGCCGGGGGAAGGGACCGAGGTGCATCTCAGCATGCCGGGTGTCGAGGCGGTGCGGAAGTGATCCGTTTGTTTCTCGTCGACGACCACCGCCTTTTCTTAGCCGGTGTGCGCAGCGAGCTCGAAGGCAAGGTGGACGTTGTTGGCAGCGCTACCGATGTTGACGAAGCGATCGAAGGGATCAAAGAGACCTCGCCCGACGTGGTGCTGATCGATGTCCACATGCCGGGCGGCGGGGGTGTGGCGGTAGTCAATGCGGTGGCGGAGACCCATCCGGTCGTTCGCTTTCTGGCGCTTTCGGTTTCCGATGAAGCCGAAGACGTGATCGCGATGATCAGAGCCGGGGCGCGGGGCTATGTGACCAAGACGATCGGATCAGAGGATCTGATGGAGGCGATCGAGCGGGTGCAGGCCGGTGACGCGGTGTTCTCGCCGCGGCTGGCCGGCTTTGTCCTCGACGCCTTTGCCGTGGGCGTTCCGGTCGAAGTGTCCCAAGACCTAGATCAACTGAGCGCCCGCGAGCGCGAGGTGCTGCGGCTCATTGCCCGCGGGTTCGCCTACAAACAAGTCGCGAGCCGGCTCAACCTCTCGGTGAAGACCGTCGAGAGCCATGTTTCGGCGGTGTTGCGCAAGCTGCAACTTTCGAACCGTCACGAGCTGGCGCGTTGGGCGAGCGATCGGCGCATCGTCTAGCGGTCGATAGATACTTTGCCGAGCCGCGATAAGGCGACAACGCGGAGTAAAGGAGCTTCGCTGGCCGGCTCGCCGTCGAGACGCCATTCCGGTCGGGCCTTTATGAGCAAACGGCCGGCGATCACGATCGCATGGATCTCGATCCCTGTGGGCGCAGGCGTCCCCTGCCGGAGGTCAAGCTCGACCGCGCTGGCCACGATCAGCATGGTGGCGCCGATGAACGGGTTCGCCGTGACCACGAAGCGCCGTCTGCGCCCGATTACCGCTATGTCGAGTTCGTCGCTTGAATCCCGAAACCGACCCATGGGCGGAATCTAGGTGTGGGGCCGTTGCGATTTCGTAGCGAGTTTCCGTGAGGGTCTGACAAACACACGAAAGAGGGAGGATTGATGCGGAAAAGCATCCTGTTGTTGGCCTTGTTGGTGATCGCCGCGGGCTGTGCCCAGGGCGGAGGAGAGAACCGGTAGGCGGCCCAATCGAAGCGACGGGAACCGACCTACGCGTTCGAGGGCGTGCCTGCGTTGGTGGCTCCTGGTGCCGAGTTCACGTTTACGAACGGCGGAGAAGAAGTCCACGAGATGATCATCATCCAGGTGGTCGAAGGTGAGACTCGAACCCTGGAAGAGATCCTGGCGTTGCCGGAAGAGGAATCCGACGCTCTCGTGGCTCAATTCATGGGGGTGTTGATTGACACGCCCAGCGGAGACACGTTCAACCCCGAAGGCGAGAGCACCACGATTACCGTCACAGAACCTGGTCGATACGCGGTTGTGTGCTTCCTTCCTCAGGGTCTCGACGAAGAGACGTTCGAGACGGCGACGGCCGAGGCGGACCCCAACGCCGAAGGACCGCCACCCTTCCCTGAAGGGACCCCGCACGCATTGCTGGGTATGGCCGAAGAATTCACCGTCCAGGAGGCCTAACTCCCTCCTCGTTCTCGCGCATCAAACGCAACCGATAGGTTGCGTTTGATGCGTGAAAACGGTGCCCTGCGGCAATACTCGGCGACGTGAACATCGCCGAACGGATCAAGGGCAAGGATCCAACGGTGTGGGGGCCGGCCGACGCCCCCGAGCTGGCCAATCGCTTGGGTTGGGTCGACCTGCCCGAGACTATGGCCGGACACCTCGACGAGATCGCCGAGGTGGTAGCCCGAGTCGATGCCGACGATGTCGTCCTCTTGGGGATGGGCGGCTCCTCGCTGGCCCCCGAGGTCTTCGCCAAAACCTTTGGAGTTGCCGCGGGACGTCCCCGTTTCTCGGTGCTCGATTCAACCCACCCCGGTCAAGTGAGCGACCTTGCCGCGCAGATCGATCCACGACGGACCACCTTCATCGTCTCGTCGAAATCTGGGGGCACAATCGAAACGCTTTCGGGTTTTAGGTATTTTTGGCAGGCAACCGGCGGGGATGGCAGCCGGTTCATCGCCATCACCGACCCCGGCTCCTCGCTCCAGACTCTGGCCAGGGAACGGGGCCTCCTCGCCACCGTTAATGCTCCCACCGACGTTGGCGGAAGATTCTCCGCATTGACCCCGTTCGGTCTGCTCCCGGCGGCGTTGCTCGGTATTGATGTGGCCCGACTGCTCGAAGCGGCTGCGGCCGTGGACTGGGAGGGGGCCACCGCTTTGGGAATGCGATGGGGCGAGGCAGCACAGGCCGGGCGCGACAAGCTGACCTTCCTCACCTCGCCCTCCCTCGATGCGTTCCCATCATGGCTGGAACAACTGATCGCCGAATCGCTCGGTAAAGACGACAAGGGGATCATCCCGATCGCCAACGAACCGCACCTCGATCGCTACACCGACGACCGTTACTTCGTCCAGTACCGCCTCGAAGGGGAGCCGGTGGCGGCAGTCCCGCCCGGACAGCCCGGAGAGGAGCGAGTCGTCACCAACCGCTATGCGCTGGCGACCGAGATGATGGCGGCCGAGATTGCCACCGCGGCTGCGGGACACGTGCTGTCGGTCCATCCCTTCAACCAACCTGACGTCGAGCTGGCCAAGCAGCGAGCCCGGCAGGCGCTCGACGGGGAGACTCCGAGGGTGGACCTGGTCGATTTTTTCGCGCCCAATCTTGCCGACCGGCTCGACGGGCTGCTGGCGACAATGGCCGAGGACGACTACTTCGCGGTTCATGCCTATCTCCCTGCCGAAGCCCGCACCGATCAGGCGATGGCGACGATTCGTCACAAAGTCGGCAATCGAATCGGGAATGCCACGACTGCCGGCTACGGGCCTCGCTTCCTCCATTCCACCGGCCAGCTCCACAAGGGTGGGCCCAATAGCGGGGTCTTCCTGCAGCTCGTCGACACCCCCACCGAGGACCTGCCGATACCCGAGATCAACCAGACATTCGGCCAGGTGATCGCCGCCCAGGCGCTGGGGGACTATCAGGCGCTGAAGGAGCGCGGTCGGCGGGTCCTTCGAATTGACCTCGGACCCAATCGCCAGAAGGCGCTGGCGCATCTGATCGACAATTTCGGCTAATTACCTTGACACGCCGGTCCCTTGGGTCGTAGCGTTCCCCCCGTCGTAAGGAATGAGACCCCAAATGCTGGCGAAGATGCTGCCAATTGATCGGCTCTTTGGAGTCGTGCCGTCGCGTCTCGTCCGGCTCACTGGCGCTACTACCGACGGGAGCGGTTCCTCCCTAAAGCGGTCTCAATTCTGTTGACGTCCTAGTCCACGAACAACCTCCGAGGCCGCCAAGCATCGATCGCAGGCGGCCTTTTGATTTGCAGCCGCAAACCAATCAACGAGGAATGAAATGGACAAGGTTCTTTACAACGGAAAGTGTGTGGACAGCGGGAAGAACGACCTGTTCTTCTCCGAACGCCCGCAGGACCTGGCGGCGGCGCAGGCGATTTGTCATGGTTGCTCGGTCAGAATCGACTGTTTGCAACTGGCGTTGCGCGAGGGTCTCGATTGGGGAGTTTGGGGAGGCGTGATCTTCTGGGACGGCCAGGTCTTCCACCGCAAGCGAGGGCGGGGCCGACCGGCGCGGGGTGAATCTCACCTGCCGGTGGAAGCCAATCGCGATGAGCTGATCGAGCTGACCCGTTCCGCTTAGCCAGTGCTGACCAATTTGATCTAGCCGGCGGCCAATCTGCGCAGCTTGGCCGGGTTGGCGGGATGCCTCATCTTGGCGAGAGCTTTGGTTTCGATCTGGCGAATCCGCTCCCGGGTCACATTGAAATGCCGGCCAACCTCGTCGAGGGTCTTGGGTTCCTCAGCGCCGAGGCCGTATCGCATCTCGATGACGGCTCGCTCGCGTTCGTTGAGTCGTCCGAGCACGACCCGGAGGTCGTCATGGTTCAAGCGAGATATCACCCATTCGAAGGGGGCGGTGGCGTCCTTGTCCTCGATGAAGTCGCCAATGGTGGCGTTGTCCTCGCCCATTGGCTCGAAGAGCGAGATTGGCTCGGGGGCGACCCGCTTGGCCTCGCGTACCTTGGCCACGGTGAGGCCGGCTTCGCCGGCGATCTCCTCGTCGGATGGGGTGCGGCCGAGCTTCTTGATGAGCGTGTTCTCAGCGGTTTGCATCTGGGTGATGGTGTCCATCATGTGGACCGGGACCCGGATCGTCCGGCTTTTGTCGGCGATGGCCCGGGTGATGGCCTGGCGGATCCACCAGGTGGCATAGGTCGAGAACTTGAACCCTTTGCGGTATTCGAACTTCTCTACTGCTCGAATCAGGCCGAGGTTGCCCTCCTGGATCAGGTCGAGGAAGGGGAGGCCGGCATTGGGGTAGCGCTTGGCGATGCTGACGACCAGGCGAAGGTTGGCCTGGATGAACCGGCGGCGAGCGGTTTCGCCGGCGTCGACGATTTCGCTGAGCTGCTGATGTCGCTCGTCATCGACTTCACCGTTCAGCGAAGTAGCGGCTCGCCGTCCCCGATCGATCGTCTTGGCGAGCACGACCTCTTCCTCTGCGGTGAGGAGGTCGAAGGAGCCGATCCCGTCGAGATACTGCCGGATCGCTTCTTCTGAGGAATCACCATCGATGTACTTCATGAAACCTTCTCTTGACGGTGTGCGGGGGCGACGGCGCCTAACCCCTGGCTGTCATTTGTCAAGAGGGTTATCGGCCAATGCTTGGCCGAAGTTGAATGACGTGCTGGAGCCCCCCGGTAACCTCTTCGGCCGCGGGCGTTTCGCGTAACTCGATCCTTGCCACCGTCGCCGCCTAGTCCTCTAGCCCTATTACTCGGGCCCTGACCCAAGCAAGCATCGTCGAATGGAATGCGCGGGCTTCACCGATTACCTGAATGGCCGTGGGTTGGACCAGCGAACCATCGCCTATTACGTCGGCCATTGTCGCAAAGCCGAGGCGTGGCTTCTCCTCCACGGCGCCAACCTTGACAACTGTCGGGCCACAGTCCTCGCCGAATGGTCCCGTACCCTGCCCAATTCTCATTCGACGAGGGGCCAGGTCGCCGCGGCTCTCCGCCACTATTGGCATTGGGTTGAGAGGCCGAACCCGCCGGCGGCGGCGATCCGTGTCCCTCCACAGCCCGAAATGGTGTGCCGGACTTTGGAGAGCGACGAGACCCGCAACTTGGTCAAAGTTGCCTTGGGATGGTGGCCGCAAGGGACCGCAGTCCTCATCGGCCTATACCTGGCACTCAGACGGTTCGAGATCGCCAAGGCGGAATGGTCACGGTTCGACGACGAGTTCGCCTGGTACACCGTCACCGGGAAACGGTCGAAGACGGCGACGCTGCCAGTCCACCCGATCCTCAAATCAGAGTTGGTTGACCGCGACGGCGCCGGGTGGCTGTTCCCTGGCCGTCTGGCGGGTCATGTCAACCCGGCAACGATTGGACAGTGGATTGGCGAAGTCGCCTGTGTTGCCGGGGTGGAGAACCTCACTCCCCACCGTTTGCGGCACACATCGTTGACCTGGGCCAATGATCGAATGGGTGACCTTCGAGCGGTGCAAGCATTCGCGCGTCACTCAAACCCCCAAGTAACAGCTGGCTACACCCGAACCAAGGTCACCACATTGCAGGCCGTCTCAAGAAGTTTGGACTACCTGGAATCAAACGACGTGAGACCAGGTAACTCCGGTAATAGCTGTCCATGCGGCTCGGGGGGTGACGCCGAATAATGCCGCGATGGGTCGGAACTCCATGCCTTCTGCACGAAGCCGCCGCATCTCTCGAACTTTCTCGGGATTCAGTTTCGCCTTTGGATGTTCAGTCCCACGCACATGGTGGCGCGAATCGCCAGCGCGAGCTCGTCCCTTTTGAACCATGTCGGCACTGTTATCGGCAGGTGCTCCAAGGAAGAGATGATCCGGCCGCACACATTTTGGGACGTCGCAATGGTGACAGACGAACATATCCTGGGGAATTGGCCCAAAGTGGATGAGCCATGAGAATCGGTGCGCGCCTAATTGCTTGCCGGCCACCTGGACCGATCCTCTCTTTGCGCGACCTTTAGGGTTGAAAATCCAGCAGTCGTCTGACTTCGCTACACGTGGCCAGAAGCGTTCAGTCGCCCAAGTCCATGGTTCCCGAGGAGGTTTGCGTACTCGCCGAGCGGCTTCCCGGACTCGGTGACACGTTCGGCAAGACCGAAACCCCTGAGGTGTGAGATGCGTATTGGCCTCATCAAATGGATGGCCATGCTTGCAATGAGTCTTCTGAGCATCGTAGCTTGCCATGCGAGTATGGTACACCGCCAAATACACTCACAGCCGCAAACTGCGGGAAGTTGTCGAAGCGTTGGACTATCTCGACTGAGGAGGAAAACATGACTTGGTGGAGAGCGAGGCCGACGTGGCAAAAGGTCGTCCTCGTCGTTCTAGTGGTGGCCGTGTTGGGTGCGGCCTTCGGCGGAGGAGAGACCGACGAGCCGGCAGCGGTGCTCGTGGCTACCACCCGCGCCGTCGAGGTCACCACGACCACGCAGGCACCGACGACCACGCAGGCACCCACGACCACGCAGGTAGAGATCGCTGTCAGCCTGAGCAATGCTATCGAGTCCGCCCAAAGCTACCTCGATTACACCGCCTTCTCACGCTCTGGCCTCATTGCTCAACTGGAGTACGAGCAGTACTCGACCGAGGACGCCACGGCCGCCGTCGACTCACTCGACGTTGACTGGAACGAGCAGGCGGCCCTGATGGCCCAGGACTACCTCGATTACTCGTCCTTCTCCCGTGAAGGGCTTGTCAAGCAGCTTGAGTTTGAGGGTTTCACGACCGAGCAGGCTGAGTACGGTGTAACGGCGGTAGGTTTGTAACGATCAGCGAAACGACAGAAGCCCCCCACCCGATCCCCGAAGGGACCAGATGGGGGGCTTCGTCGCGACTCGGACTGGGGCCAAGTGGCTCGCAGGTGCAAGAAAGGAATTAACCAGACCTGCGAGGGGAAGGAGGACCGCACAGCTCCGGTCCGAGTCGTGTCCTAGATGATGGCGAACACGCGAAGGGCGATGAGGATGACCAGGACCAGGACCACGATCCC
>JACCTH010000059.1 GCA_013812505.1 Acidimicrobiia bacterium | reverse complement strand
CCTTCCCCGCTGCCCGCCGTCCACTCCCCGGCAATGAATAGTTCGAGTTGGGTAGCCACCTCCGAAACCTTAGGTTCTGGTGGTGGCATAGCCACCACCACAACCTAAGGTTTTGCTGGAACGGGTTAGATTTCTCCCCGATGAGCTCCCAGGGACCGCTGACCGCTGAATGGTTCCAACGCGCCAGCGCCAACCTCGTCAACGGCGTGTCGAGCGGTTTTCGCTACCTTGGCGACGATGACACTCTGGTCATCGATCGTGGCGAGGGCGCCTATGTCTGGGACATGGATGGCAAGCGCTACATCGACTACCAATGCGCTTGGGGTCCGATCATCCTCGGGCACGCCGACCCTTACGTCACCGACGCCGTGATTGCGGCGGCCCGCGAAGGCACCACCTTCGCGATGACCCAGCGGCGCGAGGTCGAAGCCGCCGAGGCGATCCTCGATGCCATCAAATGGGCTGAACGGATGCGCTTTACCAATACCGGGACCGAGGCGACGATGCACGCCCTCCGTCTGGCCCGCGGCTGGGCCAATCGCGACCTGGTCGTCAAATTCGAAGGTGCCTATCACGGTGCTCACGATTACGTCCTTTTCACAACCGCTAGCGCCCCGCCTGCCCATCTCGGTTCGAGGTTGCGGCCGATCCCATACCAAGTCTCGAGCGGAATCCCAGACGGAATCCGCAGCTACATACGAACGCTGCCATTCAACGATGTCGATGCGCTGGTCGACTACTTCGACGATTACGGCCATCAAACGGCGGCGGTGATCGTCGAGCCTGCCGCCGGCAATGCCTTCGGAATCATGCCCGAGCCGGGATTCCTCGAGAAGCTCCGCGAGCTGTGCACGAGCAACAACACGGTGCTGATTTTCGATGAGGTCAAGACCGGCTTCCGATTCGCCCTCGGCGGCGCCGTCGAGACCTTTGGCGTCACGCCCGATATCGCGACTTATGCCAAGGCTCTGGGGAATGGGTTCCCGGTGGCCGCGGTGGCGCTCTCGGCGGAGATGGTCGACGGTTGGAAGCTGGGGGGAATCGCCCAGGCGGGAACGTTTGGCGGCAACGGCATTGCTAGCGCGGCCGCCAAGGCGACCATCGAGCAGCTCCGGACGACCGATGCCTTCGCCCAGATCGAGAAGGTGGGGAAGGCGTTGATGGAAGGTTTGGCGCGGGTGCTCGTCGAGTTCGGGGTCGAGGGCGACGTGATCGGACATCCATCGATGTTCTCGGTCTACATGGGGGAGGGCCGGCCCATCGAGTTCCGAGACATTGCCGCCCACGATGCTCGTCTTTACACGGCCACGATCGAAGGCATGATCCGGCGTGGGGTGATGCCGTGTATTGACGCCCGCGAGCCGTGGTTTCTTTCCGCGTCCCACACCATGGAGGACGTCGCGTTGACGCTCGAAGTTTTCAGCGACGCCCTCGTCGAAGCCCTGGCCCGGGCTGGCTCGCTGCCGTCGCATCTCGATGAGGGCGACTGAACCCGATCGAAAATCGTGGATTCATATCAGACCTTGAGCCTCTGGCATGACACCGCTGGGGAGGCACTGGTCCCGCGCTCGGCGCTGCCCAGCTCAACGGTGGCCGATGTCGTCATCGTCGGCGCTGGCTACACGGGGCTCTGGACCGCCTACTACCTGAAGAAGCTTGAGCCGGATCTCCGCGTCGTTGTGGTCGAGGCTGAGATCGCGGGCTATGGCGCGTCGGGACGCAACGGCGGATGGTGCGCGGGCGAGATCGCCGGCAATCGAGACCGGATGGCGATTCGGCATGGCCGGCAAGCGGTTCGTGAGCTGTGGCGCGCCATGTTTGCCACGGTCGATGAGGTGGGACGGGTCGCCGCCGAGGAGGGGATCGACTGCGATTTCCACAAAGGTGGGATTCTTACTTTTGCCACCAACCCGGCCCAGGTGACAAGCTTGCAGGAAGAGCTGGATCATGACCGCGGCTGGGGCTTTGGCGAGGCCGACTTTCGCTGGCTCGGGCGCAACGAGCTACCGGGACGAGTGCGCGATGCTCTCGGAGCGATCTACACCCCGCATGCCGCAGCCATCCATCCGCTTCGTCTAGTAAGAGGCCTGGCAAAGGCCGCGGAGCGACTTGGCGTGCAGATATACGAACAGACCCGTGTCGACGAGATCTCCCCCGGACAAGTCAAGAGCGACCATGGTTCAGTCAAAGCTGACGTCGTGTTGCGCGCCACCGAGGCTTTCACGATCAGTCTGATCGGACACGAGCGGGATTTTGTTCCGGCGTACTCACTGATGGTCGCCACCGAGCCGTTGCCGGCAGCGTTCTGGGACATGGTGGGCTTTGCGGAGCGAGAAGTGTTCAACGACGCCCGCCATCTCATCATCTATGGGCAGCGGACCGCCGACGGCCGTTTGGCTTTTGGGGGCCGAGGGGCTCGCTACCACTTTCGTTCCCAACTCCGGGCTGAGTACGACCGCCAACCCAAGGTTCACCATGCGGTCGAAGCCGTCTTGCGTAACCTTTTTCCCGACCTTGGCGCCGCCCGCATCACTCACCGCTGGGGTGGGGCTGTAGCGCTGGCGCGAGATTGGCGACCCTCGGTTTTCTTTGATCGCGCCTCCGGGGTCGGCGATGCCGGCGGATATGCCGGCGAAGGTGTAGCCGCCTCCAACCTGGCCGGTCGTACTCTGGCCGATCTGGTGCTGGGTCGAGATACGGATCTCACACGGTTGCCCTGGGTTGGACACCGCTCGCGCCGGTGGGAGCCGGAGCCGCTTCGCTGGGTGGGAGCCAACCTGGCAACGAGTCTCGCCCGCACCGCCGACCGGATCGAAACCCGCAGAGGCCGGCCGGCGCGCCTGGTGACTTCGGCGTTTCGGCTCCTTACCGGCCGATAGGAGAAGACCCGAAGACGGAATCTCTGAGAGAATCCGAGTCGATGTCAGCTCTTCCGTGGTCGTTGCTGCCGAACTCGGCGCGCGAGGCCGACGACGGTTCACTACTTATCGGGGGTTGCTCGGTCCTCGAGCTCGCCGCCGAGTACGGGACACCGCTCTTCATCTACGACGAGGACCATCTTCGGAATCGCTGCCAGGAGGCGGCCGCCAGCTTTGGCGACCAAGCCGTTTACGCAGGCAAGGCGTTTCTTTGTCTGGCGATGGCGCGCCTCGTCCATGAGGAAGGCCTTCGGATCGATGTCGCGAGCGGGGGAGAGCTATTCGTCGCCCTCGCCGCCGGGGTGCCCGGCGAACGGCTCGTCATGCATGGAAACAACAAGAGCCTCGCCGAGCTGCACGCCGCCGCGTCTGCCCGGGTCGGCCGTTTAGTCGTGGACAGTTTCGACGAGTTCGAACTCATCGAGAATGTCCACGAAGAGACCGGGTTCGTCTTCGACGTCCTAGTGCGGGTGACGCCTGGAATCGAGGCCCATACGCATCACTATCTGGCGACCGGCCAGGACGACTCTAAGTTCGGCTTCACCCTCTCTACGGGTCAGGCGGCGAAAGCAATTGCAACCGCGCGAAGCAGTCCTGCAGTACGGCTCCGAGGCGTTCACGTCCACATCGGGTCGCAGGTGTTTGAGGCCAAGTCCTTCGCGGCTGCATTGGCGGTGATGGCGCCGATTGTGGATGCACATCAGCTCGACGAACTCTCGATGGGGGGCGGTCTGGGGGTCGCATATGTCGAGGGTGAACAGGCGCCGACACTTAGCGAGTACGGCTCGATTCTGCGAGAAGCCGCGTTAGCCGCCGGGCTCACCGCCACCCTGGCCGTCGAGCCCGGGCGGTCGATCGTGGCCGGAGCGGCGATCACCGTCTACACGATCGGCACGATCAAAGAGGTGACGGGATTTCGCACTTACGTGGCGGTCGACGGCGGGATGAGCGACAACCCCCGGCCGGTCCTCTACGGATCCGGATACGAGACGTTCCTCCCGCGAGCGGTAAGGGCGGATCGAAACCGGACGGTGCGGGTCGTCGGCAAGCACTGCGAAACCGGCGACGTCCTGGTTCGGGAAGGGAAGGTGCCCGAAGACCTCAGGGTCGGTGATCTGATCGCCACGCCGGTGACCGGCGCCTATGGCCACTCGATGGGTTCGAACTACAACAAGGTGCCCCGCCCTCCAGTGGTCTTTGCGCGCAACGGCGACGCTCGCCTCGTGGTGGCACGTGAGTCGTATGACGACTTAATCCGCAACGATCGGCTGTGACCCGGCTCGCCACCCCCACCGGTGAATTGGAAGTGGTTGGCCTCATTCGGGAGCTCAACGAGATCGAGGCCCTTGGAAAATTCGGTTCGTGGCGACACCGAACTTGCTAATTCGGTCGGTGACGAGCGAGTACGACATGCCACGAGCCGAATTAGCTGCAGACCGTTCGCCACGAACCAAATTAGGAAATGAAGGCTCTCAGCGCTTCTGCTTCCTGCAATAGGTCGGCTCTTGAGCGACGGTCGAGCTTTCCGTAAGGAGTCACTTGCAGGTCGTCGGGATTGAGCTTCCATGTTCCGGCCACCTTCCCATCGATCAGAAACGTCGGCACCGATTGCGGCATCTTGGTGTTGAAGATCAGTGGCCGGTACTCCTCGGGGAGGATGCCGCTCCGGCGAGCGTGAACCTGCAGGTTGGCATCCCATGGAGGAAGGAAACGCGGCGGTGACGGAGTCTCGGGATCAAGGAGCAGGCCATCTTCGACATCGAATAGGTCGATGCCGTCCTCAGTCTGAAACTTCCGGTAGTCGTTGAGGAGAGACTTGATCCCGCTGAGATTCAGGGCGAGAAACGTGGCGATGCCTTTGGCGCTGGCCGGTCCGAACGCCCGCAAGTAGATCTCCACCATTCTTTTCTTGGCGAGTTCGGGGTCGACTTTGTCCGTCGAGAACAGTTCGTAAAGGTCGGCGCGACGGTTGTCCCAAGTACCGGACGGCGGTACCCGGGTCAAGTCGAGGAAAGCGGTCGCCCCATTCCAGGTCGCCGAATCGAAACCGAGCTCTTTCATGAGCTGCGATCGCTTCTGCGGGCCGCCTGCCAGGGCCTCAGCGACCTGCTTTGCCGCTCGCCGCATCGTTGCTTGATCATTGCGACGGTTGGCTCGAAACCACCACTCGAGTCGCTCATCGCGGACGGCGTCGTTGGAAAGACCGAAGAGCTCGGGCGTGACGAGGTGGATGGTTCCCCTCAATGTCGTCCCCTGCACGACCTCCCGTGTCTCGAGAGCCTTGGTGAGAGAGTCGCGTTCAAAATCAAAGAGGCGACTCCAGAGCCCGATGTAGCCATTGGGTGCGTATTGGTTCTGGATGCCGGCGATCTGATCGAGTGCTTCGGTCATCGGCAAGTTCGACCGTTCGAGAAGAAGCTGGCGAGCGAGCACGGCCCGGTTGAGCGCCTGTGTGCTCAGCACCTCGGTGGACATCGAGCAAGGCTAGGTTGAGCAGGTGGCGAAGCTTCACGGTGGTCAGCTTGTCGCCGGTGCTCTCAAAGCCGAAGGGGTCGACACCGTCTTCACCCTCTCGGGCGGGCATATCGTCGCCATCCTTGAAGGCTGCGTCCAGGAAGGGATTCGAATAGTCGACGTCCGCCATGAGCAGGCCGCCGCCCATGCCGCCGAGGCCTACACCCGACTGACCGGACGCCTTGGGGTCGCCGTCGTCACTGCCGGGCCGGGGGTGACGGACACGATCACCGCGGTTGCCAACGCCTGGTTTGCCGGCACGGCGATGCTCGTGATCGGAGGTCGCCACTTGCTTCGGCAAGAGCTCAAGGGCGGACTCCAGGAAATGGATCATCCCCAGCTCTTTGCCGGGATCACGGCGTGGGCTGGCACCGCCTGGCAAACCGGGCGGCTGCCCGACTACGTCGCCTTCGCCGCTCGTCATGCGTTCGCGGGCCGCGGCGCTCCGGTCTTTCTCGATATTCCGATGGACGTCCAGTTCGATGTCGTCGACGAAAGCGAGGTCACGTGGCCGCGGGCCTATCGCCCATCAACTCCTGCCGGCGCCGACCCGGAAGCGTTGACCCAGGTGGTGGAGGCGCTGAGCCGAGCCTCACGTCCCGTGATCTTCGCCGGTTCCGCCGAGAGTGAGTTGACCGAACTTGCCGAGCGGCTCCACGCACCAACTTTTGTCAATGGCCGCGCCAGAGGAGCGTTGCCGTTCGGACATCCTTTGCTCGGAAACCATGCCCGCGGCCACGCCCTCGCTACCTGCGATTTCGTCCTCGCCTTCGGCGTTGATTGGGATTTCCGTACCAATTACGGCGAGCGGGTCAATCCCGAAGCAATCGTCGTCCATGTCGACCTTGATGCAACGAAAATTGGCTGGAACCGGCCAATTGACATCGGCATCGTTGCCAACCCGGTGAGCGTGATCGCCCAACTGGCTACTACCGACGCACTCCCAATCGCCGATCAGACGTGGGTAGACGAAGTCTTTGCCGCCGAAAAGCAACGACAGGACGAGCTCGAGCAGGAGGCGACGACGACTTTGCCCGGTTTGGTCAACCCGCAGCGCTTCGGGAAGGAGGTGGGGGAGTTCTTTGGGCGCGACTCGATCGTTGCGGTCGATGGGGGCGACATCGTCTCGACCACAGCGCGCTGGCTCCAGGTCTCAACTCCGGGCCACGTCCTCGATCCGGGCCCGTTCGGCACTCTCGGCACCGGGGCACCGTTTGCCCTCGCTGCTCAGGTCGTTTTTCCGGACAAACTTGTCGGTTTGGTTCTTGGCGACGGCGCCTTCGGCTTCAATGGGTTCGAGTTCGACACCTTCGTACGGCTGGGTCTGCCGGTCGTCGGGGTCATTGGCAACGATGGCGTCTGGGGGAACATCAAAACCTTCCATACGATGATGTATCCCGAGCGGGTGGTCGCGGCCGATCTAGGACGGCGGCCCTATCACGACGTGGTCAGCGCGCTAGGCGGCTACGGCGAGCTGGTCACCGACCCCGATGACGTCGCCCCCGCGCTCAAGCGAGCAAGGTCCTCGGGTTTGCCGAGTCTTGTCAACATCCACATCGCCGAAACGATGCGATTGAGCTCCAACTACTCGCAGTAGCTTTAGAGGAGCACGAGCGCAAGGACCCCAACCACTAGGCAGTAAATCGCGTAAGCGATGAGGCCGGTCCGCGCCAGCATCCGGAGCAGCAATGAGATCGCGAGGTAGCCGGTAACCGCGGCGACCGCCACCCCTATCCAAGCTGGAGCAGTAACCCCTCCGCGGTCGAACAGGGTCCAAAGTTCGAGCAACCCGGCAGCAGTGATGGCCGGGATTCCAAGTAGGAACGAGAACCGCGCGGCCTCGACCTTGTTGAAACTTCGACCCATCGCTGTCGCGATCGTCATGCCGGAGCGCGAGATCCCCGGGAGGATGGCGAGCAACTGGGCAAAGCCGATCAGGACCGCATCGGCCGGACGGGCATCTTGCACCCGCCTCTCTCCAGGTCGGAGCCGATCGGCGACAAACAGCACCCCTCCGGTGATCAGGAGGAAGATCGCCGTTGCCGTAATCGACCGTTGCAGCTCCTCAACTTCGTCAACAAAGAAGATCGCCAGCGCGGCGGGCAGGCTGCCTATCACGAGGAGAACGAACAAGCGCCGAGCCTCGGGGTCCGATCGAGCCTTGGTCAGCGACCACAAGTCCTTCCGAAAATACGCGATGACCGCGGCGAGAGTTCCGAGGTGGAGGAAGGCAGTCGTGGCCAAGTCCGGCTGCTCAAGACCCAGAAAAGCCGGGACCAGCACCAGGTGGCCGTCCGATGAGATCGGGAGGAACTCGGTGACTCCCTGGATGAGTCCCCAGACGATCGCTTCCAGCACCGGGAAACGTTAGAGGGTCACCTGCCGCCAACGACGGTGCGCAGCGAACCGTCGGCGAGCGCGGCCGCCGCGGCGCCGACTTCGGATTCCGGCACCGCGACCAATGCGGTGAGCCCATCGAAGCTGTCCTCGCCGACGATGCGGATCACCAATCCGGCAATCACTCTCGGTTCCTGCCGCACATCGACGACCAACCGGACGTCCGTTCCAGCCGAGGTGCCCGCCGGGACCGGTACCTCGATTCCCCACCAGCCGTCGGGCATGGCGGGCTCGGCCGCCAACATCGAAGCGACTAGTGGTGTTCCGACCGAAAAGTCGGCGACGAATGTGCCACTCGGCTCAGCGAGCTCGGGCAGCACCCCGACCGGCACCTCGCGCCAATCGATTTGATCGCTGGTGACGCCAGCCCCGGCGTTTACCCCGACGGCGAGGAAGGGCCGCCGCTCCTGGGACACCGGCCTTATCTCCCACGCCAAAGCCGCCAGCAAAATCAAGACGGCGGCCGCTCTCCGCAGGTAGGGAGGCTTCGATAGCCAATACACCCGTCCAAGGTATTAGAAGGAAGCCGGGCTGGGAAGAGGTTCAGTCCGACTCGGAGCCGGTGGAGGTGACGGCCGCTTTGTCGGCGGCGATCGATGAAGGGCTTTTCTCGCTCGCCCCGTTGGCCTTCTCCTTAGCGGGTTTCTCGTCCGAGCTGCCGTTCTTCGAGCGGGAGTCGGTCACATAGAACCCCGAGCCCTTGAACACGACGCCGCGGGGATGGAAGACCTTCTCCAGCTTTCCTCCGCATTCAGGATGACGACGCAACGACTTGTCGGTGAACCTCTGGAACACGTCGAAGTTCTGGCTGCATCTATCGCACTGGTATTCGTATGTGGGCACGTCTCGAAGTTCCCTCAAGGAGTGGTGGACTGAGAATTCTAACCCCTGACCGCCTCGTCCCATTCCCGTAGACTCGCCGAGTGACGGCCACGACGGGGGCGTTGATCCTCGCTCTCTCCTACCTATTAGGCAGCGTCGACTTCGCCGTACTAGTCGGGCGGATGCATGGTGTCGACATCCATCAGGTCGGCAGCGGCAACCCGGGCACATCCAATGTGATGAGAACCCTCGGTCGCGGGCCGGCCGCCATGGTGTTCATCGGCGACACCCTCAAAGGCGTGATCGCGGCCGCCATCGGCGCGTTTCTGTCCGGGCAGGGACCGGAGTCGCCCTGGACCTACGCTGCCGGGCTCATGGCCGTGATTGGCCATTGCTACCCCGTCTTTCACCGGTTTCGCGGCGGGAAGGGAGTCGCCACCGGCGGCGGCGTCATCCTCTTCGCGGAGCCGATCGCCGGGCTGATCCTGACCGTGCTATGGGTCGCGATCGCCAAGGTCGGGAAGGTGGCGTCGGTGGCCTCGTTGGTTGTGGCGATTGGTTCGGTCCCGATCCTCATCTGGCAAGGCGTCACCCGTTGGGCCCTCTTCTGGTTCGGGGTTATGTTGGGCCTAGTCATATACCGGCATCGTGGGAACATATCTCGCATCATGAAACGCCGCGAAAACTCCGTAATCTCATGACCGCCCACGTCGCAGTCATTCCCGCCGCCGGCCGTGGCACGAGGATGCGCCCGGCCACCAAGGTTGTCCCCAAGGCGTTGATCACCGTGGTGGACCGTCCTGCAGTCCAGTATGTAGTCGAGGAAGCAGTCCGGGCCGGCGCCACCGAGGTGATCTTGGTGGTCGATCTTGACGCGGGGCACCTAGTCCACCAGCACTTCCTCAGCAATGGGCGCCTCCCCGGTCTCGAGCACGTCAAGATCCGGGTGGTGGTGCAGGAGGAGGCGCTCGGCCTCGGGCACGCGGTTTGGGAAACGGCCGAACAGGTTCGCGACCGTTCCTTCTTCTGCCTCCTAGCCGACAACATTGTGCGACCCGGTGCCGATGTTCTCCCGCAGCTCGCCGCGGCCGCCAAGGGAGATTCCGCGGTGTGCCTCCGCGAGCTGACTCGCGAATTCCTCTCCAAGTACGGTGTGATCGTTCCCGGTTCCGATCTTGTCGACGGATCCTTGGACATCGTCGGGGCCGTGGAGAAACCAGGACCGGTGCTCGCTCCTTCCAACCTCGGTTTGATTGGTCGTTACGTGTTCACCCCCGAGATCTTCGAGATTCTGGGAAAGCTCACCCCCGGCCACGGGGGCGAGATCCAACTAACCGACGCGATCAACATCCTTGCATCGACCGGCCGCTGCCGCGGATATGTCGCCGAGCAAGACCTGCTCGACGTCGGCACCCCCCAAGGTCTGGTCATGGCCACTTGGATCCTCGGTACGAGCCAGTTCCCCGAACTGATCTGAATGCGCCCCCTCCATTCGGCGCAGCATCAAGTGCTCGCCGCTCTCCCGGCGCTGCCCACGGTTGCGGTAGCGGTGGAGGAGGCCCTTGGCCTTGCCCTCCATAAGCCCGCGGTCGCCACCCACCCGGTGCCCCCTTTTTCCAACTCGGCGATGGACGGGTACGCAGTCAAAGCTGCCGACGTGTCTCAAGTTCCGGCGACCCTCACCGTGGTCGAGGACGTGCCGGCAGGCTCGGTGGCGACCCGCCAGGTCGAACGGGGTACAGCCATCAAAATCATGACCGGTGCACCGATGCCGGTCGGGGCTGACGCGGTGGTCCGCGTCGAGGACACCCAGCAAGACGGCCCCAGCGTGACGATCACGGTGGGGGTCACAGAAGGAACTTCAGTTCGCGCCGCCGGTGGGGATGTGGAAGCCGGTTCGATCGTGGTCGAACGCGGGGTGCGACTGACTGCAGCGCACATCGGGGTGCTGGCCAACATCGGGCAGGCCACGGTCGAGGTCGGAACCCGCCCGCGAGTGGCAGTCGCCTCGACCGGCGACGAGCTGGTCGCCGTCGACGGTCCCCGGCTCGGCCCGGGTCAGATCCGAGACTCCAACCGGCCGATGCTCCTCGCCTTGTTGCGCGAGCTCGGTGCGGAGGTCATTGATCTCGGGCGCATCCCGGATGACGCCAAGGCCCTCACCAAGACTCTGCAGCAAGGGGCAATGGATGCTGACGCGGTCATCACTTCGGGTGGGGTTTCGATGGGGGAGTACGACCTGGTGAAGGCGGTGCTCGGTGAGCTCGGCGACATCGACTTTTGGCAAGTCGCGATGCAACCGGCGAAGCCGTTCGCTTTCGGGCGGCTGGGGGAGACACCGTTCTTTGGCCTTCCGGGCAACCCGGTTTCGAGCTTCGTAGCCTTTGAGCAGTTCGTGCGGCCGGGCTTGCTGCACATGATGGGTTCGACCCGGATTGCCCGACCGCGCATCGAGGGCAGAACTGAGCTAGAACTCGATACCGACCCGGAGAAGACAGTCTTTGTACGAGTGAGCACCCACATGCAAGAGGCGATCCGTTGGTGCAGGCCAGCGGGAGGTCAGTCGTCGAACATGTTGTCGGCCGTCGCTGCCGGCGACGCGTTCGCGGTCGTCGAACAAGGGGTGGGGCGAGTGGTTGCCGGGGCCGCCGTCACCCTGGAGATGTATCGCTGGCCGGAGGAACGGACCGTCCATGAGCTCTGAGGTTCGCCTGCCCCACCTCACCCCGGCCGGCGAGGCCCATATGGTCGACGTGTCCGCCAAGGCAGTCAGCAATCGGGTGGCGGTCGCCGAAGGGCTCGTGACCATGAGCGAGTCGACACGCCAAGCCCTTTTCGGCGGCACTTTGCCAAAAGGCGACGCCTTGGCCGCCGTCCGCCTGGCGGCGATCATGGCTGCCAAGAAGACAGCCGAGCTGATTCCGTTGTGTCACCCGCTTCCTATCGACGCCGTCGAGATCATCGTGGAGGAAGTCGATGGGGGAGCGCGCATCGTGGCCGAGGTGGCGACCTCCGGCCGGACGGGGGTGGAGATGGAAGCGCTGACCGCGGTTTCGGTCGGCGCCCTGACCCTCTACGACATGGTGAAGGGCATCGAACGGGGGGTCGAGATCGGCCCGATTCGTCTGCTTAGAAAGAGCGGTGGCCGCAGCGGCACCTGGGAACGCTGACGGTAATTGTTTGCCACGGAGTGAAGGGCTACCCTGCCGGGCGGGCAGAGGGCCTTTCGAAGGGAACATGACGACACCGGTAATAGTGGCGGGCCTGTTGTTGGCAGCTGTGTGGGGTTTGTACCTCCTCCCAAGCGCTTTTGGCGACCGCCGCCGCACCCCTATCAATTCCACTGAAGAGTTCGACCGCCTGACCAAGGTGCTGGCCGACGCTCAACGCCGCAATTACGACGCCAAGCTCTCGTCGGCTCGTGACCAGGCGCGGATCCGTCGCAAGCGGGTGCTGATCGTTTTGGTCCTGATCGCAATCGTCACCCTGGTCGTCACCTGGCGGCGCCAATCTCTCAACTGGCTCCTGTTACACATCGCCATCGATGCTTGTCTGGCCTGGTATGTCGCCATGCTGGCCCAGATTCGCCAGAAGCAGGCGCAGGAGTTGGCCAACCGTTACTTCGACGGCACTCGGGAGTGGGAAGAGTCGCCGGTCCGCGTCGTCTCCCAGCGCTAAGCAATCCGTCGTTTTTATCACCAAATCGGCCCCAGAAAGGGGCCGATTCCGTCGCGAAAACGGCTGCAGTCGACGTCAAACTAAGATCGACCAACTCCGGGGGTGTAGCTCAGCCCGGCAGAGCGCCTCCCTCGCACGGAGGAAGCCAGGGGTTCAAATCCCCTCACCTCCACTCCCGAAGGTCGACGTGCCGCATTGCCTACCCGGCTTCTACTCAACAGGTGACGTGGAGGATGGCATTGGCGGAGCCCTTCTTGGCGGAACGTAGGAGCTGGCATGCTTCATCGGTGGGTAGCTCGATCAGCTCCACCCCGCGTGCAGCCGCTTCCTCGCGAACGGATTCCATAACGGGCAAGCGACCATCTGCGCCTGTGCCAATTACGAGCTTCGGTGCGGACCAGGGTATGTCCTCATCCGTCGACAGAGGAGTGTGTCCAGTGGAATGCCGATATCGCTTGGATGGACCCTTATCTCGGCGACGGGGCTTACCGTTCTCCAAAATGAGGTCGTGGTCAAAACTGTCACCGTCAAGTTTGATTTCACCGAATCGGACAAACTTGATGTTCATCACCCGCCACCTTACGCGGCGGAAAGTCCGATTTGGTCTGGCCGTCGCCTTGGCTTTCCTAACCCTCGCCTGTGGCCCAGGCGCGATTCCTGCTGACGCCGAGGTTTTGCGAGGCCGAACCGGAGTCCACCATCGGATCTCTCCGCCGAGCCCGAAGACTGGCTTCGCTACGGGACCTACCTGCGGTGGACTGACACCGATGGGTGCTTGGTACGAATTGACGTGATTTCTCACCACCACGGAGCAGCACATTGTGGTTGGCAAAGCGCCGAGTTCATCACCGTCGGGCGCCCGTTCGGGTCATCGATCGCCGATGGATTGTCGCCTGAATCCGCAAACCGATATGTCTGGGATCCTCGCGGGTGCGCCCCGAAGGTCCATTCGGCACAAAGTTGCCCGAGCGGACCTGCCGGAGACTACGATCGACACTAGGTATCGCCGCGACAGCAAAGAGATCTGGCTCGACAACGCCGACGAAGCTGTCCTCTACCAAATCGAGGGGGAATCCGTTGAGAGATGGAATCGCAGCAGCGCCGGGTTATGCGCGTGACCGAGAGAAAACTGGCACCGGTTCAAAAACTCATTCCGCCGGCGATGATCACGCGTAGCCGAACATCACCAGCTCTTCAGCGAAGACGCTCCGGATGCGGTCCTGTTGGGCGGGCGTGAGCACTTCCTGATAAGGACGCCGGTCGGTTCGGGTGCCGGATTTCGATCTCGGGAGGGTCAAGGGTTCCGGCAGCTTCAGGCGCCCTGCAATGTCGACCAGCGCCTCCTCCAGGTCTTCGTATCGGTAGACCTGGTCAACGATCATTTTGCCGTCCTCCATATAAAGACCAGAGCCCCGTCCTTTGAGCGACTCAAGACCGCTCCCACGGGTGATGAACTGCTCAAGCGAGGCGGTGCCTTTCCCCTTTCCTTGCCACCAATAATATTGCGAGATCACGCGCTCGAAGGGGTTCCGCTCGAAGCAGAACGTGAAGTAGTTCTCCCACTTTTCTTTGCCGAGGACGCGTCGCGCTTCATGGGCCGACGTGTGGCTCCCGAACCGCTCGCGACGTTCTCCTCTCGTCACGAGGCGGGCGACGTCGGCGGGCCGGTACTCCCAAAACGGTGCCATGTTGTTCTGCGGCCCCCGGTATCCGAGCGACCGCCGAATCTCCTCGTCCTCGGGACGCATGGTGCTGATGACATCGCCCGGCCCCAAGAACTTCGAGAGCCCGATCTCAAGGCTTGTCCCGGCGGTTTTGCTTGTCTTGACGAATACGAACCCTAAGTCGTGGCCAACGATCACGTCGCCTCCAAAATTGGTCTGGCGGAGACGCTATCACAGAGTCTGTTCTTGCCTTCACGGTGCTCCGTAGACTCCGAAAATGAGGAAATCGGGTACGGCCCGCCGACCGCGCTTTATCGCTCTGCTCGCTTTGGTGGCAGCGTGCGCCGCCCCCCAAACCTCGACGAGCACGTCGGTGGCGACCACGGCCGTCACCGATGGAACTCAAGGGGCTGTGACCACGGCGGCCGACGAGCGCTCGGCCGAGTTGATCAATCCCGGCAGCGTGGTCATCTGCATGACCTTTCCGGTGGCCCGGGTCTCGTTCTACGACGCGGCCGGCGAGCTCGCCGGCCAGAGCGTTGAGTTCGCCTTGGAGCTCGCCCGGCGTTTGGGTCTCGAACCCGAGATTCGGGACACGATCTTCGAGGAGATCATCGACGCGATCGAAGCCGGCGACTGCGACTTCAGCCTCGCTGGCCACTTCATCACCCCCGAGCGTCTCGAACGAATCGAAATGATTCCCTACCTCAAGGGACGCCAGCAGATGGTCGTGCAGTTCGGCAATCCCGAAGGCATAGACGACTCGGTCGACATCTGCGGGAGGCCGGTCTCCAGTCGGGCCGGGACCATTCAAGAGGACCTGATACTCGGCGTGGGCCTCTACGAGGGCTCCGGCCTCAACGACGCCTGCGCCGAGGCGGATCTGACGCCGATCGACCTCGTCACTTTTCCTGGTGAAGCGGAGGCAATAGACACCCTGCGCCAGGGAGAGGTGGTGGCCTTCCTCGGCGGAACTACGTGGGTTGCGGAGTTTCCGGACGAGCTCGCCATTGCCCCCAACGTTGAACTGCCCGAGTTCACCAACGGGATTGGTGTCAGCAAGGAGCACCCGCTCCTGACCAACGCCCTCCGCTCAGCGTTGGACGCGATGGTTGCCGACGGGACCTACCTCTCGATCCAGGATGAGTGGGCCAGTCCCAAACGGTGACAGCCTTGACTGGCTCTGGGCCATGGCGTTGAAACCCACGCCTGAGCTCCACACCGAGAGGCTGGTGCTGACCCCGCTTCGCGTTGCCGACGCGAACGAGATGGTTCGGGTGCTCGCAGATGCCGAGCTGTATATGTTCACGGGAGGCAATCCGCCGGGTCTCGACGACCTCGAAAAGCGATACCAGGCACAGGTCGAAGGTTTGTCGACGGATCGCGAGGTTTGGCACAACTGGATCATTCGGCTGCAGGAGCCTCCGACAGCGGTCGGATTCGTGCAGGCAACCATTGTCTCTGATACCGCCGATGTTGCCTGGGTCGTCGGAGCTGATTGGCAGCGAAAGGGGTTTGCGTCGGAGGCGGCGACAACGGTGCGCGAATGGCTAGAGACTCAGGGTGTCAGACAATTCAGCGCCCACATTCATCCCGGACATGAAGCATCTGGACGAGTTGCACTGGCCATCGGCCTGAACGCAACCAGCGAGATTGATGGCGATCGAGAGGTCGTGTGGAGATCAGGAAATCATTGAACTGAACAAAGCACGAGCCTCCGGCGTCGAATCGGGCAAAGGAGGAGCTACATGACGTTGCTCAAAGAAAGCACTAACCAGGTCCGGGGCCGTTCCCTGCTAGGGAAAGTCGCCTTTCTCGGTGGGGTGGCGGTAGGAGCAACCGTGTTGCTCGCGGTCACCGCGATCGTCTTCGGCGCGAACCGTGAACTTCCCAACACGGCGATGTTCACCTTCGATGGAGACGGCACCGTGTCGCTCATCGATACGACGACCGGCGAGTGGATCTACCAGGCTCCCGATGCGGTGCTCGCCCCCGATCGAACGGTCCTCATCCAGGCAACCGAACAACGCGGCGAGACTGTGGTCAGGGCGCTGGATTCGGTCAGCGCCGTGGAACGCTGGTCACAGTCTCTGCCTGGCAGTCTCTCGGTCCGGGTGGTCTCACCAGGCGGGGACGCAATTGCCCTGATGCAAGCGACCGAGACGCCGGGTCTCTATGTGCCGGAGCCTGCCCAGGACACCACCATCTACATCGCTCGAACCGATGGCTCCGCGTGGCAACGCTACGACCTGGAGGGGAACTTTCTTCCTGAAGCATTCACGACCAGCGGCGAAACCCTCTTCCTGCTCAAGTTTCTCCCCGCCGAGGACCCGTATTACTACGAGGTTCATCGCCTCGACCTCGCAACCGGTGAGATGCTCGATGAATACACACCCGAGGTCGAGTTGGAGCCGTCGATGCGGGGCCATGCCCGAGCGCAGGCGATGGCACTAGACGGAGCCCAGCTTTTCACTCTCTATTCGCTCGACCCGGGCGAAGAAAGGATCACCAATCCGCTTGATCCGAACCGGCAACACAGCGCCTTTGTGCATGTCATCAGCCTGGAGGAGGAAAGCTCGTTCTGCATCTTTCTCGGGCAGCCTTTCGGCTCGCGACAGATCGACAACATGGACATGACGATCTCCCCGGATGGAACGAGTCTGGCCTTGATCGACATGGGGACCGGGACGTTGGCTCAGATCGACATCGCCACCCAAAACGTCGACACGGTCAACCTCGGCAGCTACGGCTTCTTTAGCGAACACCATCGAAAGGTCGAGCTGGCAATCGGCGCTGACAACACCCTCTATTTGGCTTGGGAACAAAGTGTCACCGCGTACGAGCCAGACGCCCGAAACCCGATCGCAGGATGGTCCGCGGGCGGTGAAATCCTCGGGATCGATGTCAGCCAGGATGGTCAATACCTCCGAGCTTTGATCCCTGGGCAGGTGCGGGTGATCGATCTTGCGCAGGGAGTTGAAGTGGCCTCGATCCTGCTGCCAGCCGAGGCGCAGGAGGTAGTGATCGCGCCGCCGTCCGCTCAGTCGAGGTTCGAATCCTTCACCTGTGCCTGCTGAGGCATCCGAGGCACGTCACGGGTGGGGCAATCCGACCCATTCGAAATGGGCCGCATCCGGCACCAGCCAGTTGCCGCCCCAGGTGAAGCCCCACCTTTCCATGATCTCAACCAAACGCGGATCCTGGACCGTGACCTGACCAGTCGGATTGGCCTCGTAATTCAGATCGATCGCCGCCCCCCAGGCATGGCGGGAGATGAGCCGGCTACCGGCGATGAAGCGAGGGTTGAAACAGCCATCGAAACTTTCGATGAGAAATTCGAGGTTGGCTCGCTCAAGCTCGCTCAGTGCCCCGGCCAACTGCTCGATCATCACGACATGGCAGCGCACTTCACCGATAATGGGCAAAGCAGCCGTGACGACGTTTCGGGCCGCCCACTCCGGGTCGAACTCGGTGTCGCCGCTCGGCGTCGGCCGAATCGTGAACTCGCCGAATGTTTCCTTGATGAGAGCCTGCGGTAGGACAGCATCCCCATGTCGCAGAAAGGGTGTCTCACCCAACCCTCGAATCCGAGCCGGGAGATCGGGGGGAAGCAACGAGCGGACCGACTCTTCCAGGAAGCTCCGGTCCCCTTCATAAAGAATGAGTAGGTAGCGGGGCGTGCCGACGCCAGCCGTTTCTCCGGCCTCGTGAGTCATCACGAGCTCGGCACCTCCCAACACCATATCGGGAAGGACCCCCGATATGCGATGTGTTTGCCGACCAACAAAAGTGGCGCCAACTCCCACGCCCCGCAGCTCGGCCGAAGTCTCCGTGAGCAGCGCGTCTTCAATGGTCAGGCTGGCAATGACGCCTTGCCATTCCGCCGGGGCCAGCTCGGCGAAAGCCGAATCGATAGAGGCAGCTTCGACCGGGTAGTACTGGCCCTCGGAAAGGTCTTCGACTACTGAGCCCGTTGAGTCAAAGGTGGATTGGATCAGAATCAAGTCTGAGCGCACTGTCGAAACCACCTCAACGCCGGGCACCGCCCCCACCTGGTCTCCGAGTCCCTCGGGCAGACCACCCGGAGTCCAGATCAGAAAGAGAGACTGCGCCGGCAGAGTCGAGGTCGGTGCTGTTTGACCATTTGCCGCGAACGTGGTTTCGGCCGGCGACGTCGTCATCGAAGTTGTCGTCGTGACCGGGATCGGGGGAGTCTGCAACCAAAATACCCCCGCCAGCCCGCCCACGATCCCCACCAACATGGCTCCCAACCACCTCGTCGCGCGGCTCATTCAGAGCGCTCCAAGCTCTCGGCAATCGCGATCAAATCCTCAAGGCTCGGGCCTTCGACGGTGAATACGGTGCTGTCCTCGACCCATTCGAGCACTCCCAACAGTGGCGAATATCGGGCAACTGCCCCGCGGGAAACCACGGTGCGGGCGTCGGGGTCGAAGGGAGGGGAGATGCGGTCACCTGGTCTTTGGGTAATGCGAGCGCTGCGGTCGCCTCCGCCGAAAAGATCAACAACCAACACTCCTTGGACGGTGCTAACCGTCGGTGTCCCAAAACCTTCGAGATCCGCTGGCAGATAGGCATTGCTGAGCTGGTCGGCCGAGGCAGGCGCTTCCGGCCAGTCCGCAGGCGTCGGATCATGGGTGCCGCTGAGCAACGATGCCGTTGCAATCAATTCACCGCCGGAGACAGACCCGGTGATCACCGCGTCGTATTCGGCGGAATGGACGAAGACTGTTGAATCGTCTCCCGCGACGTAGATGGTGCCTTGGTCCGAAGAGACCGCTTGGACTGGGAGGCCGGCGTTGCCGAAGAGTCCCGGACCCTCCCATTCGTCCGTTTGGTCGAGGCGCACCCATGAGCGACCGTCGCTCCAAGCCCACACTTCGGACGTGATCCGCCCCTGCATGCGACCCGATGAAACCAGGGGCATGGCGATTTCGATGGGAGCCGGCAGGGACAGTTCGGCGTACCCGGCGTTGCGTGCGACCGCTCCGTGGGGGATCGTCATGGGGGTCTTCTCGATGGGTTCGAACTCCGCCGACTCGAATTCGAGGGTCAGATAGGGCGAGGTCTCGTCGTCATAGTCGCGCACCGCGGCCCAGGTGGCACGATCGGGTGACGATGATGCCGTGATGGTGAGCAGCAGCGGAGTGAAGTTGTTGGATTCGAGCCAGATCGCGACCAGGTCGGAGTCGTGGATCTCGCGGAAGTTCCCAGCATCGAAATAGGCGTCGAGCAGAGGCCGAGCCTGCGCCGCCGTCACCCCGAAACCGATGGTGTATAAACCGGCCACGTCCCGAGTGGACAATCGAAACGGCTCGGGGCCACCCTTCAAGACCTCCACCGGAACCACCGCATCTAGCGGGGCGGGAGTGAGGGGTGAGAAAGGATCGCGCCCAGTCAACGTTCTCGCCTGAGCCGACCCATCTCGGCAGCCGCCCAGCTGAGGACAGGGATAGGGCTCGATCGTCACCGAGGTCGTGCTGTCGATGATTCGAACCACACTGTTCTCCGACCACCCGACCGGAGCATCGGTCTGGTCAATGACTATTGCCAGGTATTCAGGGGAGCTATAGGCGATCGTTCCCCGGTAGGTCCGCTCGGCCCCTGCGCGGATTCGTTCTTCGATCACAAACGACCCGGAGAACTGATCGACTATGTCTTGGCGAGCGATGACTTCGTTGACGAGCGCCGCGGAAATCTCAGGGCCGGAGGTGCCGCCCGCAATCACCACTCCGATCAGCAGTCCGGACAACAAGCCGGCCGCCGGCGCCAGCCAAAGCTGACGGCGCCGGGGTTTGGGGAGTGCGCCCAGGACCCGGGGAACGAAGTCCGGCGCGTGTTCGGCCGTCAGCGTCAAGGTCCGCTGGCTTAGGGCAGCCAGATCTCGTTGGAACTCCTGGCAAACTGGGCAATCAGCCAGATGGCGCTGTTCCCGGTCCGAGATCGCGCCCCCATCCATCCGGGCGGAAATCGACCGTTGCACCGCGTCGCACCTCACAAGCGCTCTCCTAGCTCTCGAATCAGGGCCTGCCGAGCGTGGTAAATGCGGCTCTTGACCGTGCCAACCGGAATGCGCAGCACGTTTGCCGCCTCGTCATAACGGAGGCCGCTCACTTCGACGAGGAGGAACGCCTCTCTCAGCTTCGTGGGCAGCGCGGCGATAGACATTTCCAAATCGATCTGTCCTGCTGGTGATGACAACGACAGATCGCGATTGACGTCGGCGACAGAGTGGGCGAGTCGATCGCGGCGGTTGCGGGCACGCAAGGCGTCGATGCCGGCGTTGCGGGCGATGGCAAAGACCCACGTTGAAAAACGAGAGCGATAGGAAAACGTCGGAAGCCTCATAAAGACCCTGATGAATGTCTCCTGGGTGACGTCCTCGGCCAGGCTCCGGTCATCGAGGAGCCGGCAGAGGAAATGCCAAACCATCGTTTGATGGGCGCGCACCAGTTGCGCGAATGCGTCATGATCACCCTTTGCTGCCGCCCTGATCAGTCCAGGGTCGGGTTCGTCCATTAATTGTCCTGCCGATGCCGGCTCCGCTGGTATCGCTGCATGTGAGACGACCGGCCTAGGCGATTTGTTCAATTCACTCGAATGGAGGTTGCTAGGTAGTCGTTTTGACCGCTCCGGCCGACCGGGCGATTGCGCCCGCCACAAGCCCGACGACGAATCCACCGATGTGGGCCATGTAGGCAACGCCGCCGGTGGTCTCCTCGGCCACGGCGAATGCCCCGAGGCCGTTGATGAATTGGAACAGCGCCCACATGCCGATCATCACCATTGCAGGCACTGTTGCCATAGTCCGCAGCATGAAAACCCGCACGCGGTTGCGAGGGAAGAGGACCAAGTAGGCGCCGAGCACACCCGATACCGCGCCCGAGGCGCCAAGGCTCGGGATCGGAGAATCCGAGTCGATCAGGATCTGGGCGAGAGCGCCGACGACGCCAGCCAGCAGGTAGAAGATGACATACAAACCGCGGCTGATGGTGTGTTCGACGTTGTCGCCGAATACCCACAGGAAGAGCATGTTGCCGATCAGATGCAGCCATCCGGCATGCATGAACATGCTGGTGATCAGGGTGAGAAAGATCGGGTTGGGACCCGGCGTTTGCGGCACTTCGACTGGGCCATCCGCAGTCTCGATGACCTGTGGAGTCGTGAGATCCTCTCCACTCGTGATTTCTAGGGGAACCGCCGCGTATCCGTAGGTGAACGATTCGTTGGAACCGGCGCCTTGCAGGAACAGAAACACCAGCACGTTGATGGCAATGAAGAGGATCGTGACGACGCCGAGCCCCTTGCCCGGAACCTTTTCGTCGCTAGTCGGGAACATTCATCCTCCTCGATCGCTCCTTTCGACAGTACCCGATCCGGTCTAGGTTGGATTGGGATCGAGGGTCGCGGGAGGCGACCAGGCCGAGGTTCCGATGATTTCTACTGGACAATCGAAGCCAGGCGCGTTTGCGAGACGAGGATCCGCAGTAAGCAGCGAGCAACCAATTGCCTCCGCCAGCGCAACATATGCCGAGTCGTAAATCGTCCGATTGGATCGCAACTCCCAACATCGCGTGAGCAGAGGCAGGTGTGATCCCCGAGAAAGAGGGACGTCGAACAGATCCAGGAGGGCTGACTCCGCTCTTCTGCCGTCAAGCTCGCCTGCCAAGACCAATCGTCGCAGGGCCGAGGCGACTTCGAGATCGATCAACTCCGGTGCGAAAAGCACTTCGCCAAGCAGCCGGTTTCGCGCGCGATCCCCATCCTTGGAGTCGTCGGCCAAGGCCACCATCAAAACGCTGGCGTCAACGACGATCACGATCTGAGCGGACTGCGCCCGCGGCCGCGTCGAAAGAAACCGAACCTCCGGTCCGGTGACCGACGCGCTCGAACACTTCCTCCAACGTTGGGCGATCGGCCTCAGCGATCAACCGGCTGAGCAGATACTCCTGAAGGGATTGTCCGGCCATCGCCGCTCGTCGTCTAAGAGTCGCGTGGACCCGGTCGGGCACCTCTTTGATCTGGATGCTGGGCATGGCGCCATTTGGCGCTACTGGCGCCAAAATGCAAGTAGGCAGTCACCTTCTCAGTTTTCGCATCAAACGCAACCGATAGGTTGCGTTTGATGGCGAAAACCCCAGGAGGGGGTTAGGTCGTACCGCGGAGAGCGCCGGCGTCGAGATGGAGGACGCCGCCGTGCATCAGGTCGGCTTGCGGTTCGGGGAGGAGCATGACGGCCCAGGCGATCTCGTCGACCGTGCCAAGGCGGCCGAGCGAGTTCTCGCGGACGTACTCGGCGTAGACCTTGTCGAAGTCGACCCCGCGCTCGGCGGCGACGTTGGTCAGGATGCGGCGGAGGCGCGGCGTGTCGGAGGGGCCGGGGGCGATGGTGTGAACGGTCACACCTTTCGGCCCGTAGAGCAGCGATATCTGGCGCATCAGGTCGAAGACACCGGCGTTGATCGCTCCTCGCCCGGCCTCGTGTGGTTTGGGCTCGATCCCCAGCGTGCCGGCGAAGGTGACGAACCGTGAGCCTTTGACGAAATTGTCGCGCACCGCGTGGAGCAACCGCACCAGCCCGGCCATCTTGACGTTCGCGCCGACCGCGACGGCCTCCCGCTCGGCTACGCCGGCGTCTACGGGTCGTTCCTGCTCCACGCCAAACGCTCCGCCGAACGCTACGGGGTGGACTCAAAGGAGATCCTCCTCGAACTGGGACGTCGCAAAGTGGTCGGCGGCCAGGAG
>JACCTH010000040.1 GCA_013812505.1 Acidimicrobiia bacterium | reverse complement strand
GCCGCCATGATCGACCGTCTCGTCCACCACGCCGAAGTCGTCTCCCTCAAAGGAGACAGCTACCGACTCAAAGACCGCGACCTAGGGAGGGTGCCAACCGACAACACAGAGTGACCAACAACCCGGCCAGGGGGGTCAATTTTCGGCCGGTGCCAGTGGGTCAATATTCGGGCGGTGTTGACACCTCCCTGGGACCAGCCAGATAGGGAATACGCAGAAGGTATCGTCAAAGTTGAGGAGGTCGTGGGCTACCGGCCGATTTCCGACAGCGGAACGACGATGCCGCCACTAGTTGTCGGTGATGAGCTTTCCGTCGTCATTTATCCGGACAATGAAGGAACGCCGGTTGAAGCGCTGGCCGACCTCGCGAAGAGTCAGACGAGGGGCCTCCTAGTTTTGGTCGCGCTCAATTTTCCTCCGGATCTCTCAGTCGAAGGGCGCTGGAGCCTTAAGCGATTCGCGGGTGTTAGTGACGGAGACATTATCTTCCCTGGCGCCTGCCAGGCTGAGCTGGGCCAACAATTCACCCTTTTAGGTGACGCCGTCAATCGCGCCACTGATCTCTCTCTTGTGTCGGCGCTTTCTGCTGAGATGCTTGCCAAATACAACCAACCCCAAGTGATCGGGCCGTTGGAGGAAGCATTTCGAGAAGTGACCGCTTGAGCTCCAGAGTCAACGAGGTGACGTAGAGCTCGGTCGATCGAGGCTTCAGTGGTGGCGGAAAGCTCGAGAGTGGACCACGCGAAATCGGGGCCTTCATTTCAACCGTCACTCGCCCCAAGTTCGTCGCTGACTTTTTCGACCATGCACTGGGATTGACCTCGTCCGATCTGATGTTCAGGTGACCGTGCCCAGTGGTGGACAGCCTATGAAGGTGTCGATCATGCGACCCGCGAGCCACCTCGACCAACGAGTGGTCGATTCTGACGCGGACCAAATGCGGACCAAACCGAGGTCTGGCGATCTGCCGTCGGCGACTGGGAGCCAAACGAGCCCTGTAACCACTATGAAAATTGATCGTGGGCGTTGACGGACTCGAACCGCCGACTTCTTCCTTGTAAGGGAAGTCTCGGCCAAGGCTCTGAGCAGGGGAAATGTCGGATTCCCCAATTACGACAGGCTTTCTCGATGCTGATGGATTGCGATCACCGGTGGTCGTTTCGCAGCATTTCGCGTCCAAACCGCGTCCTGGCAAAGACAGTCCGGAGATCCTTCCATAGGACCGCGGGTGTGTCAGTGCGGCCAGTAGGCGGCCTTGTCGGGGATGATCCACCTCACTCCCCCGCGAGGGTCTTCGACATCGCCTGGGTATTTCTGCACGAGATGAAGATGGGCGTGCTCCACGGTCTGACCGGCACCTGCTCCCGCATTGCGACGTTGAAGGCAGTGGCATCGGTGGACTCGGCCAGGTCCCCTTGCATCTGGCGTGTGAGATGGAGAATGGCAACCTGTTCGCTTTCGCTGAGTGGGAAGAAGTCCGCTTCGTGGCGCTTCGGGACTACCAACATGTGGCCAGGGGAGATTGGAAACCCGTCAGGAAAGGCGGCCGCCAGATCATTCTCGACTATCAGATCGCCTGCCCGCATGCGTTGGCAGAAGGGGCAGGCATCCGAAGACGGGTCTGTCCTGTTCAGGTGTTCTCCAATCTGTCTTGATGCTGAGGCTCCCCACCATGTCCCATGCCCTCTTGAGGAACATTCGGCGACTGTCCGGATCCCGTCCGGTCTGCCTAATCAGCGTGTCTTTGAGAGGATGGTGACTCCAGATGAGGTACTCGTTTCTGAGCCGTAGCTGGTCCAGGAAGGTGCTGGCCGGTATCGCGCTCATCTTCCCGCCATCACCCCGGTTGCAGTCCCGGCAGGCCAACACCACGTTCCAAACACCGTCAAGATCGACCGGGAAGCCACGGGACATCAAAACGTGTGAGAAGAAGTGGTCAACGTCGGCCGGTTGAGGGCTGTCGGGTACGGACCATGATCGGCCGGTAGCAGTAGAAACAATGGCCCTTCTGGTAGCCATTGAGCGCTGGCCGTACTCCGGTAATCGAGCGACGCCGGCCCAACAGGCCTGAGACCAGGAGTTCCCTAGGAGAATCGTAAAGGACAGTCACCGGTTCGCCTTCCCTTTTGCATCCCAAGCGCTCTCCACGGCCTCTACCTCCTCGAAGTGGTTGCCCGAGTCCGCAGCGGCAGCGAGTTCGAAGAGCGCCTCAATCAGCCGAATCCCCCGAGTCGAGTTCTTCGCTCGTCGATGAAGAATTGGGTAGCAGTATGGGCGTCCTTCAGCCGGTGGAAAGCATCGATGACGTTCACGAACCCAAGCAGCGACGTGTCAGGTGTCGGAGCTGTCGCCCTAGCCGCCGTCATTACGCCTATCGCATCCACCACCGGTGCGCTGACGCTTGCTTGGGCAGGACTGCGGGGGTTAGCCGTCGGAGCGGGAGCCGGAGCCTGCATGGCCGTCACCTTGATATGGCGCCACCGCCACTCCCCATTGGACCGACCGCAACCCACCGACGACAGGGGGACAGGAGTCTTAACGACCGACCTGATCAGAGACGAGAACCTTTTGGATCGCATTGATAGCACTCTGGCTGAATACCACGAGAACCTGAAGAGCAAGCCAACTTTGCCCGAGGACTAGGGTCGCCGCCCTAGGGGTTACTCGTGTCAGAAGATGCCCTCTGAACGAAGGGTCGCCGACAGGCCGACCAACTGCCTGGTCGGGTGCTACCACGACACTCAAGTCAAGGTCCGGTTCCCTGTCGAGGATGAAGTTTGACGTCGGGAAGTTCACACACCAAGCCCGCAGCCAAGTACCTCCACTGGCTGTCCATAGTCGCGGTTCTCAAGCGCCAACGACCATGCGCCTTCGTAGTACGCGACGTTGAGCACGATTTCCATCATTCCATCGCCGTTCAAATCGGCCACTGCAGCCAGCTCCGCGGTCGCAACACTTGTCGCAAACCCGACATCTTCCGCCGTATAAACCGATTCGTGAAGCGCGATGGACTGGACCGCTTCGTTAATCACCCGGCGAAGGATCGGTAAGTATCCCTTCGTTGTATAAGAATCTGTCATACCTGCCTCGTACAATTGGCTTATGCCACCGGTTGACAGGAAGAACCCCACCAGGGCGAAGTCGTCTGATTCTCAGTATTCGCTCATGGAATTCATGCGGGATTTCCCCGACGATGACACCTGCCTTGAATGGCTGTGGCGGACCCGCTATTCGGTCGATGGGCAACATGCGGAATGCCCGAAGTGTGGCGGGATGCGAACCTTTAAGAAGTACGTCACCGTCACGCAACGGCAGTCGTGGACCTGCACCCATTGCGGCCACCATCTCCACCCGACCGCCGAAACGATCTATCACAAGTCGTCCACTTCCCTGCACCTTTGGTTCTACGCCATCTACCTGATGACAAGCACCCGCTGCGGAATTTCCGCCAAGCAGTTGGAGCGGGAGATCGGCGTTACCTACAAGACGGCGTGGCGCATGTTCCACCTGATCCGAAACGAACTGATGGAGCAGGACGAAGATCAGCTGGAGGGCATTGTCGAGGTCGATGAGATGTTCGTCGGCGGTGGCCGGAAAGCCTCCCGTGGGCGCATCCCCAAGGGACCGAAGATTCCCGTTCTGGGTATGGTCGAGCGTGGCGGACGGGTAAAGGCAGTTGTGGTCCCTGATACCACGGCGCTGATGATGTATCCCCATATCCGCAAGAACATCAAGCGGGGAGCCGAAGTGTTCACCGACGAGCACAAGGCTTACGGTGCCCTTC
>JACCTH010000002.1 GCA_013812505.1 Acidimicrobiia bacterium | reverse complement strand
TCCCGTTGCGGTCGGAGCTGTCACGCCTGGTTGCTCACACTATGCAGCCCGTCTCGCTCTCGGTCTGGCTGCGCGAGTCCTAGTCGGCCTCGCCTCGAAGCCATAGCGAGAGCATGGCCGGCTGCATCGTCTGGCCGACAACGGACCGCACATCCCTGGTCAGCTCGAGAAGATCGACTTTGGATGGCAGCCTCGCGGTGAAGGTTTCGAAGGTGCGAACCGCGTTCTGGCCGGACCTGTTGAAGCGGCGGTCGATCAGTGCTTGCAAGCGCCGTCGCAACGGGGTGAAAAGCGCCGCCACGCCGAGCGTTGCCGCGGCGACGGCGAGGCCGCTTTGCAGTCGGATCAGATCGGTGAGGACGAAGACAAGGACGGCATAGACCGCCAGGAGCGAGGCGGAAACGAGGCCATAAGTAACGGTGCGCGAGACGATCCGATCGATGTCATACAGGCGATAACGCTGAATCGCAATGCCAATAGCCAACGGGATCAACGCCAACGTCGTGGAAACGACGACGTTCTCCAAATCGTCGCTCACCTCGGCTTGGCCGTTGGCGATCTCCCAGAGCAGGGTCAATCCGGTGGCGCCGGCCATGACCAACACACTCAGCACCACCCACTTGAGCTGCTGTCTTTCGATCGGCGTGCCCCGCCGAAAGCGGACCACCATCGAAGCCACCGAAGCAAGGATCGCGGCAAATAGGAGATAGATCCCTCCACCTTCCAAAACCAGGAGCAGTGTCTGCGAGTTTTGCACGCCAATCGGGTTCTCGATCGGAAGCCCCGCAAAGGTCTCGGGAGAAAGGGCGATGCCGAGCAAAAGGAGCGCCAGCCCCACTCCGGCCATCCAACCAACGATCGCCCACCGGGGCGAGCGAAGGCGTCCCGTCGGGAATAGGAGAAGGACAAAGGTGGCGAGGATTCCGAACCCAAGCCCGAACGCCAGATTGCCGACGATTGCCGCAACAGCAAATAGCGGATTCTGCGGGTCGATTGCGGCATCGTCAATCAAGGTGACCGCAAGTCCTCCGGTGGCATAGGCCACCGCAGCGGCAAGAAGCAACCGACCGATCGGGTTGTCGTGAACTCTTCGCGCGGTCAGGAGTCCCACCAACGCCGTAGTCAACACAAAGAGGACTGTCGCCAGCTCGGGCAATCCGAAGTCACCGACATGGAGAACGATCGTGACCACAAGCTCGATGACGATCACGATCACCGCGATCCAGCTCATGGCTGCCGCGACATCGGCTCTCCTCGCAGCCACATCGAAAGTGTGGCCGGCTGCATCGTCTGGCCGACGACAGTTCGCACATCTCCCGTCAGCTCGATGAGATTCACCTTTGATGGCAGCCGGGCGGTGAAGGATTCGACCGTCCGGACCGCGGTCTGTCCCGACCGATTGAAGCGGCGATCAATCAATGCCTGGAGGTGGCGGCGGAGGGGTCTGAAAAGCGCCGCGACTCCCAAGGTTGCCGCCGCGACGGCGAAATCGCCTTCGAGACGAATGAGGTTCGTAAGAACGAACACAACGGCTACGTAGACGACGGCGAGCGCGGCTGTGACCAGTCCGTACGTAACCGTGCGAGAGATGATTCGATCGAGGTCGTACAAGCGATACCTTTGAATAGCAATGCCGATCGCCAAGGGCACCAGGGACGCGGCAATTGTTGTTATCGCGTTTTCGGTGTCTTCGGACAGTTCCGCCAAACCAGTCACGACAAGGGCAGCCACCCAGACGACCACGCTCAACACGACCCACTTGAGCTGTTGTCGCTCGACAGGATTCGCCCGCTGAAAGCGGACCACCATCGAGGCCGCCGACGCGAAAATTGCGGGGACCACCAGAAGGAGTGCGCCCCCATCGAGGATCAGCGCCAACGCTTCGGAGTCCCGTAAACCGATGGGATTCTCCACCGGGAGTCCATCGAAGGTCCCAGGATCGAACGCGATGCTTGCCAACAGCAGGACAAGACCGAACCCTCCAATCCAACCCACGATGCGCCAGCGGCTAGATGGGAGGCGACCGGTTGGAAATAAAAGAGAACATAAATCGTGACAAGTCCGAAGCCGATCCCGAAACCCAAGTTGCTAACGAGAACGGCCACTAAGTAGAGAGGGCTGTGTGGATCGATGGCCTGAGACTCGATTACGGTGAAACTCAAAGCACCCGTTGCAAAGGAGAGGGCCGCGGAGAGCAGCAGCCAGCCGATCCGGTTGTTTCGAACTCTATTTGCCATCAATAAACCGACCAGAGCGGTGGTCACCACGAATAGAAGAGTGGCTGCCTCCGCTGCTCCGAAGTCCGAAATCAGGAACACGACAAAACCCAGTTGGATGGCGATCACGATCGTGACAACCCAGCTCACAACGTCTGTGCGGCCTCCGGCTCGACCAGTGACTTGACAGTGCCAATCAGCATGGCTGCAGGCAAAGCGATGTTGAGAACACCAATGGCTTTGACATGCTTTGGCAAACCTCGACTCAGAATCCGATGCGACAGCGGTTCGGCTACTGCTCCGGCGAGAAACGTGGAGGCGAGGAGGACCAGTTGTCCCTTGGCTATACGGCTGTGGGCAGAGCTCCTGAGCAGCTTCCACAAAAAGTAGATCATCGCCGGCGGAGCCGAGAGGGCGCTTCCATTGCCGACAATCGCATCGGCTGCGATCGGAATCCTTGTTCGTATGCCGATGGGTTCCGCCCGGTATCCGCCGCGAATGGCCGTTGCGATGCCGGCCACGAAGTTGGCCGTGTAAGCGAGCGCTGCCAACCGCACGATCCTGAGTTCTTTGTCCATAGCAGCCTGTCTATTCAGGGGGCGTTCCGAAAGCATTACGCGTAATCGAATCGTTGTCCGGCGTCCCACTCTGACCGCTGGTTGCCATGGGCGGGGAAGCCACCCGCGTCGACCAACATCCGCGCCGCGTGGAGCAGGTTCCAAGTCATAAATGTGGTGTTGCGGTTGGTGAAGTCGTTCTCGGGGCCGCCTGAGCCGGGGTCGAGATAGGAAGGACCTGGGCCCGCCTCGCCGATCCAGCCGGCGTCAGCCTGCGGTGGGATGACAAAACCAAGATGCTGCAGCGAGTAGAGGACGTTCATCGAGCAGTGTTTGATCCCGTCCTCGTTGCCCGTTACCAGACAACCCCCGACCCGGCCGTAGTAGGCGTACTGGCCCTCTTCGTTGAGCAGGGAGCTGTTGGCGTAGAGCCGCTCGATCAGCCTCGTGCACATCGACGACTTCTCGCCCAGCCAGATCGGAGTGCCGACGACCAGGATCTGTGCCGCCATCACTCGCGGAAAGATGGACGGCCAATCGTCGCTTTCCCAGCCGTGCTCGGTCATATCGGGATATACCCCGGGCACGAGGTCGAAGTCCACGCCGCGGAGATAGTCAACGTCGACGCCTTGTTTGCGCATGATCCCCATCGACCGCTTCATCAACCCCTCGGTATGCGATAGCTCAGGCGATTTCTTCAACGTGCAATTGATATAGATCGCCCTGAGGTCGGAGAAATCCGTCATTCGAGCACTTCGATCCATCGCAATGACTGGATGCTTACCCGTAAACGAGTCTCCGTCCTGACAGCCACGATCAAGACCGCACCGCAGTCGGGGCAACGCATTACGTCACCGGGAGCGTCGCGATAAACGACCGCCCGTCCGAACGGATTGACCGCTCCGCAGGCGTCGCAGCATCCATTCTGATCGGTCATCTCCTGACCAAACAGGTCGATGAACAGCGCTCCCAAAGCATTGCCGTCGAGGTGCATGTCGGTCATTGCGTCACCCTCCTGAGGGACCAAATCGTTCGGTCTTGATACGAGCCGCGTCGTGGCCTAACGCCACGAGGTTGGCGGCGACAGTCTCCACAAAGCCGGTTGGTCCGCAGACGAATCCGAGCGGCCGCTCCGTCGCTGGCCAGGAAGTCTCGGCCAGCATCTGTTGGTCGACCCGGCGCGAATAACCCTGCCAATCGGCCGGCTGAGCGCGCGTCAACGTGTAGGCAACCTCGAGGTTGTCGAGCGAACTCTGGAGGCGCCGAAGTTCGTCGCCGTAGATCAATGTCTCCCTCGATCTTGCCGAGGTGAGCAGCCGAACCGGGACCCGCCGATCCGACTCGGCCAAAGCTCGGATCATCGCCATCAGTGGGACCAGCCCGCTTCCTCCGGCAACGAGCTGCACCGGACCGCCGTGCTCGGGTGTCCAGACGAAGTACCCGCCGATTGGGCCCCGCAGCTCTATCTGGTCACCGACCGCGAGCTCTCCGATCAAGTAGGGCGACACTTCGCCATCGTCGACCAATTCGACCGTGACCACGACCTTCTCACCGGCGGGCGGATTCGCAATCGAATAGCTCCGCTGTGCTTGGTAGCCGTCTTCGGCGGTGAGGCGGATGTCGACATGTTGTCCCGGGAGATGGAGGGGCCAGTCGGGGCAATCGAGAACGATGCTCTTTACGGTTCCGGTTTCGTCGATGAGGTCGACCACCTCGGCCACGAGCCAGTTCAGTCGCCCGCGTACCGCTGTTCTTTCCATGGGTCTCCGTAGTTGTGATACCCGTAGCCTTCCCAGAAGCCCCTTTGATCAGCGCTGGAAAGTCGCAGCCCGCGCACCCACTTGGCGCTCTTCCACAGATAAAGGCGGGGCACGAGGAGGCGCGCCGGGCCACCGTGTTCGGGCCGAAGCGGCTCACCGTCGTAGATATGAGTGACCCAGGCTTTGCCGTTGGTCGCATCGGCCAAAGGCAAATTTGTGGTGTACCCGTCGTAGGACTCGACGAGCAGGAACCCGGACGAGGTTTGGACTCCGTCCAAGAGAGTGTCGACCGAGACCCCTTCCCAGCTCGTGTCGAGCTTCGTCCACTTGGTGACGCAGTGGATGTCGACAGTGATCGCTTCGGTCGGGAGGGCCGAGAACTCGTCCCAGGTCCACGAAGTCGTTTGGCCCGTCTCCGAGGTAAGGCTCAGGCTCCATTTGTCGAGCGAGATGAGCGGGGTGGGCCCAGCCGACAACACCGGGAAATCGTTGGTGACGTATTGGCCCGGAGGGACACGGTCCCGCGGCGCGTCTTCCTGCCGCCGTCCCTTGAACCCGCGCGAAATGATCGCCATGGAAGGATCGTACGCCTCAGCCGATCGCGGGGAGAGAGTTGCCTCGTCGGTCTGGCCACCAACGGACGAAGGTGCCGATTCCGAGAAAGACCAGGAGCACGAGCAGCGTATAGATCGCCACTCTGCCGTACCCGCCGCCGAGCCGAGGATCGAGGAAGGGGTAGGGATAGAAGTCGGCGCTGGGGCCGCGAACCAAGGTGACCGTCAAATAGATGGCAGGGAAGATGAGCCATGCCCAAAGGACGTTGCCAGGAAGCGGTCGAGCCGGTGGGAACAGGAGCCAGTCGATGAGCACCGCGGCAGGAGCCACCGAGTGGAGGACGAAGTTGACCCACGGTAGGAGGATGCCGACATCAGCCTCGATCGGAGCAAGCAGGACTGCGAAGACCAAGCCGGTCACCGTCATGTACAACGTGACTGCACCTCGCCACGATCCGTTGCGGCGCATCCAATCTGGTGAGACGGCGTGCCCGATCATCAGCACCGTCGCCATGAAGTTGGAGAGGATTGTGAAGTAGAAGAAGAAGGAGGTGTCCCCGTAGGCGTTGAACAGGGCTAGCGCGATCACAACGCCCAGAAGACCCCGGATGAATCGCGCAGGCATCCCGGTGCCGAATTGGGTTCCGACCGTGTTATCCATCGCCATCCAGGCGGAGTATGACATTTCAACCGGGTGGCAAGAGGGCTAAGGCTTTCGGCAAAAACGTCAATGTTCTGGGGGTGGAACAGTGGAGCGCGCCTATCCGGAAGCCGGCGGCCGCCTGGTGGATCGGCGCGTGCGTCGCCGGTGTGGTCGCGGTCGCTTCTTTGGCATCGGCGATTCAGCATCAGCGAGCGGCCAGCCGGCCGGTCGGCGAGGGAGAGCTGTTCGTCCTTGAGTCGACGGCAGCTCAGGAGCAGATGGATGCTTTGGGCCAAGACACACTGATCCTTCCATTGCCGTCCGGCTCATTCGCAACAGCCTCAACGTCGAAGCTGTCGCAATAGTCACTGAAGCTGGGTTGATTGAGGTCGCGACCTCGCCGAACCTGGAAGGCGACGTTCTCGAGAACGAACTCCTCCTGTTTGGTTTGGGGTCCAAGTCGATGGCGGCCGTCGCTGCTCCGGTCGCTGCTCCGGTCGCTGCTCCGATCCTTATCGACGGTGTCGTCGAACGGTCCTCTGGGACCATCGCCTATCAGGTCGTGCAACCGCTCGAGACTGGTGGCGCGCTGCTTCTCTATTACGACATTTCGGAACTATTGGAACGCCGCGTCCGGAGCCAGGGGATTCAAGCGACCACGCTCCAACTGCTTGGCGTTGGCGCCTTCTTTGTCTTGTTGACGGCGATCTTGTTGATTGGTCGCTCATTCGTGAAGCGGAACTTTCGCGAGATGGCATTTGAAGCCGAGCTCCTTCGTCAGCAGTCAACCGAGCTGGAACAGCACAACCGGCAGTTGGCGGCGGCGCAGGCCGAGGCTGAACGCGCCCTCGCTCTCGCCGAGGAAAAGAATCGCATCCGGGCCGAGTTCGTTCTCATGTCAACCATGAGCTCCGGACTCCGCTGACGACCGTGGTCACTGGCGCCGAGCTCCTGAATGAGAACCCCGACCTCACCGACCAGGAACGTTCCAACCTGCTTCGTCAGATGGCATCTGACGGTCATCGGCTCCAGGAGATGATCGGACAAATGCTGACCGTGGCGCGGATCGAAAACTGGGGGCTCAGCGTGAAGCTGCACGACTTCGCCATCTCCGACCTGTTAGATGATCTCGAGCAAAGGTATCCAGGGGTGCGAGTCGACCGACATCTCCTCGACCAGGTGTC
>JACCTH010000010.1 GCA_013812505.1 Acidimicrobiia bacterium | reverse complement strand
CTTGACTGGGGGTCAAGAGGACGCCAGTTCAAATCTGGCCAGCCCGACCACCAACCAAACCTTAGGTTCGCGTGGTTGCATAGCCACCAAAATCGCCTTCAGAACAGTCGCAGTCGGTCAGGGGCGGATCAACTCCACGTGCCGACCAGTTGCGGCGACGAGGTACTCGAAGTCATCGCGGTCCAGCGTTACGATCTCGTCCCCGTCTGCGGCGAGAAGGACGACCGCAGCATCGATGACGTCGGACAAGCCTGTGGTGCCAAGCAACTCGCCGGAGGCCCGGCCGAGTGCGCGGTCAAGCGGGCGGACATCGACCCCCTGAAGCGCATGTGCCAACCGTGCCTGCCGTGGGCCGCCGCGCCACACCTGTCCCAGCGCGCCCCCGTGGGTTACCGGAATCTCGCCGGCGAGCTCGGATGCCTTGAGGCGAACCCACATCGCTCGCTCGTTTCGTTCGAGGGCGATCAGGGCGCCGCTGTCGAGCACGAGCGTCACGCGGGGGGCCTCGTCTTGTTTCGCGATCGTGCTTTCGTCGTTCGGCCCCTGACAACAACCGCGTGCTGTCGATCCGCCCGCTGTTGAGCTGCGATCTCGGCGGCGGTGATCTCGCCGAACTCCCTTTCGTAGTCCGCTATCGCCGCCCGCAGATGAGCCAGCTGTTGGTCTCGGTGCATCTTCTCTTCCAACGCACCGTTCACCCAGCCGCTGAGTGAGTCCGCTTTGCCCTCGGCCACGGCGCGGTTTCCGGCTTCGACAAGTTCGGGATCGACGGTCACGGTGAGACGCCGCTTCGATGGAGTCATACTTCGATGCTAACAGCAGTAGTACTCCGTGCACCTCGCATCTCGCCAGCCCGACCACCAATCAAACCTTAGGTTCGCGTGGTTCCATAGCCACCAAAATCACCTACAGAACACGCCGATCACAACGGAGTCGCCGCTGGCAAGCTCGATGACTGTGGCTTCGACATCCGGCGTGTGCTTAACCATGACCTACAACGATGCGTCCAGTCTGAGGTGGGATCTGGCAGGAGGCGAGGGTGAGTGCCAAGCGGACGGATCGGAGAGCTGAACGACTTGCGTTCAAAGAGGAATGGTGCCACCTCCTCGTGTCTACGGAATGCCGAACCGGTATCTGAGGGCTGCAACATCGGCAATGTCTTTCGCCTTCAGTTGGTAGCCGAAATGCGAGCGGATCTGGTATTCGGCCGACCGGCAGCGGACCTCACGCCCGCCGATGTACCCGAAGCTGGCACGAGCCTCTCTCGGAATGACGTCTACGTTCTGGGCTGGGCCGTAGATGCCGTCGCCGGTGTCGTCCAAGACGATGACATGGAAGTCGATCTCACTGCCGCCCGGTTCCCCCATCACGAAGTTCCACGCTCTGGTGTCGTCACGCGGAATGTCGCCAAAGCCGGCTTCGAGCAGCGCCTTGCGAAGAATCTGCGCCTCCGTTTCGGAGACAACGATGTCGTTGTCCGCGTGCGGACGGGTCTGCTCGTCGAGTAGCGCATCGACGCCCCAACCCCCACCGATCCAAACCGTGATCGATAGGGCATCGAAAAGGTCGAGGTACAAGTGAACCCTGGCGACGGTGGCCTCGCGCGTCACCAAGTCAGGTCGCTAGCCGCGTGACGACCCAGGCGATGCCTTGGCCCAGCCTGTAGAGCAAGTAGATCGTGGCGAGGACAATGAAGATTCGGAACCCCCAGGGGCTTGGCAAGTCCGGGGCGGGCTCCTCATCAGGAAGGAACGGATCGGTCATCGCTTGCCGCTTCGAGTGAGGATGCGAAGCGGGGTGCCCTCGAAATCGACCTCCTCTCGGAGGCGGTTCTCGATGAAGCGGAGATAGTCAGAGCCGAGCTCGCCACCGGCGACGAAGAGCACGAAGGTGGGTGGGGCGACCCCGGCCTGGACCGCGTACTGGATCCGTGGCCGGCGTCCTTTGCGAACGGGGGGTGGATGGGCGGCAGCCCAGCGCGAGATCATTCGATTGAGCTCACCAGTGGCGATGCGACGCTGCCGCGCCTCGAGACCCTGCTCGATGAACGCCCCCAAACGTTGTAATCGAGCGCCGGTGAGGGCCGAACCGCGCATGATTGGCGCCCAGGGCACAAACCCGAGACGGTCCTCGACGCTACGGGTGGCGTCTTCGCGTTCCTCGAGACTCTGCGCCCGATCCCATTTGTTCAGCAAGATGGTGATGGAAACCCCCGCCTCGACCGCTTCATCGATGATTCGTTGATCCTGCTGAGTGACGCCCTCGATCCCATCGATCAAAACCACCGCAGCGTCGGCTTCGGCCAGCGACCGGCGGGCGCGATCGACGGCGTAAAAGTCGGCCGACTCGGTGATCTGTGGGCGCCGGCGAATCCCAGCGGTGTCGACAATCACGAACCGCGTCCCGTCGATCTCCGCCTCAACGTCGATGGGGTCACGGGTAGTGCCCGGGGTCGGAGAGACGATCACCCGCTCCTCCCCCACGAGCCGATTAAGCAAGGTCGACTTGCCGACATTAGGTCGCCCAATCAACGCCAGCCGCGGCAAGTCGTCCTTCGCGGGCACCGATTCGTCGGGCGGCAGGAGCTTGACCAAGCGGTCGAGGAGCTCGCCCATTCCCCGGCCGTGCAACGCCGAGACACCCATCGGCTCGCCGAGGCCGACCGCCCACAGGTCGGCCAACGCTTGTTCGTGGCTTCGGTCGTCGATCTTGTTGGCCGCGAGGATGACGGGTACGTCGGCCCTGCGCAGCAGGTTGACCACCCCTTCATCATCCTCGGTGATGCCGACCCGCGCGTCGATCACGAGGAGGACGAGATCGGCGCCACTCAAGGCAATCTCGGCTTGGGCCTTGATCGACTCGCTGACCGCCTCGGCGGGATCGCGTTCCCAGCCACCAGTGTCCACCAGCGCAAAACTGCGGCCGTTCCAGTCTGCTTCGAAGTTGCGACGATCACGGGTCACACCCGGCCGCTCCTCAACCACTGCTTGCCGTCCCCCGACGATCCGGTTCACGAGGCTCGACTTCCCAACGTTGGGGCGGCCAACGACTGCCACGATCGGAAGCCGGCCGCTCATCTCCCGGCGATAAGTGAAAGCGCCTCGGTCGCAGTCCACTCTCGATCACGTTCGAGGGGTCCGGCGCCAGCCTCGACGGCGGTGAAACCAGCCTCGACCAAATGCTGCAAAGTGGTAACGAAGGAACGGAGCTGAGGAGGGAGGGGGAAGTATTCTTCTTCGTCGGTGACCGCGAGCAGTTCGAAGCCTTTAGCCGGGTTCAAGCGATCGATGACCTCGGTGACCAGATGGTCGGGGGCAGATGCACCTGCGGTGAGACCGACCACACTCACCTCCAGAAGCCACGCCTCTTCGATGTCTGACGCACGGTCGATGCGGTGGGCGTCCACGCCGTGCTCGCGCGCTACCCGCACCAAGGCCTGAGTGTTGGAGGAATTCTCCGACCCGACGACCAGGATCAGCTCACATTCCTTGGCAAGCGCCTGCACCGCCTCCTGGCGATTGGTGGTGGCGTAGCAAAGGTCGCTCTTGCGCGAGGTGACGAGATCTGGGAACCGAGCTGAGGCCCGGTCGAGCACTTCCTGCCATTCATAGGTTCCGAGCGTGGTCTGCGCCAAGAGTGCGACCTTGGCTGGATCTGCGGCGTGAAAACGATCGAGTCCGTCGTCCGGCTCGACGAGGGTCATCTGCTCGGGGGCCTCGGCGAGGGTACCGAGAGCTTCGTCGTGGCCGCGATGGCCGACATAGATGATGTCGAATCCATTGTTGGCCATCCGTTTGACCTCGTGGTGGACTTTGGTCACGAGCGGGCAAACTGCATCAATGACGACTGCCGCTCGATCAGCCGCCGCGGCCACGACTTCGGGAGAAGATCCATGCGCGGAAAGCATGATGGGAGCCCCAATGGGGACATCGCCGATGTCATCGACAAATCGCACCCCGACCCGTTCGAACGCCTTCACCACCCATTCGTTGTGGACGATCTGGTGGTAGCAGTACACCGGCGGCTCGAAAAGGCGGACCATCCAGGTCAACGCCTTGATGGCCATCTCCACGCCAGCGCAAAAGCCCCGCGGCTCGGCCACGACTACTCGGTCGATCATCGCTGAGAACGCTAGACGGGTGGCCGGAAAACCTCGTCGACCGGAAGCATCTGAACGATCCTTGCCACCACCGCCTCAACCCCCAGGTTGGTCGTGTCGAGACGAATGGCATCAGCCGCCGGCCGAGACGGCGAGGCCGCCCGGGACGCGTCAGCGTGATCACGCCGAGCGAGGTCTCCTTCGACTTCTTCCTCGGGCTGGCCGGTCTCCTCGGCGCGACGGCGGACCCGCTCCGATTCGCTGGCCTCCAACCAGATCTTCAGCTCCGCAGCGGGGAAGACCACGGTCCCGATGTCGCGCCCCTCCACCACGACCGGCTGCTTTTGACCAGCCACCCATTGCCGTTGCTGGCGAACGATGACCGCTCGCACCCGTCCGTGAGCAGCCACGGTTGACGCTGCGGCGGTCACCTCCGCTGAGCGAATCTCCTCCGAGACAGCCTCGCCATTGAGCAGCATCAGCCCGTGCTCCTGTCGTAGGCGGAGCAGTTTGACAACCTCGAGCACCTCGTCCTCATCTTCGAGATCGACACCAGCGCGCAGCGCCGCCAGAGTCGCCGCCCGGTAATAGGCGCCGGTGTCGAGATGCAGCCATCCCAACCTTTCGGCAAGTTTGCGGCTGACAGTCGACTTCCCGGCGCCGCCGGGCCCATCGACGGCAATTAGGTTCACAGTTGGTCGAGCACCGAGAAGTAGCGCGGCCAGGTCTTATCCACGACCTCGGGATGGTCGATTGCGATCCCCGGTTGACGCAAACCGACGAGGGCCATGCTCATCGCCATACGGTGATCACCATGGGTATCAATCACTGCCGGCTGCAGTGACGAACCACCCTCGATCAGGAGATCATCGCCTTCGACCCATGCTTTGGCGCCTATGCGCCGAATCTCGGACACAAGGGCAGCCAGGCGATCGCTCTCTTTCAGCCGGAGGTTGCCGACCCGGCGCAGCCGGCTTGTCCCGTCTGCAAATAGACAAGCCACTGCCAGGGCGAGAACCGCGTCAGGTGCCCTTTCCATGTCGACTGAGACCGCGTTCAGCTGAGGAGGCCCCAGCAAATCAAGGCGATGCGGGAAGCGCCGCACCTCACAACCCATCGCGGCGAGAACGGTGAGCAACTCGAGATCAGGCTGAGTCGACCCTGCCGGGATTCCCTCGATTCCGACCACTCCCCCGGTGATGGCGGCCGCCACCAAGGGATAGGCCGCCGCCGAGGCGTCTGCTTCGATCTCGTAGCTCGCTGCGGAATACCCGGTAGGAGCGACTTGGAAAGCTCGGTCGGCGACTTCGACCTCGGCCCCGAACGCAGCCATCACTGCGATGGTCGAGTCGAGATAGGAGGCGGAGGCCGGAGGCGCGGTAAGCACGATTTCAACGGGGCCTTCGGCCATCGGCGCCACCAATAGCAACGCCGACACGAACTGCGAGGACCGCGACGGGTCAACCAGGACGCGACCGCTCGGAAAACCACCCTGGCCCTCCACTACGAAAGGAAGGCCGCCGTTATTGGCCCGGGCGTCGATGCCGACCATTGCCAGCGCCGTCGCCAATTCGGCAAACGGTCTCGCCGGTAGTCGACCCTGGCCGGTGATCTCAACGCGGCCGTTAACCAGTGCGCCCAAGGCGGCGAGAAAACGCGCTGTCGTTCCCGATTGGCGAGCGTCGATCTGGCCGGCCCCAAGCCGGCCCCGCGTGCCGACGACGAGCCAGGGATCATCGTTGTCATCAATTCGCACCCCGAGGGTGGCGAGACCGACACGCATGGCCTCGGTGTCGTCGGCGTCGAGAGGTCCGGCGAGGCGGCTCACTCCCCGAGCGAGAGCCGCGGTCACCAACGCGCGGTTAGTGAAGCTCTTGGAACCGGGAGGACGGACCACCGCTTCGATCGGACGTGTGCGCGGCCGCACCAGGACCGGGGAGGACATCAAGTGAGATTACGGGCGTGCTCTGCGCCCAGACCCGCAGCGGCGTAGAGCGAATGGACTTCGGAATTGGTGAGCCGCCGCCATTGTCCGGCTCGCAGCGAGCGATCGGTGATCGGTCCGATCGCAGTGCGGACGAGCTTGCGAACCGGATGACCGACTGCTTCGAAAAGCCGCCGGACCTCGCGATTGCGACCCTCCCCGAGGACCAACTCGACTTGCGCGCCCGTACGCGATCTGGTGGTCACCCGGGCGCTGCGCACGCGCGCCGTTCCGTCCTCCAGCTCGACTCCCTCCCGAAGTTGGCGCAGAGCCGCGGGCCCTGGTTGGCCCTCCACCTCCGCCAAATAAGTCTTGTGGATTCCGTAGCGGGGATGGGTGACGGCGTTGGTCAAAGTCCCGTCATTGGAGAGGAGGAGAAGGCCTTCAGTGTCGTAGTCGAGGCGGCCCACCGGCACCACCCGCGGCTGGGGAGGGACCAATTCCACCACGGTCGGCCGGCCCTCCGGATCAGAGGCTGAAGAGATCACCCCCAGCGGTTTGTAGAGAAGGTAGGTGACCAGGTCGGGTGAGACTGGAAGCGGCACCCCGTCGACGGCGACAGTCGCCGAGTGCGGGTCGGCCTTATCTCCCAGCCTGGCGACTCGACCATCGATGGTTACCCGTCCCGCCTTGATCAGGTCCTCCGCCGCCCGCCGGGACATCAATCCAGCAGCCGAGATCAGCTTCTGGAGCCGTTCGCTCATCGATTCGGGCCGAAAGTTTCCTCGAGAGCATCCATGACCGAAGCGGGGGGGACATGATCGGCAAGGGGTGGCAGCTCGGCAAGGTCATTGACGCCAAGCTTCTCGAGAAACAACGCCGTCGTGCGATACACGGCAGGATTCCCGGGCGCCGCCAACCGGGCCGCCTCCTCGATGAGCCCCCACCGCTCGAGGGACCTGATGGCGGACTCGGCGTCAACCCCTCGGATGTGGGCAATCTGGCTGCGCGATACCGGTTGCCGGTAGGCGATCACCGCCAGGGTCTCCAACGCCGGCCCCGAAAGACGACGGGCGCTGGCCGTGGCGGTGAATCGCTCGAGATACGGGAAGGCGTCCGGATGGCTGTAGAGGCGCCAACCTCCCCCAGCTTGCCTCACGACCAAACCGGCACGCCGGGCGGCATGCTCGTTGCCAAGCTCGGTCAGCGCGGCTTCGACCTCGCGCCGGGGCAGCTCGAGCACCTCGGACAGCTCTTCGACCGGAACCGGCGCCTCCGCGACAAACAGGATCGCCTCCAGCGCAGCCTTGATGTCCATCAGGCACTCCTCAAGTCGACGATAGGGGCGGCTCGATGCTCGATCCGTATCGGGCCGAGCCATTCGTCCTGGGCCACGCTCAATAGCCCCCAACGAGCAAGTTCGAGCAGCGCCAGGAAGTAGGCCGATACCTCCGAGCGCCGTCGAGCTTCCCCGACAAGCTCATCGAAAGATGCCTGCACGAGCTCGGCCATTCGGCCCTGGATGTCGGCCATCGCTTCCTCGACGGAGGGGAGGTCGAGATCGAGGTGATCGAGGTCGGGTGCGCTTCCGGCCCTGTCCAAGACTCGATTAGCGATGAGACGCAGGGCGTTGCCATCTACCAGAAGGACAAGTTCGCTCGGACGCTTCGGAATCGCCTGGTCAAGACCCCCGGTCCGCGCCAAGAATTGGCTGGATTCGGCGAGCCGGCGTAGGAACACCGCCGCCACGTCTTTGAACGTGACACAGAGCAGCAGCCGGGAGAGAAGACGATCCCGCTCCTCGATCAGGGCCAACTCTTCATCGAGATCGACCGTTTTCGGCGCCGGAAGAAGATGATGGGCCTTCAACTCGATGAGGGTGGCCGCGATCAGGATGAATTCGCTAGTGACTTCGAGGTCGAGATCGGCCATCTCGTCGAGACAGAGCAGGTACTCCTCAACCAAGGCAGTCAGGCTGACCTCGGTGATGTTGACCTGATGGCGAGTGATCAGCTGGAGGAGCAGGTCGAGGGGACCGGCGAAGACGGCGGTGGAGACGTTGAAAGACATGAAAAAGGTGGGTTCAGTGTGGCCTTTCAGGGCGCATCAGGTCAAGGACCGCTACCGGTCGGCTTTCACCAGTGTCGCCCAATCCGCCGGCGAGATCGATGGGGGCCGTTCGCCGTGATGGTTGGCAGCGAAGTCGATGACGGGCGGCTCCGCCCCCAAAGCGCGGAGCTCCTCGGCACCGAGGCGACCATGGTCGAGATAGATGCCACCCCGCCGGCCCACCGGCAGGCCGACCTTGGCCGCGGCGGTTACAAACGCCCTTCCCACCGGGGAGAGGTTGGCGTGGCGCTTACCGATGTCGTGGAGAAGGGCCGCTCTGATCAGCTCGGGTCGGCTTCCCACCCGTCGACCGGCCGCATAACCATGTCTTTGATCCGCCTTGCCTTGAGCGAAAAACGCAGCGTGCCCACAATCAAGCGACGCCGTCACCCAATCCCGCTCGAGCGGAGAGAGGCCGGCCGCGGAAATGACCCGAAAGAACCGGCCGACGAGATGTCGCCAAGAACCGATCCGGGTCAGGAGGCGAGCTTCGACTTACAGTCGATGCAAAGAGTGGCCTCAGGTCGCGCCTCGAGCCGCGCCGCGCCGATCTCCCGGCCGCAGTTCTCACAGATCCCGTACTTGCCGTTATCGATCCTGGCCAGAGCCACGTTCACCTCATCGAGCTGATGCTTGAGGGTCTCGACCAGAACCAGCACCTCGGTTCGCTCGGCCGTCGCCGCGGCGGCATCGGCGAAGCTTTCACCGAAAACGACGTCGCCCCGCAACTCCCCCGACTCTTCGGACCCGAGCTCAGCCAACTGGTGGATGAGCCGCTTTTTCGCCTCATTGAGGTTGGCGCGGACCGATTCAAACTTAGTTGCCGTCATGTTGTTACCGACTTCTGGGATGAGAGAGGAAAAAGACTTCGACCAGATGCTGTGGCGAAACCCGGGTGTAAACCTGAGTGGTGCTGATTCTAGCGTGACCGAGCATCACTTGGACCGATCGGAGGTCGGCGCCACCCTCAACCATGTGGGTGGCGGCGGAGTGGCGCAGGGTATGCGGTGAGATGGTGGCCGGTGCGATTCCGACCCTGCCGGCATGGTGACGGACAAGGCGAAACACCGATTGGCGACTGAGGCGGCCGCCGCGCAAATTGAGAAACACGGCGTCGGCATCTCGGCCGCGGCGGGAAATCTCTAAACGATCCGGGAGCCAATTGAAGATCGCCTCAACGGCTTTCGACCCAACGGGGATGAGCCGTTGCTTGTCGCCTTTCCCGGTGAGAAATGCGGTGCGCTCTTCGAGATCGAGATCACCGAGGTTTAGGTCGACGGCTTCGCTTACCCGGGCCCCGCTCGCATAGAGAAATTCGAGCAAGGCGCGATCACGCCTCCCGGCGCGGGTGGCGAGGTCCGGTGCTTCAACCAGAGCCACCGTCTGGTCGATGGTCAGCGCCTTGGGAAACGGATCGCGGGGGCGGGGATGCTCGAGAAGGCGGGTGGGGTCCTGGGTTTCGTGGCCCTCATGCACGAGGAAGCGATGTAGTCCGCGCACTGCCGCCAGCTTGCGGGCGACGCTGGCTGGTGCCAGCCCCCGCCGATCGAGATGGTCCACGAAGCGGTCGAGGTCGGCCGTCTCCGGGGTGCGGCGAGCGAGGAACTCGAGGTACTGATTGAGGTCGCGTCGGTAGGCCGCCAGGGTGTTGGCTGCCAACCCCCTCTCGACCGTGAGCGCGAAGAGATACTCCTCCACGCCGGCCGCGAGGTCGGCCATCAGCGGCCGGCGAGCACCGCCGCCGGTTCCACAAACTTGGCCCCGAGGCTGTCGGCGACGGCTGCATGAGTGACCTGATCATCGACGATGTTCACGCCTCCTTCGAGTTCGGGGAAGCGCTGAATCGCCGCCGAGACGCCCCGGTTGGCGAGGGCGATGGTGTAGGGGAGGGTGGCGTTGGTAAGTGAATAAGTCGAAGTGTTGGGCACGGCTCCGGGAATGTTGCCGACCGCATAGTGGACGACGTCGTGGACCGTGTACGTCGGGGCTTCGTGGGTGGTCTCGTGGCTGGTCTCAAAGCAGCCTCCCTGGTCGATGGCGACGTCGACCAACACCGACCCGCGTCGCATCCTCTTCACCATCTCCTCGGTGACGAGCTTGGGCGCCGATGCCCCCGGAACCAACACCGTGCCGATCACCAGATCGGCGTCGGCGATTTGCTGTTCGATCGTCAGCCGGTTGGAGGCCATCGTCACCAGCCGGCCCTGATAGATCGAATCGAGCCAACGCAGCCGCCCCAGGTCTCGGTCGAGGACCACCACCTCGGCCTGCATGCCCACCGCGATCGCAGCGGCATTAGTGCCCGCAATACCTCCCCCGATCACCACCACTTTTCCCGGGGCGACCCCGGTGACCCCGCCGAGTAGCACACCCCTCCCTCCGTGCGCCTTCTCGAGGAAGTAGGCCCCGACCTGGGTCGCCATTCGACCGGCGACCTCCGACATCGGCGCCAAGAGGGGCAAGCTGCGATCGGGCAGCTGGACAGTCTCGTATGCCACGGCCACGATCCCTTTTTCGCGGAGACCGGCGGCGAGCTGGGGATAGGCCGCGAGGTGGAGATAGGTGAAAAGCAAGGTGCCGGGTCGGAACATGGCGACTTCGGCCGGTTGCGGTTCTTTGACCTTGACGATCATGTCGGCCTCGCCGAAAACCTCGGCGGCGGTGGCGACGATTTGAGCTCCTTGGACGACGTACTCGTCGTCGTGGATCGTCGAGCCCTCTCCGGCGTTGGCCTCCACCACGACCCGGTGGCCCCTTTCGACCAATTCTCGAACGCCACCGGGAGTGAGCGCTACGCGGTACTCAGCCGTCTTGACCTCAGCGGGGACCCCGATGATCACCGTTCTCTCCTTTTCCGGTCCCAAAGCAGCAACGCGATCTGGGTCTTGGAATCGACGATTTCGCCGGTTTCGATCCTATCCAACGCCTCGTCAAGGCGGCAGGAAACAACCGTCGAATGAGTCTCTTCGGCTCCCTCGGGCTTGCGTTCCCCAAAGGTCAGATCGGTGGCCGCGTAAACATGGAGGATCTCGTTGGTGAATCCCGGAGATGGATAGAACGAGGTGAGAAAGGTCCAACTGCCGGCAGTAGCCCCGACCTCCTCGGCCAATTCTCGCTTTCCGGCAATAAGCGGGTCCCGATCGGAGGGATCGAGCTTGCCGGCAGGAATCTCGAGTAAGTCCACTTCGACCGCGGTCCGGTATTGGCTAACGAGCCATATCTGCTCGCCTTCGATTGGGAGCACACCTACCCCTCCGGGATGAAGGACGACGTCACGCGCCGCCGCCCGGTTCCCGTCGATCAGATAACGGTGATCGAAGTGGAGGAAAACGCCGGAGGCCAGCCGTCGGTGACCGAGCCGACGAAGACTCATTGGCGAGTCGGTTGATCGATCTCGTCCAATTCGCCTTGCCGAGCTCGAAGACCGACCGCCGCACCCACCAGCCCGACGAAGAGCGGATGGGGATCGTCGGGTCGAGACTGGAACTCGGGGTGGGCCTGGGTAGCAACAAAGAAGGGGTGATCGATGAGCTCGATGAATTCGACCAGGTTCTCGTCTGGCGACATGCCCGAGAGCCGCATGCCGGCCGCTTCGAGATCGCGGCGGTAGCGGTTGTTGACCTCCCAGCGGTGACGATGGCGCTCGTAGACGATCTCCTGGCCGTAGAGCTTCCGGACGAGACTGCCCTCTTCGAGCTTCGCTGGATAGCGACCGAGCCGCATCGTGCCTCCCATTTCCGACAAGTCGTGTTGGGTCTCCATCAAGTCGATCACTGGATGAGGAGTCGTCGGGTCGAATTCGGTGGAGTTGGCATCCGGGTGCTTCAGCACGGATCGGGCGATCTCGATGACTGCGCACTGCAGCCCGAGGCAGAGCCCGAGGAAGGGGATGCCGTTTTCGCGGGCGTAGCGGATGGCAAGGATCTTGCCTTCCACTCCCCTCGACCCGAAGCCGCCCGGGATGACAATCCCTTCGACCCCTTCGAGGTGGGCATCGGCCAGCAACCCGCTCATGTCCTCGGAGGGGATCCAGCGCAAGTCGAGTCGACGATCAAGGGCGGCGGCGGCGTGGCGGAGCGACTCCACGACGGATAGGTAGGCGTCCGGCAGGTCGACATACTTGCCAACGATCCCAATCGTCACCGATTCGGTGGCGGCCTTGGCCCTTTTCACCATCGCCTGCCACTTGGTGAGGTCGATGGGCCCGGTGACGAGGTCCAAACGCTCGCACACCACCGCATCAAGGCCGCCCTGCTGGAGCAGGAGGGGAACCTCGTAGATGTCGGCCGCATCGGGAGCGGCGATCACCGCTTTGGGAACTACGTCGCAAAACAAGGAGATTTTCCTTCTGACCTGGTCGTCGATGGCGCGGTCGGATCTGACAACGATCACATCGGGATGGATTCCATGGCTGCGGAGCTCGGCCACCGAATGCTGGGTGGGTTTGGTCTTGAGCTCGTCGGAGCTGGCGATGAACGGGACGAGCGTCACATGGATGTAGAGGGCGTTGGCCCGGCCGATGTCGTTGCCGAACTGACGGATCGCCTCGAGAAAGGGGAGGCTTTCGATATCCCCGACAGTGCCCCCCACCTCGGTGATGACCACGTCGATGTCGTCTCCGCCGAGCTTGCGCATTCGAGCCTTGATCTCGTTGGTGACATGGGGGATGACTTGGACCGTGTCCCCGAGGTAGTCGCCGCGGCGTTCTTTCTGGATCACCGACAAATAGATCGAACCGGCCGTGACGTTCGAACCCCGTCGAAGGGCCTCGCCGGTGAAGCGCTCGTAATGGCCCAGATCGAGATCGGTTTCGCCGCCGTCATCGGTGACGAAGACCTCACCGTGCTGGAAGGGGTTCATCGTTCCGGGATCAACGTTGATGTACGGGTCGAGTTTCTGGTTGACGACTCGAAGCCCGCGGGATCGGAGGAGACGGCCCAGGGAGGCAGCAGTGATTCCCTTGCCGAGCGAGGAGACGACCCCACCCGTGACAAACACATATTTGGTCACGGGAGGTCAGAGTACCAGGCGAAAACAAGAGACAAGAGACCAGGGGTCAGAGATATCAGGCAGCGGCATCGATAACGATGAGTAGACGGCGTAAGAATCATCGACCATCGAAATCACGTCGACAGCCATTCTCCGGCATCGGGTAGCTCGAGACGAAAGGTGCCATCGTCAAGCCTGGCGGGAATCAAGGCAACGGCCTCCCCGGCTCCGGGCGGAGTCAAGAACGCGGCGACATTCGGGTAAGGCGGCTCGATCACGACAGCGAGCCTGGGCGCTACCAGCGAATAGTCCCGAGGTGAGCGCATGCCGGAACCGCTCGAGGCGCGCTGAGCCCATTGAAGGGCTCCACCTCGATCGTCTCACCTGCATCGTCTGAGATGGTCATTCTCGGCGGATTGGGCATCGGACCGACATCGCCAGGGGCACCTGGCCACCCGCGCCCCTGAACTCTTGTGTAACTGCAGTACCGCTGAGACCGCAGGCCGTCACCGACAGGAGAGCGACGACAGCCAGCCGCGTCATCCTGATCGCTGTTTCACTAGTTGAGGCCGAGCACAGTTAAGAGAGCGGCGTCGACCTCCCACTGCTCTTCGATCGTGAGGTGCCCAGCGAGGTTGCCAAGACGGCTGAGATCAACTGCGCCTACCTGCTCGACGAGAACGCGAGTCGACTTTCGGCCGACTTCAATCTCAGGTCGAAAGGAGGCGGGCCTGGCGCTCGTGGAGGTCGGCGCCACCAACACGACGGATCGCGGGAGGAAAGCGTCTGATTGGAATACAACGCCATACCGCCGACCCCGCTGCTCGTGTCCAATGCCCCTCGGAATCCTCAGCGAGTAGATGTCACCTCGGAGCACGAAGCTTCTCCATTAGGTCGGCGACGGCGAGCATCTCGGCTCGGTCGTCAACATCTGCCTCCAACGCCGCGACCTCGTCTGCCAGAGATCGCTTCTCGCGCAAACGGGAAGCCGCGGCGACAAGTGCTAGACGAATCGCCTCAGAGCGAGTCATGCCCGTAGCCTCTAGTTGGCGTAGGGCGCGAACTGCTTCCTCGTCAAGTCGAACGGAGATCGCGGCTCCCATCCCATCAATGTAGCACACTTCGTCATACGCTGCCCCTCTCCCCTGGCGGCAGCCGGGGGAGTACCCGAGCGCAGCGAGGGGAGGGGGCGCTGTCCGAGCTCGTAACCACGGGACCCCCTCGTCAGTTGATGCGTGACTTGCGATCGCCCCAGATTTCGTCTCGCAACACGTACTTCTGGATTTTCCCCGTCGAGGTCTTGGGCAGGCTTTCGACCAGGTCGACTTCGTCGGGGGCTTTGAAGTGGGCGAGGCGCCCACGCACATGCTCGATGATCTCCGCCGGACTTGCCTCGGCCTCCGGTTTCAACACCACATATGCCTTGGGACGTTCGCCCCAGTGGTCATGTGGCATCGCGATCACCGCGCACTCCATCACTGCGGGATGGCTGACGATCGCCTGCTCGACCTCGATAGTCGAGATGTTCTCTCCTCCCGAGATAATGATGTCCTTCGCCCGGTCGCGCAGTTCGATGTAGCCGTCGGAATGCCAGACGGCGAGATCCCCCGAGTGGAACCAGCCGCCGTGGAAGGCCTTGGCCGTGGCTTCGGGGTCGTTGTAATAGCCCGACATCACGTTGTTTCCCCGCATGACGACTTCGCCCATCGTTTCTCCGTCCCGGGGAACGTCGTTCATATCGTCGTCGACCACCCGTATGGGATCGGCCCCGATCATGGCCACCCCTTGTCGCGCCAGCATCCGCACGCGGCCGGTGCCACTCTCCCAATGCGACTGCGTCTCGCATACCGTGATGGGGCCGTAAGTCTCGGTCAACCCGTAAAGATGAACTACGTCCATGCCGAGGGCGCCGAGCTGATCGATGATCGTCGGGCTCGGAGGTGCGCCGGCCGTAGTAGCGGTAAAGGTGCGACCGAGGGGGGCAGCCGCCGGGTGATTGGCGAGCGAGATCAGCACCGTCGGTGCGGCATTGAGATGAGTTACCTGTTCGGTCTCGATCAACTTCCAGACCGTGGCGGGCTCGACGGCCCGCAGGCAGACGTTGGTGCCGCCGATGCCGGTGATCGCCCAGGTCGTGCACCAGCCGTTGCAATGGAACATCGGCAAGGTCCAGAGATAGATCGAGTCCGGGTGGTGGCGGGAATGGAGAAGCTCGGCCAATGAGTTCAGATAGGCACCGCGATGGGTGTACTGCACACCTTTGGGTCGCCCGGTGGTGCCGGACGTGTAGTTGATCGAGATCGGCCGGTGCTCATCGTCGACTCGCAGTGGCAAGGGATCATCTGAACCACGTTCGAGGAGGGCCTGATAAGCGATAGCGCCCGCGGGCAACGTGCCCGATCCGTCAACCAGGACCACCATCTCCTCGACCTTCGGCTCGAAGTCGGTGAGGCCGCTGAGGACACCGGCGTCGGCGACCAGGAGCTTCGCGCCCGAGTGCTCGAGGATGTACTCGATCTCGGGGGCCGAGAGCCGGGTGTTGATCGCCACGAGGATCGCCCCGAGCAATGGCACGGCGAAGTGGGCGACGAGCATCTCCGGGACATTGGGGAGCAGAAACGCCACCCGATCGCCGTCTCCGATTCCGCTCGCCCGCAGTGCCTGCGCTTGGCGAAACACCGAGTCGGCGAACTCTCTATAGGTGAGGCGTCGGTCGCCGTAAACCACCGCTTCCTTGTCGGGAAACACCGATGCGGAGCGTTCGAGGAAGAGGAGCGGAGTGAGTTGGGTGACCGAGGTCGGATCGGGACTGAAACTCACCGACCGCTCCACGTCGGAGATCGCTTCTCGAGGAAGGCACCGATCCCCTCCCGAGCGTCGTCCATCTGGGCGTTCTTGACCATCACCGATCTGGTTTGCTCGTAGGCCGTGTGCTGGTCGACATCGACCTGCTGGTAGAAGGTCTGCTTGCCGAGGCCGATCACCGCGGGTGAGTAGCGAAGAATCGACGCGACCAATTCCTTCACCGCTTGCTCGAGCTCGTCATCAGCAACGACCCGGTTGATGAGTCCCCAATCGGCGGCGGTTTGGGCATCGATCATCTCGCCAGTGAGCAGCATTTCCAGGGCGCGCTTGCGGCCGATTGCCCGGCTGATGGGAACCATCGGCGTTGAGCAAAACAGACCGATCCGAACTCCGGGGGTGGCGAAGCGTGCCGATTCCGAGGCGACTGCCAGATCGGCGGCGGCAACGAGCTGGCAGCCCGCCGCAGTGGCCACTCCATGGACACCAGCGATCACAGGCTGAGGTATGGCGGAGATCTTTTCCATCATCACGGTGCAGCGCTCGAAGATCTGCTCCAACTCCGCTTCCTGGGCGGCCAGAACTTGGGACAGGTCGTGACCAGCAGAAAACACGGGGCCATTGGCCTTGATCACCACCACCGCCGTTTCGGGTGACAGATTTTCCAAGGCATCGATGAGAGCGTTCATCATCTCGAGGCCAAGCGGGTTGCGACGCTCGGGGCGATTCAGCGTAATTGTCGTGACGGCTCCGTCCTCATCGATCAAAACAGGCGTGGTCATACGAGAAAACCTATCACGTGGCCGAAGCCACCAAGTTCAGGTGAGTCGGAACTTGTTTTTGACAGTCGCGGGGAACGGAGGGTCATCGATCGTCAGGAAACGGGCATCGCGCTCGCCCCGGGTTATTTCGACGGTGTCGTGCTCGGCCAAGTATCCGAACTCGACTCCGTCGACGCTGACCCGCACCGGGCGATCGGAGCTGACGGTGATCGAGATCCGGGAGTCTTCTGGGAGGACGACGGTGCGGTTGAAAAGCGAATGAGCCGCCACGGGGGTGAAAAGGAGTGCCCGGATGGCCGGGTCGACGAGGGGTCCACCGGCCGAGAAGCTGTAAGCGGTCGAACCGGTTGGGGTCGCGGTGACCAGGCCATCGGCGCGGTAGGTCAGAAACTCTTCGCCATCGATGGTCACCGTGAGAAAAACCAGCCGCTGGCTGTGGATCTTCTCGACGACGATGTCATTGAGCCCATCCATCGAGCGGCCCTCTCCGATCCGCGCCGACACGGTCATCCTTCGTCGTTCGGTCAAGCGGCCGGCGGTGATGGCATCGACCACATGCTCGAGTTCGTCCGTTGAGACTTCGGCCAAAAAGCCGATCGTTCCGAGGTTGAACCCGAGCACAGGGATATCGCGGGCGAGGGCTCGACGGGCCGCTTCGAGCACGGTGCCGTCGCCGCCGATCGCCAGCATGATCTCGGCCCCGGCCTCACCGATGTCGCGACCGATCGTTTGCGCCGTGTAGGCGTCTCCGGTCAGGTCATGGCCGGCGGCCACGAGCCGGTCGGCCAGCTGGCGGGCGAAATTGGCCGGCGCCGGCCGGCTGGGATGAACGGTCAAGCCGATCTTCATCTGGAGTCAAGGCGGGCCATCGCCGCGAGATCTAAGACTCGTCGAAGTCGTCGAGGGCTTCGGCGAGTTCGTCGGCGATTTGATTGGCGACTGCAGGTGCCTCAGCTGGATCGAGGCGGCCCAGCTCTGCGAGCTGCTCTTCCAACGAAGAAAGCGCCGGATCGGTAGGGTTCACGTCTTCCATGTGCTCATCATTATCGCCCTCCGCGTAGGTCACCAAGGGTCAATCGCGTGCTCCCGATCAGAGACCTGAACCCGAGCCGGACGACGGCATTTTTCACCTGGCTTTTGATCGGCGCGTGTGTCGCAGTCTTCTTTCTCGTGCAAACAGACGAGGTGTACTTCTACGAGGCCGCGTCGATTCCGTGTGAGGTGACAACCGGTGAGCCCTTGAGCCCAGGCGAAATCGGCGGCGCTCCTTGCAGCCGCAACGATGCTCCGCCGGCTTTTCCTGAGAAGAACGTCTGGTGGTCGATTGTCTTCTCTTTGTTTCTTCACGGGGGTCTGCTCCACCTGCTCTCGAACATGTGGGTGTTGCTGATCTTCGGCAACAACGTCGAAGACTCCTTCGGGCACATCCCCTACTTGATCTTCTACGTGCTGGCCGGCCTGGCGGCATCCGCTGCCCACTTCTTCATTCACCCGGAGAGCACCGTCCCCGTCGTAGGTGCTTCTGGGGCGATCGCCGGGGTCATGGGCGCCTACGCGATTCTCTTCCCGCGAGCGCGAGTGACCGCGGTCATCCCGCCCTTCTTTTTCTGGCCGCTGGTTCTGCCGGCCATGCTCTTCTTGCTCATCTGGTTTGGCTCGCAATTCCTGCTGGCCGGCGGTGAGACTCTGATCGCTTGGGAAGCGCATGTCGCCGGCTTCGTCTTCGGGTTTATAGGCGCGCTGGTGCTTCGCAACCGGCTTCGCGACCACAGCACCGTGACTGAGGTCAGCTATCCCGTGGGCCGCTACTACCGCTAACGATTCCTGCGTAAAAACCCTAGGGAAAAAGGGCGCCAGGTTACGCAAGAATGGATTGGAGGGCTTGGGCCAGGTCATCGGCAACAATGTCCGGCTGCGGCAACGCCCGCGCCGGGTCCGAGACGACGCCGGTGAGAACCAGGACGGATTGCCAGTCTGGCTCAGCGGCGGCCAGGGCCAGGTCGGTGTCGGGGCGGTCACCGATCACCCAAACCGGACCAGGAAGCAGCTTGGTGCGCAGCAGGTCTCGCATCGGGGGGTAGGGCTTGCCGGCGACTTCGGCCTTGCGCCCCGACGCCGCTTCCACTGCCGCCAGGATGGAGCCTGCGCCGGGCCAAAGGCCATGCTCGGCCGGATAGGTCGTGTCGTTGTTGGTAGCGACGAAGCGAGCTCCTTGCGCGACCAGCTCGGCCGCGGTCCGGAGACGGTGATACGTCAGATCAACATCGAGGCCGACTACAACCGCTTCTGCGTTTTCGGTCACTACCTCGATGTCGACCCGTTCAAGCTCGGCTACGACTCCTTCCCCACCCAGGACAAAAGTGGTGGGCTTCGAGGAGACGAGAAGGAGCGCCGCGGCCTCGGCCGATCCAACGATCTGTTCGGCCGTGGCCGCGAAACCAACAACGTCACCAACCTTGGCCGCGACTTGCTCGCGGGTGCGGCTCGAGTTGTTGGTACAAAAAAGAAGGTTGACTCCGGCGCTCGCCGCTGTCTCCAACGCTTCGCGCGAGCCAGCTATCGGCGTCGAACCTCGATAGACGACCCCGTCGAGGTCGCAGATCAAGTTGATGGTCACGCGGTGAGGTGCCCGAAGTGGTGGAGGGTGCTTCGCAACAAGTCGGTCGTTTTGTGCAGAGAATCGATCGAGACTCGTTCGTTGTGACCGTGAAACAGGGCGAGGAACTCACCGAATGTGAGCTGATCGTCGTAGAGGCCGACGCCGTAGGCGACCGCCCCGCGGCTTCGAAAGAACCTGGCATCGGTGGTGGCGGGAATCGTCACGGGTTGCAAGCGGTTTGAGCCGGTGTGGTCGAAGAAGGAAGCGGCGACCGCTTCCCAGAGGGGATTGTCTCGGCCTGAGAAATAGGAGAGATGATCGGCAACGGGTTCGAGCTCAAGCTTCTCGCCCGGCGCCCCCATCAGCTTCCGAAGCACCTCGTTGACAGTCGTCCGATCGGTCCCCGGGAGAGCGCGAATGTCAAGCTCGGCGACCGCTTGGTCGGGGATCATGTTGGCTTTGATCCCTCCCCGCAGGACGTTGGGGCTGATGGTCAGGTGGGTGATCGCATGGAAGTAGCGGGCAAGGAGCGGATCTTCGACTGCCAAATCCTCAATTGCTCCGTCGAGCTGCTCAGGGTCGAGAAGCCGTTCGGCTAAATCCGGCCCGAACCCCAGCGCAAGCACCAACGAGGTCCACACATCGGTCATCGTCACCGGACTTTCGGCATCGAACAATCGGCCGACACCGGCGACGAGCGCCGCCAGCGCGTTGTCGGCGCCAAACGGGGTCGAGCCATGACCCGGGGTGCCCGAAGATTTCACCTTCGTCCAAAACGGGCCCTTCTCCCCCACCGCCACGGGATAGATAAGACCGACAGGCGAGGGCAACGCCGGATAGCCGACCTCGGTGAGGACAAATGGGGCGTCGACCAGGTCGAGACTTTCTTCGACGAGATACCTAGCCCCGAGGCGGCCGGCCGCCTCCTCGTCGGCCACCGCGGCCAAGATCAGATCCCCCGGCAGTGGGGCGCGGGCGCCGCGCCAGAACTCACCAAACACGACGAGCATCGCCGCGGTGACGTTGAGCATGTCGATCGCGCCGCGGCCCCAAACGAATCCGTCGGTGATCTCGGCGGCGAAAGGATCGACCTCCCAACCCGCGGGGTTGGCCGGCACGACATCGAGATGCGGCAACAAGAGCAGAGCCGGCGACTCGGGATTCGTGCCGGGCACCCGATAGATCACCGACTGCCGTCCCGGCAACGGCTCCACCACCACCCCGCGCTCACCGAGCAAATCGGCGATGGTGGCGACCGAGCGCACCTCCTGTCCGCTTTCGGGCGTGCCGTCATTGACGCACCGGTTACGGATCAACTCTTGAAGCAACTCAACGATCATCGATGGATTCGAACAGCGAGCGCATGGTCGGGGTGAGTGCGAGCTCCAGGGCCTCGGAGTGGGTGAACCAGCCAACCTCGGCAGCGTCCTCGCCCGGCGCCAGCTCGCCGCCGACGGCAAGCGCATCGAAGTCGACCAGGCAGATATGCCATTCCGCGGGCTCGCCCGGCCCGATGCTCTCCCCTACCCAGATTGGTTTTCCAACCTCGACCGCGAGACCCGTCTCCTCGGCAACTTCTCTGATCACGGCCTCTCGCAGCGATTCTCCCCACTCGACCTTGCCCCCAGGAACCGCCCACATCCCGGCCTGAGGCGGCTGAGCTCGTTTGATCAAGAGGAAACGATCCTCCGACCGGACGAGGGCCCCAACCCCACAGATCGGAATAGGTGGGTTAGCGATCGACATGATGCATGATGATCGAGCGAGCCGCGAACCCGCCGGCCTCGAAAAAGTTCTTTACTAGTCGATGACCCGGCAGCACATGGGCGTCGAATCGCACCAGGCCTCGCGCCCGCATTTCGGTTAGGGCTAGGGCCAACATTGCTTCTCCAACTCCTACTTCACGGGCCGGATGATCGACGAAAACCAGTCTGATCGCCCCAAAGCGCAAGCCTTCGGCTTGCGGGAGAAGCGGTTCGATCCTGGCCAGGAGGAACCCAAACGGAAGCTCGTCGATCGTGCCTAACACCAACACCACCTCCGGATCAAGGAGGTTTCGGCCGAGAGACTCGGTGATTGGCTCAGCAAGACCGTCGGCCAATGGCCACATCGGGTGCAGCGCGATCATCTCGGCCTCGAGCGACCGATAGAGGACTTCTAGATCCCCCAAGTCCTCGATTGTCGCCAGCCGCGCCGCGACTTCCATCAGGGACGGCGGCCAAGCCGACGCTGAATCCCCCACAAGGTCACGAGGACCATCGCTTCGCGGACAATGTCCGGCCCCATCTTCGACATCCCCGCCTGCCGATCGCGAAAAACGATCGGCACCTCGGACACAGCGAGGCCCGAGTCGGTCGCCCGCATCGCCATCTCTACCTGAAAGCTATAACCAGAAGCCTTGGCGCGGGCGAACGGCAACGCGGCGAGGGCCGAGGCTTTCCAGGCGCGGAAGCCGCCGGTGGCGTCGCGCACTGGAATTCCAAGCAAGACCCGGGCGTAGACGTTGCCCCCCTTGGAGAGGAAACGTCTTCGCCAGGGCCAATCCGGGGTGCCTCCCCCGGTCACATAACGCGATCCACTGGCCATGTCGGCCCCGGCCTCGACTGCGTGGACCAATCGGGGTATGTCCTCGGGGTTGTGACTGAAATCACAATCCATCTGCACCACCACGTCTGCGCCAAGCTCAAGGGCCCGCGCAAATCCATCGGCATAGGCCGGCCCGATTCCCTCCTTGCTCCGGCGGTGGATCACGCTGAGCCCCGAAGCGGAAGCCTCGAGCTCGTCGGCCAAAGCGCCAGTTCCATCAGGAGAGTTGTCGTCCACGACAATCAACCGATATCCGAAGAAGAGGATCGCGGCTGCCAGGTGGCCGAGGTTCTGCACCTCGTTGTAGGTGGGGACGACGACTACGACCTGCTCAGGATGCACAGTCCCGACAGATCATCTTGCGGCGGTTGGCCAGTTGGCTCGTCCTCTTGACGAGAAAGCACGACTGGCAGACAAACTCGTCCTCCCGGACCGCGTGCGCGTCGATGTCCATCGTGAGCTCCTCGCGGCGAATCGCCCTCAGCTCGGCGACTTCATCGACGAGGATCGTCTCGGAAACCTCGTCCTCCAACAAGGCGAGCTCTTCGGCTTCGAGGTCGTCGAGCGTTTCATCAACCTCGGCTTCCTCCTCGTCGGTGTCGATGTCCTCGACTTCCTCGTCGAGCGCCTCGATCACGGTCTCTGCGATGACTTCCTCGTCCAGCTCGGCTTCCTCGTCGGGCTCGACCTCCTCGTCCTCAGGTTCCTCGTCCGCGACGAACGGAGGTTCCTCTTCGACTTCAACTGGATCTGCGGTTTTCTTTCGTGCCACGGGAAACCCCCCAAAGAGAGCGGCGGGAGTATAAGGCCCACCCCGGTTTCTTTTTGCCCTCTAAATCTTCAAAGAGAGGGCGCCGGGCAGAACCGAAACGGTGACCGGAGTATTCCCGACGAGGTCGCCATCGGCTTCGAGGGGCCAGTCAGGGTCGGTCGCCAGCTCCAAAGCCGACTTGGAGAAGCGCTGCACGGCGGGATCGGCGAGGTGAACGCCCCGGATGATTTTGGGGACCAGGCGGAAGGCCTCTCGCTTGCGACAGTTGATCACCTGGACGTCGAGCAAGCCGTCGGTGAGGTTGGCCCGCGGCGCCACATTCCAACCGCCGGCGAAGAATTGGCCGTTGGCGAGGATCACGGCGATTGCCGGGCCCTCATACCCCCGGGCCCCGGCCGCCGAGTCCGATTTGCCGGTTCCCCTCATGGAGACCTGGGCCTGAGGAAAGCCGGGCAAGCGCTTGAGAAATGCAACGGGATAACGGGCTTTCCCCCAAGACCGGCTGATTGTCGGGGCCGATTCTGCGGCCGCCGCTCCTAATCCGATCTGGGCGACGTTGAGAAAGTGGCGGACACCGAAGTCGCCCTGAAGCAGCCCGACGTCAATTTGGTAGATTGAGTCGCCGGCAAGATGGATTGCGGCCTTTTCCAGTTTCTGGGGAATGGCAAACGTCCTTAAGAGGTCGCAACCTGTCCCGGCGGGGAGGATCCCGAGCCAGGGGCGGACCTTCCACGTGGTCGACAGAATGGCATTCGCCGCCAGGTTGGCCGTGCCGTCTCCTCCAACCACGGCCACTTTGACGGGTCCGTCCGAGCCAGCCAGGGCGACGATCCGCTCCCACATCGCCGCCCCAGAGCCGGGGGTTTCCACCTGGGCCTCGACCCTCGCTCCCGCCAGGGCTGCCCGGACTTTGGAAACTTCGACCGGGCGGCGTCCTGCCGCGGGGTTGATCAAGACGAGCCACATGGTGGAGCTAGCCAACCCCCATTGCCGCCACGACGCCTCGGTCCACTGCCTGGAGTGTTGCTCGGGCATCGGCAGCGAGCTCGGCGACGACGTCGCGGATCTGTCGCAACAAGTCGACGAGCTGGCGTGACACCCGCACAAAGTCACCGGAGGCGAGGCGAAGCCCGGTGAGCTCATCCAAACCGGCCCCACCCGCCCATTGATAGGCGAGACCGACGAACCCGGGGTCGGGACCGCGATTGGCCGGGAGGCGGTAACTCCGCTCGGCGGTCGCCAGCTCTTCGGCCAGAGCCAGCAACTTCTCCCATCGTTCCAGAAGTAACGCCGTCGGCCAGATGGGAATCGTGCGTTCGTCCGTACGCGGTTCGTAAACGAAACATGAGGCGAGCGCCGCCAGCTCTTCGACCGTGAGGCCGGCGAAGAGGCCGCGTTCGAGCGCCTCCGAAAGCAGCAGGTCCAATTCGTTGTAGACAAACCGCAGGCGCTGCCCGCAATCGGTCAGTTTCCACCCGTCGAGATAGCCGAGGTTGTTCAGCATCAGCTCGATGGCTTCGAAGTCCTCCACCAAACCCATCCCCGACCGGCGCAGATCGGTTTCGATGGCCTCGAGCTTCTTGCGTGTCCGCTCGACGCGAGCCAGAGCCTTGAGATGTGTCCCTCGCTCCGAGCATCGGGCGACGGGATGGTCGGGCTCTCGCGGGCGCGGCGACGAGTCGTTGCGACCGTCAGGCGGAGGGAGCTTCCGCAGCAGACGGAGAGCGTCGGACAGAAACCTGCGGCTCTTGGTGTCGACGGGTTGCGGAAGCTCGATTGTCGCTCGACGAGTGGTCCCGGGACCGATCTCCCTCGTGCCAAGTGGCACCGTCCGGCCCGAGGTTCCGAGCGCGAGCAGCTTCAAGCCGCCTCCCTCCCGACGGATGCGGCGCAGGATTAGATAGCGACCCTGGCGAGGCCCGCCCGGTATGTCGATCACCTCCCCCGGCCGCAATCTTCCCAAGAGATTTTCACCGTGCGGAACTTTGGTGGCCGGCATCTGTCCAAGGCGTGATCGATACTCCGCCACCGAACCATGCTCACAGGTGGCGAGCTTCTCGTCGGCGGCCAGTTGCTCGCTGATAACCGCCATCCGCCTTTGCGCTGCCGAGACATCCTCCTGCCGCTGGTATTGCGCGAACGAGGACGAGAGGAGCTCCAAGGCGCGCGGCCGCTCGTAGGCGGCGGCAAGGTTGGCGGCCATGTTGTAGGTGGGTCGGAACGACGATCGCAGCGGGTGGCTCCCGGTCGCGGCGATCGAGGAGACTTGAGCGAAAGGGATGAACGGCGAGTGCAACACGACGCCGAAACCGGCGACGTCGATTCCCCGGCGGCCGGCCCGCCCGGTGAGCTGGGTGTAGTCGCCCGGGGTCATCAGCTCGTGACCCTCGCCACTCCACTTCGAAAGCGATTCGAGGACGACGGTGCGCGCCGGCATGTTGATCCCGAGAGCCAGGGTTTCGGTGGCAAAAACCACCTTGAGCAATCCGGCAGCGAACAGATCTTCCACGGCTTCTTTGAAGGCAGGAACCATCCCGGCGTGATGTGGGGAGATCCCCACTTCGAGGAAGGAGAGCCAGCGGCCGTAGTCGAGCACATCGAGGTCGGAGTCCTCGAGGTGGGTGGTGGCCTCTTCGGCGATCGCCCTGATCCGGTCCCGCTCCTCGGCAGTTGTCAGCCGAACTCCCGAGTCGAGCAGGCGTAGAGCAGCAGCATCGCACCCGGCGCGGGAGAAGATGAAATAGATCGCCGGTAACAGCCCATCCTCGGCCAGGCGTTCGACGACCTCAACGCGGCTTGGGATAGCAAGCCGGCGCCGGCGACCTTTCTCAAGGCTCAACAGCCTTTCGATGCGCGGGTTGGGGCGCTGCTCGCCGGCCCGAACGACAAAAGTCGGCTGAAGCTCGAGCTCAGCGGAGAACCGGTCCTTCCAGCAGTAGAGGTCTTCGAGCGGGATCGGTCGATGCCGGGTCACGATCAACTCGGTATCACCACGCCGTTCCCTGACCCAGGCGGCGAATTCGGCGGCGTTGGCCACAGTCGCCGACAAGCAAATGAGCTGGAGGTGGCGAGGAGCGTGGATGATGATCTCCTCCCAGACCGCTCCCCGAAAGCGGTCCTGGAGGTAGTGCACCTCATCGAGGATCACCACCTCGACCCGATCGAGAATGGTGGCGGCGGCATAGATCATGTTGCGGAGGACTTCGGTGGTCATCACGACGATGTCGCCGCCGCCGTTGATGACGTTGTCGCCGGTGAGCAGCCCGACTCGATTGCGACCATAAATGTCCACCAGGTCGGAGAACTTTTGATTGCTGAGTGCCTTGATCGGCGTGGTGTAAAAGGCGCGTCGTCCCTTCGCCAACGCGATAGCGACCGCTGCCTCGGCAATGAGAGTCTTTCCGGCCCCGGTCGGAGCGGTGACAACCACGGTGGCCCCGGTGGCGGCGGCCGTGATCGCTTGACGTTGAAACTCATCCGGTTCAAACGGCAACCCGGCGTAGAAGTTTTCGATCGTGGGGTCGATGGAGACAGTCATCTCCGCAACGTGAATCGGACCAGCAGCAGGGTCAGCTCGTAGAGCACGTAGAGCGGAACTGCCAAGAGCGCGAGTGTCAGCGGGTCACCGGTGGGGGTCACCGCGGCGGCGGCGATGACGATCAGGAGGATCGCCCAGCGGCGCCAGTGGGCGAGTTGCGCGCTGTTGACCACCCCGGCCGCGGCCAGAGCAAAGAGAAAGATCGGCAGTTGGAAGGTGATCCCGAAGGCGAGCAAGAGGCGCAACACGAACGAGTAGTAAGGGCCGATCAAAAGGTCGTTTGATACTCCTTCGAAAATGCCGAGCAACGCGTCGAGGGCCCTCGGCAGCAGGGTGTATCCGAAGAGCACTCCTCCCGCAAACAGGACCACGAAGGAGGAAACAATCGGGATCACCCACTTCTTTTCTCTCTTGGTCAGGGCCGGGGCCACGAAAGCCCAGAGGTGATAGAGGATGATCGGGCTGGCAAGCATGATTCCGCCGAAGAGGCCGACTCTCATCAGGACCCCGAACTCTTCGCCGGGTTCCAAAGCCTGCAGCGATCCGTCAGGGCGCGCCTCGAAGTAAGGCCGGTTCAGGATCTCGATCAGAAAGTCATCGAATATCAGGGCGATAATCGAACCGATGACGATCGCGGCCGCCACCTTGATCAACCGGCTCCGCAGCTCGACTAGATGCGAAAGGATGGATTGGGGGGAGTCCCCAGTCACGCTCCGATGCCTGGCTCGGTCCGTTGTGGCGGCAGCTCCTCCGGCTCATCCGAAAGCGCCTCGCCAGTCGCCTCGATCCGCTCGAGGTCGGCCATTGCCTCGGCTGGGGTGGGTCCCGAAAGCGGCTTCGGTCCATTCCAGGCCAGCTTGCGCGGGTTAACGTCTTTGGCAAGCTGGGCGGTCTCGCGCACGGCTTTCTTGACCTCAGCAACAGGGTCGGCGAGCTCGGATTTCGCCTTGGATACCTCAGCGATCTCGGCTTCGAGACCTTCCCGCATCTCGCGGGCGGCTTCGCGCATTTCCCGGACGTAACCGCTCGCCTTGCGCGCCATCTCCGGCAGCCGCTCGGGGCCGAAAACAATTAGCGCCACGATCACGATCACGATCCATTCGCCGCCTTGAATCACCCAGTCATGCTAGGTCAGGGCGCGAATACACCCCGGCGGACGAAGCGGCTGCCCCCGGCAGCCGGCCTGGTTCTACGTCCGGCGGGGTGTTGTTTCGCTAGCCGGCGAGCAATCGGAAGGGATCAGGCTCGGCGGCCAAAGCTGAGGCAAAAGCGGCGATTTCGTCCTCGGTGATCGGGTCGGGATTGATCACTTCGTAGCTGACTCCGGTGGCGAGGAGGACGCTCACGACCCGGGCATTAGCGGGTCGACGCTGGACTGTGGCGCAGGTGGGGCAGACGAAGCGGTAGTTGCCCTCGTCTTGGCTGGGAGCGAGTTCGAGCGACAGATCGGAGGGGGTGAGCTGTACGTCTCCGCACCAACTGCAGGTTGTCTTGATGGTTGTCATCTTGGGTTTTCTCCGCCTTTTCAAACTGTGTCCGTGGTATCGGCGAAGGGGTAGAGGGACTTGAGCAAACCGGGTCAAAGAGGACCGAACTGATTAGTTACTGAGGCGTTTGCTGATAGAGGGCGAGCAGTTTTGACCGCAGTTCGGCGAGAGCCTTTTCGACCTCGTTCCCTTCGACCAAGCGCGCATCTGGGCCGAGTCGCAACATCAGCTGCGCGGGTACCAAGGGATCGGTGGCGCTGAAGTCGACGACCAGCTCCTCGGGCTTGTCACTGACCACTTCCACGGGGTAATAGTCGACGACCCAACGCGCGGGAGGAAGCAACGCGATCCGAGCCCTCACGTCATCGACCGCGGGAATGTATCGCACCTCGGGCGCGGGAATCGTTGGCGGGGGCGTGAAGCTTTCGCCGGTTGCGGTTCCGGCTTTGATGCGGTCGACTCGGAACACACGTTGCGCTCCTGCCATCCGGCAGTGACCGATCAGGTACCAGTTGCCGAGCGACGAGAACACCGACCATGGCTCGACTTCACGCTCGGTCACTTCATCTCTCGACAGCGACCAGTAGGTGAGGGTGACGACCTCGTTTGCGGCCGCAGCCTCTTGCAAGACGCCAACGAGCTCTGGTTCGGCGGCGAGATTGACATCGATGACCTCGGTTCCGGGCGGAAGCACGACTGCCTCCAGCTTGCTCACCGCCGACTCGAGCACCGCTCCGCCATGCCCGGCGCCAACCATCGCGTTCCCGGCTGCGAGCAGCGCCAGGGCTTCAGCGGGGGTGAGGCGGGGGGCATTGGCGAAGTAGTCGGCCATGTCGATCACGACCTCGTCGTCCACAATCTCCGCCGACATCAAATCCCCAGGCCCATATCCGGGAAGCCCGCAGACAAAGACGATGTTGAGGTCGGAAGCGAGCTCCCTTTCGGTGTATTGAAAGCGAGCGCAAACCTCGACGACGCTCGCTCCCGGGTTGGCGATCGCCCACGGGATCATCGCCAGAATCCGGGCGAGGCGCGATGCGGTCCTGGCGCTCACGCGACGCCGCGGACCCGATTGATCACGGCCTGCCGAAGCTCTGGCGGCGAAAGGACTTCGGCCCCGTCGCCAAAGGTGAGGACCCAACCGAGAAAGGACCCGACGTTGCTCACCGGAACTTCTACGGTCATGGCTCCGTCAGCCGCGGTCGCTCCCACCACTCCCCCGAGCTGGCGGGTCGCCCACCAGGCCACCGACGGGTCGAAGCGAACAACCGCCTTGGCATCGGCTTCCCGAGTGGTGTCCCAGGTGTCGAGCGCGGCCCGCAGATCGAAGTCGGCGGGTCGCTCGAACGAAGCCGCGTCGTCGCCGAGCTCCAACTTTTCCATGCGATCGAGCCGGTAGGTCCGCTGACCGCTGCCGGTTCGTCCCACCACATACCAGTGGCCGCGGCGATGTCCGATCCCATAGGGGGCAACCCGGCGAATTTGCCCCCGATACGTGAAGGTCACTATCCGGCGCTCGACCACCGCCTCAAAGAGCTTGCCCAGGGTCTCGGCCTCCGCTCCCAGGTCAGCCGAGAAGGGCTCAACTGCTCCCGTGAGGTGGGTGCCGCCAAGTTTCAAGATCGCCTCGGGGGCGGCGACCTCACCGCCCACCCGAACGATCTGGGCGGCGAGAAAGAGGGCCGCTCGTTCTTCGTCGGTGAGGCCGGGGTCGGTCATCTTGTACCGGGCGGGGTCGACGACGTATCCCTTCTCGACCTCCAATGCATCGACAAATCGCATCTCGATGGGGATGCCGACTCGACGCAAGAGCTCCTTGTCCCGCTCGAACATCCGATGAAAGGCGTCGTCGGAGCTCTCCGAGTAGCCGGGGATCGTCCGCCTGATCTCGTCGGCGAGCATTGGGCGGCCCGCGGTCAACAGCATCGCCAAGAGGTTGATCAAACGCTCCAGCACGTTGCGCATGAGCGCGTTAGAGGCTTTCGATCAGCCGATCAACCCGATCGTCGAAGGCTTTGAAGGGATCTTTGCACAGGACCGTCCGCTGGGCCTGGTCGTTGAGCTTGAGGTGTACCCAATCGACAGTGAAGTCGCGCCTTTTGGCCTTGGCCGCCTTGATGAACTCCCCTCGCAGCCGGGCGCGGGTGGTTTGGGGGGCGAGATCGCGGGCTTCTTGGATCTCTTCTTCGGTGACCACGCGGTCAACCATATCTTGTCGGACCAAGAGGTTATAGATCCCTCTATTGCGGTCGACGTCGTGATAGGACAAGTCGAGCATGGCCAGGCGCGGGTGAGAAAGGGGCAGCTGGCGCTGGTCCCGATAGCGCTCGAGCAGCCGGTACTTGATCACCCAGTCGACTTCACGGTCGAGTGAAAGCGGATCTTTCTCGAGCCCGGTAAGGAGGTGTTCCCAGCGATCGACTGCGGCTTGGACCTCGTTGGGGAAACCCGGGTTGCGCGAGAAGCGGACGACCCGGTCGAAGTATTCCCACTGAATGTCGAGGGCAGAGAGCTCCCGGCCGTTGGCGAGACGGATCTTGCGCTTGCAGGTCAGGTCGTGGGCGATCTCGCGAATGGCCCGGATCGGGTTTTCCAACGTGAGGTCGCGGAAGACGGCATCTCTCTCGATCATCTGCAGCAACGCCACCACCGTTCCGACTTTGACATTGGTGGCGTATTCGCTCATGTTGGAATCGCCGGCAATCACGTGCAGTCGCCGGTAGCGCTCGGCGTCGGCATGCGGCTCATCGCGGGTGTTGATGATCGGACGGCTGCGCGTGGTGGCCGATGACACCCCTTCCCAAATGTGCTCGGCGCGCTGGGCGATCGAAAAGCCGGTGCCGCGCGGGGTCTGCATGAGCTTCCCGGCGCCAAGGAAGATTTGGCGGGTCACCAGGAAAGGAATCAGCACATCGACGGTCTTGTGGAAGTCCTTATGCCGGCTCACCAGGTAGTTCTCGTGACAACCGTAGGAGTTGCCGGCAGAGTCGGTGTTGTTCTTGAAAAGGAAGATCTCCCCTCTGATCCCCTCCTCCTCGAGACGCTGCTCGGCTGAGTGGACCAGAGATTCGAGGATGCGTTCCCCGGCCTTGTCATGGGCGACCAGCGACCGCAACGAGTCACACTCTGGCGTGGCGTACTCGGGGTGGCTCCCGACGTCCAAATAAAGGCGGGCGCCGTTCTCCAGAAAGACGTTCGACGACCGGCCCCACGACACCACCCGCCGAAAGAGATAGCGCGCTACCTCGTCCGGAGAAAGACGCCGCTGGCCCCTCAGGGTGCAGGTGACCCCGTACTCGTTCTCGAGGCCAAAGATGCGGCGGTCCACTGATCCGAATCTAACGCAATGCGCCAGATTTCCCGCGTGCGCACCGTGTCACTCAAATTTGGCACTACATCAGTGGCCCTGAGCTTCTTTGGCACTACATCCGCGTTTTCCGCTGACGTAGTAACGAATTTCTGCAGGAGCGCGGATGTGCTGCCGAATTTGGTGCGCGGCCCATGCAGGGGCCAACAGGGCTGAGTATTGGTCTCTCTCCTCTTCGATTGAACAGCGGCTTGCGGGCGGAGCGCCGACTGATCCCAAATTCGGCAGGTGAGGAACGGGTAACTCGAGATTCGGCACCTGCGATACGGAAAACGACTCTGTAGTACCGAACTAGCTGAGAGGCGTCGCTACGTGCCGCTTTACGGGGTGAGGGCCGGTGCGCGGTCCGCCCGAAGGGCGCCGACGTAGACGCCGGCCAGGACAACGACGCCGCCGATGAAGAGAGCAGCAGTGAGCGGTTCGTTGAGGAGCGGCGCAGCCGCGAGGACGGCGGTTATCGGCAATAACGAAGTCAAGTAGGACGCGGAGCCCGCGGTCCAACGTTGGATCACGAAGATGAAAAGCGCAAACATGATTGCCGAGGACACGATCAGATAGCTCACCGCCAGCCAGGTTTCAGAAAGGCTCGGCAACGCCCAGGGCTCGCCCAGAGCAACCGATAGCCCGAGCAGCAATCCTCCGCCGAGGAGCATTGCAACTGCGTTGGCAACCAACGGAGGCACGGGCGGATACATCTTGCTGACCACGGCGCCTTCTGCGGCCGCAACCGCGGAACCGACCATCGCCAACAGCGGCAGCAAAGGGACGGCTTCGCCAAATGGATTCGCCAGGATCGCGATCCCGGCGAGGGTGATCAGTGCTCCAACCAAAGCTCGCAGCCGAAACGGCTCGAGCCCGTGGAAATGGGCGAGGAACACCACGAAGAGCGGCATCGACGCGAACACCAATGACCCAATTCCCGCCGGGAGACGGGTCAACGCGGTGTAGGCGAATGCGTAGGCCACGGTGAAAGAAAGGAACCCATACAGGAGCACTCCAGTCAGGCTTCGACCGTGAGGGATCACCTGGCGCCGGAGGACGAAGGCGATCATCAGGAGGATCGCCGCGAGCAGGAACCGAACACCCGCACCGAACATCGGTGCCAGCTCACGATTCGAGAAGCGCACCGCCACGAAGTTGACCCCGCCCAGGGCGACAAAGGAAACGCACGCGACCAGCGTCGCCCGATCGGGCACAGAACTATTCGGAAAGCTGGAGCCGGCGAAAGGCGCGGCGGCCATTGGTGCGGTCGAGCACGGCTGCTTCCCAACCTTCCGATTCGCGACCCTCGGCCACGCGGAAGGCCTCTTTGCCTATCGCCAGGGCCGCCTCGACATCGAGCCCCTCCTTCCAAGCTTTGCGCAGGTTCTCAGCCAATACCTCGGCCTTTCCGCCGATAGCCGCGACCCGCCGTTCGTCAAAGAGGGTGCCGTCGTAGCTAATCCGATAGAGCCGATTCGGATCCCCCACTTCGGCGATCAACACTTCGACCTCATAGGGTTTCGGCTCCCGAGAAAAGATGGCGCCGAGCGCCTCGGAGAACATCGTCGCTACTGCCTGGGCGTTGACGTCGTCCCGGCTATAGAGATAGCCCATCAGGTCGGCCTGGCGAATGCCGGCTTTGCGAAGCAATTCGAACTCGTTGTACCGACCGACGCCAGCAAAGGCGATCCGGTCATAGACCTCGCTGATCTTCTTGAGGGCAGTGGAGGGGTTCTCGGCCAATAGCAACACTCCGTCGGCGTATTCGATCGCGGCAATCGACCGGCCCCGCGCGATACCTTTGCGCGCGAACTCGGACTTCTCGCGGACCACTTGCTCAGGAGCGACATACATGGGAAAGGTCATCTGATGTTCTCTACCGCCTTCTCGGCCGCCGGCCGTACCTCGGTGTCCGAGAGCTCCTTCACCCCGTCTGAATCGATGACCAGCACCGTGGGGAAAATGCCCCGCCGAAGATCGGGGCCACCGGTGGCCGTGTCCTCCTGCGCCGCCGAAACTAGAGCTCCGACGCCAACGTCGACGGCCTGTTCGGCGGTGAAGTTCTCGGCGAAGTTGGCCCGCAGATAGGACTTGGCCAGGCTGGCGCCGGAACCGGTTGAGCCGAAGTTGTTCTCTTCGTAGCGACCGCCGACGACGTCGTAGGTGTAGAGCCGGCCACGGCCAGATAGCAAGTCATAACCTGCAAAAAGCGGAACGACAAAGAGCCCCTGAAAAGCCATCGGCAACTGGCTCCGGACCAGGCGGGCGAGAAAGGTCGCTTTGCCTTCGAGCGAGAGCCGGGAACCCTCGATCTTCTCGTAATGCTCGAGCTCCACCTGGAAGAGGCGAACCATCTCGATCGCCAGCCCGGCCGTGCCGGCGATGGCGACTGCCGAGAACAAGTCGGCGGGGAAGACCTTGCGGATCTCGCGATGAGCGACCTGATTGCCTTCAGTGGCTTGGCGGTCGCCGATCATCACCACTCCCCCCTGGAAACGCAACGCCAGGACCGTGGTGCCTTCCGGCGTTCGCAGGGATTCGGCGCCGCCGCCGATGTCCAAAGAGGCAGTGTAGCCCAGGGTTTTCAGAAGGTCAGTGAAGCTCGAGCCGGGGGCGGGAATGTCAAACAACAGCGGGAGGCTGAGTTTCACTCTCCCCCTTTCTGGATGTAGTTGCGCACGAACTCCTCGGCGTTCTCCTCTAACACTTGATCGATCTCGTCAAGCAGTTCGTCGAGTTTTTGATCCGATGGGCGCGCGTCGGCGGTGCCCTCTTCTTCGACCTGTTTGCGCTCGGGCTCTTTCGAGCGGCGAGCCTGTTCCCGTTCAGCCATCAGTGTCCTCCGAGAGCCGCGATCAGGGCCGCAGCATCATCTACCGAGTCGAGCAGCGGGCCCACCCTGGAGCGGTCGCCTCGAAGCGGTTCCATCATAGGAATACGTTTTAGGTGCGATTCGCCGGTATCGAACACGAGCGAGTCCCAATTGGCGGCGACCAGAGCGCCGGGAAATCGGCTGACACAACGACCCCGGAAATACGCTCGAGTTCGTTCCGGTGGCTCAGTCTCAGCCCGGCCGATCTCATCGTCCGTGAAGAGCCGAGCCATCGCTCCCCGATCCACGAGCCGCCGATGGAGGCTCCGTGCCGGATCAACATCGTGATACTGAATATCAAGCAGCCTGAGCTTGGGGTTGTCCCAGGTGAGCCCGTCCCGATCGATGTAGCCGTCCAGAAGTCTTCGTTTGGCCACCCAGTCGAGACGGTTGGCCGCGAGCTGCGGGTCCTGCTCGAGATCGGCCAAAACCTCTTCCCAGGTGGCGATCACCCGAAGCGCGACGGGGTCATCCATCTCAGTCTCGACGTATTTCCGCACCCATTCGAAGTAGCGCCATTGGAGCTCGAGCGCAGTGGCTGACGAGGCCGCGTCCAGCATGAGCGGCCGCCGCAGCTCCGGATCGTGGCTGACCTGCCAACAGGACGAAACCGGGTCCGAGAGGTCGAGCGGCTCGGGGAGAGCGCCATCTTCAAGCGCAGCAAGAAGCAGAGCCATGGTCCCCAGCTTGAGGAAGATCTGTACTTCGGAGAGGTTGGCGTCCCCGATGATGATGTGGAGACGCCGGTACTTAGAGGGGTCGCCATGCGGCTCGTCGCGGGTGTTGATGATTGGCCGCTTGAGCGTCGTCTCCAAACCCACTTCTTCCTCGAAGAAGTCGGCCCGTTGTGCGAGCTGAAAATCAACGTCGGGTCGGCCGTTCTCCGAACCCACCTTTCCAGCTCCGGTGAAGATTTGCCGGGTGACGAGGAACGTGGTGGCAAACCTGATCACGTCGCCGAACGGTGTCTCACGGGCCAGCAGATAGTTCTCATGGGCGCCATAGCTGTTGCCCTTGCCATCGGAGTTGTTCTTGTAGACGGAGAGGCGCTGACCAGCCGGGAGCAGCTCCACTGCCGCCTCGGCGGCGCGGCGCATCACGATCTCGCCCACCTTGTCATAAAGGGTCCCCTCGAGCGCGTCGTAGCATTCCGGTCCGGAAAATTCGGGATGGGCATGGTCGACATACAAACGAGCCCCGTTGGAAAGGACCGCGTTGACCAACGCGCTTTCGGGATCGGCGACCCCGTAGCCCTCATGTCCGAAGCCGCGCGCGTCTCGCCCGGGCGACTCCTCCTCGTAAGACCATTGCACACGGACTCGCCGGCCGGGATAGGAGTTGACGAGCTGGGTCGAGGCGAGCGCGGGGTTGAAGTCGCGAGCCCCTCTGACGGTGATCCCGTACTCGGTCTCAGTGCCGAGCACCTTGTGAATGGCCATCGGCCTAAAGGTACTGCCCCCCGGTGACAGCTTCGATGGTCCGGCTTTCGGCATCCCCACCGATCAGGGTGCGGACATACACGATCCGCTCCCCCTTCTTGCCGGAGATCTTGGCCCAGTCGTCGGGGTTGGTGGTGTTGGGAAGGTCCTCGTGCTCACGGAACTCTTGTTTGATGGCTGCTTGCAGGTCGGAGCGGCGGATGCCGTGGGTCCCGCCGGCGATTTGCCGTTTGATGGCGTCCTTTTTCGCACGGCGGACGATGTTCTCGATCATCGCCCCTGAGGAGAAATCACGAAAATAGAGAACCTCGCGGTCACCACTCGCATACGTGACCTCGAGGAATCGGTTCTCTTCGCCGTCGGAATACATCGCCCCAACCGTCGAGTCGATCATCTCACTCAGCATCCGCTGGGCATCACCTTCGCAGGCGGCGAGCTCGTCGGCGTCGAGCGGCACCGCCGGGTTCAGGTAGATCCCGAATATCGCGCGGGCGGCGGCGGTGTCGGGACGGGAGATCTTTATCTTCACATCGAGCCGCCCCGGCCGGAGGATGGCAGGGTCGATCAAGTCTTCGCGGTTGGAGGCACCGATGACGATCACGTTCTTGAGCGACTCCACCCCGTCGAGCTCCGACAAAAGCTGGGGCACGATGGTGGATTCCACGTCGGAGCTGATCCCGCTCCCGCGGATGCGGAAGAGTGAGTCCATCTCGTCGAAGAAGACGATGACGGGAACTCCTTCGTCGGACTTTTCCTTGGCGCGGGAGAAGATCTGACGAATCTGGCGTTCGGTCTCCCCGACCCATTTGTTCAGGAGCTCGGGGCCTTTGATGTTGAGGAAGTAGCTGCGGGCGTTGGGCTCGCCGGTCCGCTCCGCCACAGCTTTGGCCAAGCTGTTGGCGACCGCTTTGGCGATCAGCGTCTTGCCACAGCCGGGAGGGCCGTAGAGCAGGATTCCCTTTGGGGCCTCCAAGCCGTATTCGAGGAAGAGGTCGCGATGCATGTAGGGCAATTCGACCGCGTCTCGAATCTCCTCAATTTGGTTGGCCAATCCACCGACCTGTTCGTAGGTGACGTCGGGGATTTCCTCCAACACCAACTCTTCGACCTCGGGACGGGCCAGGCGCTCGATAACCAGGTCGGCCCGGATATCGACCCGGACGAAGTCGCCGGGGCGGATCTTGACGTCTTGCATCGAGTCGGCCAGGTTGACGACCCGCTCATCGTCGGTGTGGGCGATGACCACGAGGCGCCCATCGTCGAGCTGCTCCCGCACCCGGACCACGTCGCCGGTGGGATCGAAAGCGCGCACATCGATGATGCTGAACGACTCGTTGAGAAGAACCTCCTGGCCCTTCTGCAAGAGCTTGACCTCGACATTGGGCTGGGCGGCGACGCGCAGCTTGCGGTTGCCGGAGACGAGGTCGACGGTGCCGTCGTCGTTGATCGAGGTGACGGTGCCGAAGCTGTTTGGTGGCGAGGTGAGCTTGTCGACCTCGGCTCGTAGCACGGCGAGCTGCTCACGCGCTTCTTCGAGGACGGTGGCGAGCCGGTCGTTCTGGCCAAGGGCCCGGCTGAGCTTCTCCTGGGCCTCGTTCAGCCGAGTTTCCATCTCCAAGACTCGACGCGGGGCATCCTGCAAACGCCGACGAAGGCTGACCACTTCGTCTTCCAGCACGCCGACTTGACGGCGCAACTCAGATGTCTCGTCGCTCCCACTAGGGCTCATCGACAACTCCTAAATGTCCTGGCTCTAATTGACCGCCTTTAAGCAGTATACGAAGAGGTCCTTTTATCCAACTGATATCGGACCGGAAGGCTCAGACCCGAAGCTCAGATCGGGGGAAGGCCAACGATTTCGGGAGGCGATCCGTTTTCCGCGACATCGGCTTCCACTTCGTCCCGGCGGATTCCGAGCACGAAGAGGATCGCGTCCAAATATGGCACCGACACCGAGCTATCGGCGGCGTTGCGGACAACCGGTTTGGCGTTGAAGCCGATTCCGAGGCCGGCGGCCGCCAGCATGTCGAGATCGTTGGCGCCATCGCCGATCGCCACGACCTGGTCGAGCCCGATCCCCTCTCGAGCGGCGATCTCTCGCAAGATCTCCGCCTTCCGGGCGCGGTCGATCATGGTCCCGGTGATCCTGCCGGTTAGACGCCCGTCCTCGATCTCGAGCTCGTTGGCATAGGAATGGTCGAGCCCGAGGTCGGAGGCAAGACGGTCGGTGAACCAGGTAAAACCACCCGACAGGATCCCGACTTTCATGCCCATTCGTTTCAGCGTGCGGACAAATGTGCGAGCTCCGGGAGTGAGCCGGATCTTGGCCGCCACTTCATCGAGGACGCTGACGGAGAGGCCAGCCAATAAGCGGACTCGCTGTTCGAGGGCAAGTGTGAAGTCGGTCTCCCCGGTCATCGCGCGGGTCGTTATGGCAGCGACCTCGTCACGTTTCCCAGCGGCCGCAGCCAGAAGCTCGATCACTTCATCCTGGATCAAGGTCGAGTCAACGTCCATCACCACCAAGCGCTTCGAACGCCGGGCGATCCCCTCGGCCTGCACCGCGACGTCGATGTCATGGACCGCCGAGGTCTCGAGCAGGGAGGTGCGCATCGCGTTCTGATCGCCTCCGCTCACCGCCAGCTCATAGCTCACCACGGGGTAGCGGGAGAGACGCTCGATCGAATCGATGTTGCCGCCCGCCTCCGCGATCGCCCGGCTGATTGCCCCAAATGCCTGGGGCGTCACTCGAGCGCCAATGACGGATACTGCAAACCGGTTCCGGCTCGGCGCCGGCACGTCGGCCACCGGTTCAAAATCGGCGGTGAGCCGGCGCTCGGTGGCGTAGAAGAGGACGTCGCGGATTGTTGTCTGGTCGTCTGGGACCGAGATCAGCACGTTGAGGCTCAGACGGTCGCGGATCACGACTTGTTCGACGTCGTAAAGCTCGCAGTGGCCGGCGCTGAGCACATCCATCAGGCCAGCGGTGATGCCGGGGGCATCCTGTCCGAACACCCGGACGAGAATCGTGGACCGACCTTCAGACATCGGCCAAGATTCGAGTCGCAATCGTGATGAAACCGGTGTGACCGACCATGCGGTGATCGGGTCGCACCGAGCGCCCTTCGACGGTCCACGTGCGATGCATCGTCTCGAATACCTCAATTTGGCCGAATGCACGCGATTCGCGCAGCGCATCGGTGACGGTTTGGATCTGGGGGACGGTCGGAAGGTATGAGCAAAAGATGGCCCCGCCCGGGAGGTAGGTGGCGGCGACAGGAACTACATGCCACGGCTCGGGCAGATCGAGGATGAGGCGATCCGCTTCAACAGTCGGCAACTCGTCTTCCACTTCTCCTACCCGCAGTTCGAGATTGGGGGGGATATCGCCAAGCCAACGAACGATCGATTTGTGAGCGTGGGCGGCGTGATCTTCGCGGCGTTCGACGCTCACCACCCGGCCCTCGGGTCCGACGAAGCGGAGTAGCGCCAAGGTGAGCGCGCCCGAGCCTGACCCCGCCTCGAGGACTGTCATGCCCGGCGCGATATCGGCATAGACCGCAATCGGGCCGATGTCCTTCGGATACACCACCGTGGCGCCGCGGGGCATCTTGAGGATGAAGTCGCTGAGCCGGGGGCGCATGACCAAGAGACTTCCTCCCATCGTCGACTCGACCCGAATGCCCGGCTCGGCACCGATCAAAGCATCGTGCTCGACGATCCCGTGGTGGTAGTGGAACTGGTTGCCGGCTTGGAGGCGGACCAAATAGCGACGGCCTTTGCCATCGATGAGGAGGACGTTGTCGTTGGCTTCGAACTTCATGCTCGAAGAGTCACCGCTTGCAAACGGCAGAATGCGCACACATCGCTGGTGGTTGGCTGGCCGCAGAAGCGGCACGAGTCGAGAGTCGGACGATCGGCATTGGGAAAATGCTCCACACCGCGCTCGAGGAACCCGAAGAGAAAACCGGCCTTGACCCCTGGCGAGTCCTCTTCCAACCGGTTAAGCCATTCCTTGTAGCGGTTGATGGTGTTGCCCGCGGCCATCGGGCACTCGTCGACTTCGTAATCGATTCCTTGGAGCACCGCGTAGGCGGCGGTCTCCCTTTCGGCAACTCTGATCAGAGGCTTGACTTTGCGGGCGAACCCTTCATTGGTGGCAGGGAGGACAGGGCGCTGCCGGGCAAGGTACTCAGCGTTCCATCGCAAAACGTTGGAGAAAAGGGTGGCGGCCTCATCATCGAGGTTGTGGCCCATGACGAGCACGTCGTAACTCAGCTCGTCGGCGATCTGGTTCAGGATGTATCGCTTCGAGAGGCCGCAGGCCGAGCAAGGAGCGCGCCGGCTGGCAGCGGCGGCCTCCGGCACCGAGAACCCAAACTCTGCCGGCAAATCGGATACCTGGAGCTTCAGCCCGCGTGCCTCGGCGAAGTTGGTCGACAGATTCAGGCTTTCAGAGGAGTAATCGCCGATCCCCAAATGGAGGTACACGCCATCAACCGCGTAGCCGAGCTCGTTGAGAATGTTCCATAGGGCGAGGCTGTCCTTGCCACCGGAGACACCGAGCAATAATCGATCAGCGGCGTCGAACATCTTGTACTCATCAATCGTCTTCGCCACCTGGCGGTGGATGTGCTCGATGAAATGGTCTTTACAGAAGTTGGCGTGGTGACGCTTTACCTGGATCACCGCTCGCTGCCGACAGACGCGGCACTTCATCGTTTAGCCGCCCGAGATGACCGGACGGAGCTCAATTACGTCCTCGTCGTCGACCGCGTCCTCGATCGTGCAAAGCTCCCCGGCCCTAATCGGCAGATAGGACTCGGAGACCAAGTCAAGCCGGCGAAAAAGGTCGCCGACCCGCTTGACGCCGGTCAACTCGATCTCCCGGCGGGGATTGCGCAAGACGACTTTCATCGAAAGACCAGGCTCAACGCGGTAGCGACTGCCCCCAACACAAGCGCCGCAACCAATGTCCAGGTGACCCACTGCACAAACTTCTGATTTCTCATCGGAACCCCGAAGCGTAATTGTCAACGAGAAGACTGGGCGATGGCCGTTACGACTTGGGACACGACGTATTCAGGAGCCGCGAAGAGGTCGAAATAGGTGAAGCGCAGCACCCGGTATCCCTCAAGGACAAGCGCATTCTGCTTCCTGCGATCCTTGCAAAAGGAGTCGCGATCGGGATGAAAAGCCTCACCGTCGAGCTCGATTACGAGTTTGTATTGGTGATAGACGAAATCGACCCTGGCGATAAGCCGCCCACCCCGCCGATGGATTTCGACTTGGGGCTCGGGAAGGTCAACACCAGCCGCCTTCATAATCCGTAGGAATTCCTCGTCCATCGGCCCTTCAGCGAGTCCGAGGAGCGCCATTCGCTCGATCAGAACGTCACGCATCGGCCCGGCGCCGTTTCGGCCCTTGCGTGCGACCCGATGGAGAACCGCTGCAACTACCTGCACGGTGACCAGTTCTCGACGAATGGCCTCTTCCAGAGATCTAGCGACTATGCCGGCGCCCCATGGAATTCCTGAATCAACCAACGCTCTCGCCAATGTGGTGGAACGGATACCGCCGATCAGAATGATATCGCTAGCGATTAGATCGCTGCTTCGATGAACAGTGTGCCCACGCGTAGGCAAGCCGCTCGTGGTGATCGAAACTTCGATGCGTTTCGGTCGTTTGCCGACGTCGTGAAGGTGGAGTGCAGTGGCGTGGGACGCGACGGCACTGGGGCCAGAGCTCAGTACCGCAACCGCTACCGCACGTTCCCATGTCGCTGCTGATCCAGCGATGACGAAGGTGCCCTCGTAGGGTCTCGTCAGTGAACCATTCCGAACCCGCTTGGTAAGCATCGTGCTCGTCATCCCGCGCTCAAGCGCCTGCCGTCGATTGAAAGCTCCATGTTGGGTGGCGGCCAGGGTGGTAACTCGAAGGTAGGAATCATTCATCCCTTCGTTATGCGTCGCTCCCGAAGCAAATTCAATCCCCTTGTCTCATCCAAATTCGTCCCCACACGAAACCCGATTTCTTAACTTGTCCCATGGCGTGTCGTGCTCGTGCTTATGGGGACGAATTTGGTTTTGAGGTTTCCTGTGGGGACAAATTTTGGCGAGGCTTAGGATCGGGGCGTGAATCCGTTGTCGGCTGGCGTGAATCGAACGTTGCACAGCCTTCGGACCGGGGACCGGAGGGGACTCTTTTGGGGGGTCTTTTTGTTGCTGTTCGGGTTTTGGCGCAATCGGCGCAAGCGGGGCCGGGAGGTGTTGAAGAAGACAACCGTGAAACCCGGCGAAACCCTGGTGATCAGGGGAACCACATTGGGCGACGCCGGCCAGGGGCCGAGCCCGCCGCCCCCGGTTCAGACTTTGTAGACCTCGACGACGGCGCGGCCGGATTTGCCTTTGCGACGGCCCAGCAAATAGGCCAGCCCAACCACAAGAGCGATCCCGGCGCCAGCCACCATGGCCGTGTTCTGGGCGTTCTCCTTCGTCTCGCTGACAACTTGGGTGATCTCGCGAGCCTTGGCCTCGACATCAGCCTTACTGATTGTCACTTGACATCCTCCAGAAGATGAGCCCGGCGGCCCCGCCGGCCAGGACGACCGTCAAAAGCCTTGCGCCGATTCCCCACCAGGGTGTGTCGGGGAGAAGGCGGCGGAACGAGGCGAAGGCGCCCAAAGTCAGAAGTATCGCTGCGATCGCAAACAGCGCTCCCGCGCCAAGGCCAAAACCGGCCTGCTTGCCAAGCTTCTTCGCGGGCTCGAGTGCCTCTTGGCGGAGGTACTCCTTCGACATGTCGACCAGCTCGCGTACAAGCTCCGGAATCTCCTGGGGTCCCGCTTTCATATTGCGAGGCTAACAACTCAATCGTTCCTGGCTGCACGCCTAACCTCGCACGATGGGGAACCGGATCCTTGCTACGCGAGGTCGCCACCTCGACGAGGGACTCGGTCCTCGCTTCCGAGCTTTCTTTTGGGGTCAAACAATCTCCCAAGTGGGTGATTACGTCGCCTATGTATCTCTCCCTCTCTATGTGGCGTCCCTGACCGCGTCGACCTTCAGCCTCGCCGTCACCTACTCCCTCGAGACCGTTCCCGCCCTCCTCCTCGGCCTCGTCGGCGGGGTGTTGCTCGATCGGCTGCCTCTCCGCTCGGTGATGATCGTTTCCGATCTCGTCCGCGCCGGTGCTTTCTTTGCCCTGGGCGGTCTCGCCCTCGACCCCTCCCCTTCGGGTCTCTACCTCGTCTTTCTCCTCGCCTTCGTCATCGGGAGCTTCTCCTCGATCTTTCAAAACGGCATGTTCGCGGTGATTCCCTCGCTCGTGCCGCCCCAGCACATCACCCAGGCCAACGGCCGAATTGCGACGAGCCAGCAGGTCGCTCTCGTAGTCGGGCCATTTCTCGCCGGAATTCTCGCCAGTTCATTCGGGGTCGGTCCGGGATTCTTTCTGAACGGCGTCACCTTTCTTGTCTCCGCGGTGTCGGTGTTCATGATCGGCCGAGTGCCGGTCCGGCTCGAAGCCGAGGAACGGAAGGGATTCGCGTCCGAGGCCTGGCACGGGCTCAGGTTCTTGTGGAACGAGCCCAGGCTGCGGGCTTCGACCATCGCCGCCGCCGCCGCCAATGCCGCGGTCGGCTTCCTCGAATCGACTCTGGTGGTGCTCGGCGTCGACATCCTCGGCGCCAACGAAGCCGAGTTGGGAACGCTTTACATGTCGCTCGGGGTGGGGGGCATCGTGGGCGCGATTATCGCGCCCCGAGTCATCAAGCGATACGGGCTCGGTCGCGTCCTCACGTTCGGCTTGGTGCTCTTCGGATTCAGCTTCTTCGTGGTTCTCCGGGTGGGCTTCGGCCCGTTGGCTCTGCTTCTCTTCTTTGTGATGTTCATCGGCCTGTCTTTGGTCAACGTCCCCTTGTTCACGATTCGTCAGACCTACACACCGCCGATGATGTTGGGGCGCGTGATCTCCGCGGCGAGAACCATCGGCTGGTCGACCCTGCCGGTCGGCGCTTTGGTGGGCACCGCCATCGCTGACTCGACGGGTTATGAACGGGTCGCCCAGCTCGCACCATTGCTCTTAGTCATCACCGGCTTCGGTCTCGTCTTTAGCTCGATCTGGCGTGACACCTTCGGACCGGGGCAAGCTATCTCCAGAGTGGCAAAACCATCTAGTTCGTAATTCCACGAACTTCGGACCACGTGTTTTATCTTTCCTTCGCGTCGGACGGACGGTCCGCGACGAAAGTGAGGATCGATGGCAACGAAGAAGTCGGCCGCCAAGAAGTCGGCCAAGAAGGCTCCCGCCAAGAAAGCGGCGAAGAAATCAACCAAGAAAGCCGC
>JACCTH010000115.1 GCA_013812505.1 Acidimicrobiia bacterium | reverse complement strand
GTCGCCGCTCGACCGGGCTGGGCCGGTATGACGGCGGTCACCAGCGGCCGGGTGATCCCCCTCGACGACGACGTGGCTTCGCGGTGGGGACCGCGGGTAGTCGACTTCGTTCGGGCGGTGGCCGAAGCGGTTGCCCTGCAGCCGGTTGGGTGATCGTCTCACCGCCTTTAGCCCGTGGCGTGCGCCCGGCACCGCTCGCGCTCGGGTTCGTCGCCCTCGCTTTGGCGGGTTTGGCGGGCATCGCCTTGGGTCCGGCGCGACTTCCCGTGGGCGAGGTATTGACCGCCCTCGTTGACCGTTTTCCGGCCGTCACGGCCGATCATTCCCTCACCTCGCGTCAGCTCGACATTCTCTGGCAGCTGCGTCTCCCCCGCGTTGCCCTGGGCGCATGCGTCGGGGCGACGTTGTCGGTGTGCGGAGCTGCCTATCAGGGGGTCTTTCGCAACCCGCTGGTCGATCCCTATCTGCTGGGGGTGGCGGCCGGAGCCGGGCTCGGGGCAACGCTTGCTTTTGCCGCGGGCGGCGCGGCGTTGGTGCCATTGGCGGCGTTCGTGGGGGCCTCGGGTGCGGTGGTGCTCACGTACGCGATTGGCAACCGGCTCGGAGATCGCGCCAACACTTCGCTGATCCTCGCCGGAGTTGCCGTCGCCTCATTCCTCACTGCGGCGCAAACCTTCGTCCAGCAGCGCTCGTCTGACGATCTGCGAGTGGTCTACTCGTGGATTCTCGGCCGGCTCGGCGGGGGATGGAACGATGTGCGTTTAGTTCTCCCTTATATCGCGATCAGCGCGATCGTCATCCTCCTCCATCGGCGGCTGCTCGATGTGCTGGCCGTCGGTGACTCCGAGGCCCAATCGCTGGGCGTGCCGGTGCGGCGCGTCCGTCTGCTGGTGGTGATCGCGGCCACCCTCGGCACCGCCGCCGCCGTCGCCGTTTCAGGCTTGATTGGCTTTGTCGGGATCATCGTTCCCCACACGGTTCGGCTGCTCGCCGGGCCGAGCAATCGCTCCACCCTCCCCTTATCGATTCTGTTCGGGGCAGCATTCATGGTGGCTGCCGATCTCGCCGCCCGCACCCTTCTGGCGCCGGCGGAGCTGCCGATCGGGGTGGTCACCGCCTTCTTCGGAGCTCCGTTCTTTCTCTCGCTACTGCGGAGGAAGGGATGAGCCTGCGTGTCGAGGGCCTCACCGTGTCATTGGATGGACATCTGATTCTTAACGCCGTCTCTTTGAATGTCGACAGCGGCCACTGGTTGGGTTTGATCGGTCCCAACGGATCGGGAAAGTCGACACTCTTGCGGGCTCTTATCGGCCAGGTGCCGGTTGAAGGATCGCTGAGATTCAACGAGGTCGATCTGGGAGCGTTGGCCAACTCGCGGGAACGCGCCCGTCTGATCGCCTCTGTGCCGCAGCGCCCTCTATTGCCCGCCACGATGACTGTGGCCGATTATGTCCTCCTCGGCCGCACGCCCCACATCCCGTATCTGGGGAAGGAGAGTGCGGCCGACCTGGCCGCCGCTCGCGAGGCCATGACGGTGCTCGACCTCAACGAGCACCTCGCTCGCCCCCTAGCCACCCTGTCTGGCGGCGAGCAACAGCGGGCGATCCTCGCTCGGGCAATCTCTCAGCAAGCCCCTCTACTTCTGCTTGACGAGCCCACCACCGCCCTCGACATCGGACACCAGCAGTCGGTCCTCGGCCTGGTCGATGTATTACGACGAGAGCGTGGCTTGACTGTCGTGTCCGCCATCCACGACCTCACCTTGGCCGCGCAGTATTGCGACCGCCTGGTGCTCCTTGATCGTGGCAAAGTCGCGGCAAGCGGGAAACCAACCGAGGTGCTCAGCGTCGAGATGATCGCTCGGATCTTCGGCGCCGAGGTGAGGCTGATCTCCGAGAACGGGTCAGTGTGGGGGGTGGTCCCTCAACGGCTGGGGATGAGCCCCGAGATCGAGACTCCGACCCCGCCCAATGTCTCGGCGCCATAACGCTGGATTTCCTCCGCCAAGTCGAGACGACGCATCTTTGACTTAGCGTCGATTGCGGCGCTATCGAGGTGCTCGGCCGGCACCAACCAGCAGACCTCGAACTCGATCCCATCGGGATCGCGGCCATAGAGAGCCTTGGTGGTGCCGTGGTCGGTCGCCCCTACGAGCGCGTTTTCGGCAAGCAGTGCCTGAGAGACTTCTTCGAGCGAACGCAGGGTGTCGACCTCCCAGGCCAGGTGATAAAGCCCGACCGTCTGTCTGCCTGCCAGCGAAGGGCCGGCGCCCGGCACCTGAAACAGACCGAGGTCATGGTCGTTGTTCGAACCTGGAGCTTGGAGAAAGGCAGCCCCCGGAAATCCCATCACTTGGCGAAACCCGAGGACGCCTTCATAGAACGAAACGCTTCGGTCAAGATCGGACACATACAAGACGGCATGGTTGAGACGATGAATTGCCATGGTCCGGCAACGCATGTGTCCAATCGGTAATTCCCCCTCGCCCGGTCGATGGGATGGCCAGAATGAGGGCCATGCATCCCGTTCCGGCTGTCTTGCGCGCACAGGGTCTGGTCAAGGCCTTCAAGGGACGCGTCGCCGTCGACCAGCTCGACCTGACGCTGGCCGCGGGCGATCGCGTTGGGCTGCTCGGACCGAACGGCGCCGGCAAGACCACGACTTTGCTGATGATCCTGGGGGCGATCAAGCCCGACAGCGGCACAATCGACCTCGCCGGCCACCACCTACCGCACCGCCGCTCGAAGGCTATGGAACAGGTCGGTTTCGTCGCCGGCTATTTGCCTTTGCCCGAGAACCTCACTGTCCGGGAGGCGCTGTCGTTGTTCGCTGGCTTCGCAGGCATCCGAAACCCGCAACCATCGGTGGATCGAGCGATTGCCGAGTTCGGGCTCGAGGAACTGGCCGACCAACGCAACCAGGAGCTGTCGTCAGGGCAGCGCACTTTGGTCAGCATCGCCAAGGCGACGCTCCATCAGCCTCGCCTGCTCGTGCTCGACGAGCCCACCGCTTCTCTTGACCCCGACATCGCCGGGCGAGTTCGATCGTCGCTGCTCGATCTGCATCGCCGGAACAACACGGCTCTGCTGGTCACCTCTCACAACATGCGCGAGGTTGAGGCATTGTGTGAGCGGGTGGTCCTGATGTCGGCCGGCCGCATTGTCGCCGACGGGAGCCCCGCCGAGATTGCAACACAGTTTGACGTCGACGATCTCGAAGGCGCCTTTCTGAAGGTGGCCGCTGACCTCAGGGGACCGCGATGAACCTCACTCGAGTCAGAGCCGTCATCAAGCGACATTGGTTGATTCTCTTTCGGTCGCCGCATCGCTGGTTCGAGATCGCCTTCTGGCCGCTCATGGACGTGATCTTGTGGGGATCGCTGGGCTACTTCATCGCCCAAGAGAACGAAGCGAGCCGCGCGAGCGTGCCCTATCTCCTCGCCGGCCTGGTGCTGTTCTGGACTCTGACCCAGGTGCAGATGACCGGCTCGACTGCCTTCATGGAGGAGACCTGGACGCGCAATCTGCTCAACGTCCTCACAACCTCTGTCAAGCCGATCGAGTATCTCGCGGGCATCGGGTTCTTCGGGTTGATCAAGCTGGTGATGACCCTCGTGACACTGACCATCGCCACCATCGCTCTCTACGGCTTCGACCTCAGCGCCATTGGCTGGTCGGTCATCCCCATTATCGGGTTGTTGATCGCCAACGGATGGGCGGTGGCGCTCATCGTCGTTGGGCTCATCCTTCGCTACGGTCAGAGCGCGGAGATCCTCACCTGGGGCCTCAACTATGTCGTCCTGGCTGTCTCCGGTGTTTTTTTCCCAATCGAGGCACTGCCCGCGGCATTGCATGGGTTCGCCTCGATTCTCCCCACCACCTTGGCTTTCGCCGCTGCTCGGCAGGTCCTCGACGGTGGCGAGGTCCCCTGGTCCAGTCTCGGCCTGGCCACACTCGGGACCGTGGCGTTCCTTGCCCTCTCGGCCTGGTTTGGCGCGGCGATGCTTTCCGTATTCAGGTCGCGCGGCTTCATCACCCGTTACTCCTAGATAGACAAGAGACCGTCTCTATGGTCTTGCCGTGCCGGTGACGATCGCGTTTGCTCATGCGACTGGTTTTTGTGGAGCGGTTTGGCGGCCCGTGGTCGACGCGCTCACTCCGGGTTTCGCTGCTGTGACCTGGGATTTCCCGAACCACGGTTCCGGTCCGCGGGTTCCGCTTCCCCTCAATTGGTGGGTGTTTGGGGAATGGGCAAGAAAACAGGTGGCCGATCTGGCCCATCCCATTGTCGGGGTCGGACACTCGATGGGTGGCGCCGCGCTGGTCATGGCCGAGTTGCTTTCGCCCAACACCTTTTCCGCGCTCGTGCTCATCGAGCCGATGATTTTCCCACCCCCTTACCGAAGGACCGAGGGCGATCTGTCGCGTGGGGTGCGGAAAAGGAAGCGAGCCTTTGACTCGCGCCAAGCGGCGCGCGAGAACTTTGCTTCCAAGCCTCCGTTCGATACGTGGCATCCGGAGGCGCTAGACGGCTACATCGACTGTGGGCTGATCGACGGCGAAGCGGGGGTCATTCTCGCCTGTACACCGGAGGCGGAGTCCGACATCTATCAAGGTGCTACTGCCCACGGAGCCTGGGGACGGGCCGGAGAGATCAACGTTCCAACGTTGATCATGGCTGGATCGGACTCGGACGTTTTCCCCGCTGACTACGCGCGTTCGGTCGCCAACCAGTTCGGACGCGCCGGGTCCGAGATCGTGGCAAGGGCCGACCATTTCCTGCCGATGGAGCACCCTGAAGTGATCGCTCGCCGCATCGATCGGATTTCTCGTGGGCTGGCCACCCCCGCAAACGAGCCGGCCGAGCCGAGCCCTTCGATTGAAGATCCCGGCCCGGCCGAACCCGAGCCCGCGCTCCCCTAATTTGCCCCACTCGGAATAACGACCGCCAAGCGCAAAAGGTTCGCCCCAATTCCGGCACAATTCCCGTTGTGCAGTTCGGTGATTACTTCGTTCCGGAGAAGGCCCTGGATTGGTCTTTTGCACCGTCGGGCGGCCCGGGGGGCCAACACGCCAATCGCTCGAACACCCGAGCGATTCTTCGCTTTGACCTCGGCAACTTCGAGCCTGTCCCGGACAACGTCCGTCGTCACATGCTGGCTCGGCTCGGTTCAAGGGCGCCGGACGGGGTTGTGACCGTCGTCGTCGACGAGACCCGCAGCCAGCGCACCAACCGTGACATCGCCCTCGAGCGAATGCGGCACCTGCTCAATGAGTCTTTGCAACGACCGCGTCGCCGGCGCCCAACCCGCCCCACCGCCGCGTCGCGCGAGCGCCGGCTCGAAGCCAAGCGCCGCCAAAGCCAGCGCAAGGCCAACCGCCGCTCGATCGACTAGGTCCCTCCCCTACCTTTCTTGCGTAACCTGGCGCTCCTAATCCCGGGGGTTTTTACGCAGGAATGATGGGTTGGCCTTCCCGAGCTCGGTGCGAGGGATTTCGTCGACTCTTTCGATCCGACGAGGACGGGCATGCGGTCCGAGATGTTCCGAGACCAGCTCGGCCAAGTCGTTTGGTGCGGCCGAACCCGTGTAGACGACCGCCACGGCTTCGCCCCATCGTTCGTCGGGTTGACCGAAGACGTACACATCGGCCACCTCCGGATGACTCAGGAGAAGCGACTCGACCTCGGCAGGATCGACTTTCTCGCCGCCGGTGTTGATCATGCGATCAGCTCGACCCGTCACCGCGACCTGATCGCCTTGAACCTTTCCGAAGTCGGAAGTGACAAACCAATCATTAGGTCCTCGTTCCGAATCGTCCGCATATCCCGGGCTGACCTGCGCACCCCTGATCTGCAATAGGCCCTGATCAGCGACTGAGATATCCACCCCGGGCAGGGCCGTCATCCATTCGGTCTGCGGCGGCCCGCTCGCAACGACGGCAGCCGTTTCGGACATCCCGTAGGTGCGGTGAATGGTCCACCCTTGCGCCCTGGCGACCAACTCCGACGGCAAGGCTCCGCCACCAACGACGACTTCGGCGCGAGGCGGTTTGCTTCGTTTTTCGACGGCGTCGCGCAGTTGGGCGGGAACCAGTGAAGCGAAATCGGCCTCGTCCAGGGCCTCCGGTTCAAGGCGGGGAGAAAGCAGCGCCGCCCCGCCGGAGACCAGGGCGCGGAAGATGATCGAAAGCCCGCTCACATGAAAGAGCGGGAGCACCAACAGCCACCGACCCTCAGGCCCGAACCCATAGAAGTTCGTGGAACTGACGCCTGCTGCTTGCCAATTCTTCTCGGACAAGCGCACAGCTTTGGGGCGGCCTGCGCTACCCGAGGTGAACACGATCACTTCTGGTGTGTCGGCTTCGCCTGTAGGAATGCATTGGGCGGCTAGCTCGACGGGCCATGAGGGCGGAATCAACACTGACCGACTTTCCGCTCGAATGGTCGCAAGAATCTCGATGACCGACACGATCGCAATTGCGGGCGTAAACGCAATGTTTCGGCGAGGAGCGAGCGAACGTGCCAGCTCTTCCACCGCGGCCTCCACCTCGGCGAAGGTGAACGTCGTGTCGTCCGAGATCAGAAACGGCAGCGCCCCGAATCGAGCGGCAGCTTGGGCGAGGAGGTCACTCACGAGGCGCGGTTTACGCTAACGGCGTGATCTCCGAGCACTTCGATCCGGATCGTTGGCAACCGGTCGACGGCTTCGACTTCACGGACATCACCTATCACCGCGCCGTCGACCAAGGCACGGTTCGCGTCGCCTTCGATCGCCCCGAGGTTAGAAACGCTTTCCGGCCTACCACCGTGGACGAGCTGTTCGTCGCCCTTGACCATGCACGGCAGACCCCCGACATCGGGGTGGTGATCTTGACCGGCAACGGTCCCTCGCCGAAGGACGGCGGCTGGGCCTTCTGCTCGGGCGGAGACCAGCGCATCCGCGGAGCTGACGGCTATCAGTACGAAGGGGAGAAGGCGCCCGGACGGCTTCACATTCTCGAGGTGCAGAGATTGATCCGCTTCATGTCGAAGATCGTGATCGCCGTGGTGCCCGGCTGGGCAGTGGGCGGCGGCCATTCCCTGCATGTGGTGTGCGACCTCACCCTGGCATGCGCCGAACACGCGCTTTTCAAGCAGACCGATCCCGATGTCGCCAGCTTTGACGGAGGATTCGGCTCCGCCTATCTAGCCCGGATGGTTGGACAGAAGCGGGCGCGGGAGATCTTCTTTCTCGGCCGCGAGTACACGGCCGAGGATGCCCTGGCGATGGGGATGGCCAACGCCTCGATCCCCCACGCCGACCTCGAGCGGGTGGCGTTGGAGTGGGCAACCGAAATCGGCAGGAAGTCGCCTACCGCGCAAATGATGTTGAAGTACGCCTTCAATCTCATCGACGACGGTTTGATCGGCCAGCAGATCTTTGCCGGCGAGGCCACCCGGTTGGCCTACGGCACCCCCGAGGCGAGAGAGGGGCGCGACGCATTTCTCGAGAAGCGGCGCCCTGACTTCGACCGCTTTCCCTGGCAGTTTTGAACCCCTGGCTGGCGGCAGCCCGGCCTCGGACGTTGCCGGCGGCGCTCGTCCCGGTGATTGTCGCTGCCGCCGCCGCCCATAGAAGCGGCGTATTTGATTGGCTGTCTTTTCCCCTCACGCTTCTCGGAGCGGTAGCGATCCAAGTCGCGGCCAACTTTGCCAATGACGCTTCCGACGCTGCCCGCGGCGCCGACCCTGAAGACCGTTTGGGCCCGCCCCGCATGGTTGCCTCGGGAAGGTTGAGCGCCCCGAACGTGTGGCGAGCCTGTGTGCTTGCCGTAGCGGTCGCCGCGGCGTGCGGGGTGGTTATGGCGCTGCGGGTGGGCCCGGTGATCTTGTTGATCGGCTTGGCTTCGATATTGGCGATGCTTTCCTATGTCGGTGGGCCGTTCCCATACGGCTATCGCGGCTTGGGCGAAGTGTTCGTGCTGGCGTTCTTCGGCGTTGTCGCCACTGCCGGCTCACGCCTTGCCTACGACGGACAGTGCCCCGCGTTTGTGTGGTGGCTCGGAATCCCGATCGGCCTGCTCGCCGCTGGAATTCTCATGGCTAACAACCTCCGCGACCTGCCGACGGACAAGCGGGTCGGCAAACGCACTCTGGCGGTACTCATCGGGGAGCCTTCGGCAGTGAGGCTCTTTTTCGCCACCTTGTGGGTCGCGTTGGCCTTGACTCTGCTGCTCGTGATCATCGGTGTGGAACCACCGCCGGTGGCGGCCGGAGCGGCGGCCGGAATATTCATCGTTCCTCTCCATCAATTCGATCGAACCGACCCTCGCCGCTATGTCTCCCTGCTCGGCGGAACGGTACGCGTCCACCTCGCCTTCGGTCTCCTGGTCGCCCTCGGCCTACTGCTCTAAGAGGGAGTAGCTTGTGGCGCCGATGGGGTACGTGCTCGATTTCGCCGAAGGCGACGGCTCCATGCGCGATTTGCTGGGAGGCAAGGGCGCCGGGCTGGCCGAGATGACCAAGCTCGGCCTGGCCGTACCCTCCGGCTTCACGATCACCACCGACGCTTGCCGGTATGTGATGGAGCACAACGAGGCGCCGCCGGGCCTGTGGGAGGAAGTCGACGAAGGAATAACCCGGCTCGAAAAGAGTACGGGCCGGGAGTTCGGAGGGAGTCCCATTCCGCTTCTGGTCTCGGTGCGGTCCGGGGCCAAGTTTTCGATGCCGGGAATGATGGACACAGTCCTCAACCTGGGACTCAATGATGGAGTCGTGGAGACGTTGGCCGAATGGTCGAATGATCATCATTTCGCCTGGGACGCCTACCGGCGGTTCGTCCAGATGTACGGCGAAATCGTGATGGGTGTGCCGGAACATCTTTTCCAAGAGGTGCTGACGGACATGCGGATCGCCCGCAGTGTGAGCGATGACTCCGACCTGGATGCCGACGACCTCGAGCATGCCACTCGGCGGTTCCAACAGATTGTGTTTGCTCATACGGGCAAGGCCTTGCCAACCAATACGGACGAGCAGTTGCGTGGTGCTGTCGGCGCCGTCTTCTCCTCGTGGAGCAACCGCCGAGCCCAGGACTATCGAAAGGTCAACGGCATCCCCGATGACATCGGCACCGCGGCGAACGTGCAAATGATGGTCTTTGGGGATATGGGCGACGATTCCGGAACGGGGGTGTGCTTCACCCGCAACCCGTCGACCGGGGAGAAGCTGCCCTACGGGGATTATCTGGCACGAGCCCAGGGCGAAGACGTCGTCGCCGGCATTCGGACCGCCGCAAGCCTCGACGAGCTCGCACGCCTCCATCCGCAGTCTCACGCCGAGTTGCTGTCGGTGATGGATCGGCTGGAACGGCATTTCCATGACATGTGCGACATCGAGTTCACCATCGAGAAAGGCGAGCTCTTCATCCTGCAAACCCGCGCTGGCAAGCGCACCGCCACCGCCGCCGTTCGGATCGCAGTGGAGATGGCGACCGAAGGCATCATCGACCGGAAAACCGCGATCACCCGGGTCGATCCCGGAACGCTCGAGCAGTTCGATCGCCCTCGAATCGACCCGGCCGCCGACTGGAAGCCGATAGGCCGGGGATTGGCGGCGAGCCCGGGAGCGGCTTTCGGCAAGGCCGTTTTCTCCGCAGATCGTGCCGTGACCCTCCACGCCGCTTCCGAGGATGTGATCTTGGTCAGACCCGAGACCACACCCGACGACTACCACGGAATGGTCGCGGCCAAAGGAATCCTCACTTCGCAAGGCAGTGGGGGAAGCCATGCGGCGGTGGTCGCCCGTGGGATGGGCAAACCCGCCGTGGTGGGGACCAGAGGTTTGTTGGTCGACGTGAGAGGAGCACGCGCTGTTATCGGCGACCACGCGATCAGCGAGGGCGACGAGATCACCATCGATGGAACGACTGGCTCCGTCTACCTGGGCGCGTCACCGCTGATCGCCCCCTCCGATGTTCCCCAGCTCGAGACTTTGCTGCAATGGGCCGATGAGGTGCGCACCCTGGGCGTCAGAGCCAACGCCGACACTCCGACCGACGCGGCCAAAGCTCGCCAAGCTGGCGCCGCGGGGATCGGATTGGCCCGGACCGAGCACATGTTCTTGGGAGAAAGGACGGCCGTCGTTCGGAAGATCATCCTTGCGAAAGACGAGACCGTGCGGCGCGCCGGCTTGGTGCAGCTCAAAGAGATGCAGGTCGCAGACTTCGAGGGATTGCTCGAGGCCATGGATGGGCTTCCCGTGATCATCCGGCTGCTGGACCCTCCCCTGCACGAGTTCCTCCCCTCCCGACTGGAGCTGGAGCAAGAGATGCACCGCCTAGTACCGCTGAAGCAGAGCATCACCGGCCTTCAAGAAATGGCCAGGCAGGTCGAGCGATGGGAAGAGGCCAACCCGATGATGGGTCTGCGAGGGGTGCGCCTGGGCCTGGTCGAACCCGACCTTTACCGGATGCAGGTCGAAGCCGCCCTCGAAGCAGTCGTCCGCCGCATCGATGCTGGGGGTGACCCCCATCTCGAAGTCATGGTTCCTCTGGTTGGAACTCCGGAGGAGCTTCGCCGCATGAAGGAGATGATCGCCCGAGAGATCGAACGCTATTCCAAGTCGAGCGGCCACGAGCTCAAGGTCCCGGTCGGGACAATGATCGAACTGCCAAGAGCCGCCCTCGTCGCGAGAGAGCTGGCCGCGACGGCCGACTTCTTCTCGTTCGGAACGAATGACCTCACCCAGATGACCTACGGCCTTTCCCGCGACGATGCCGAGGCCCGGTTCCTCAGCCGTTACCTGGAGGATGGGATCCTAGAGAGCAACCCCTTCCAAACGCTTGATCGCGACGGTGTCGGACGATTGGTTCGGTTCGCCACCAGGGAGGGGAAGGAGGCCAACGCCTCGCTGGTGGTCGGAGTCTGCGGAGAGCACGGTGGCGACCCTGCCTCGATCGCGTTCTGCAAGGAAGTCGGACTCGACTATGTGTCGTGCAGCACACCGCGGATCAAAGTGGCGCGGCTCGCCGCCGCCCAAGCCGAGCTCGAGAGCACCAAGGCCGACGTTTAGCGATCGGCGTCCGCCAGATAGTTGACGTGAGCAGAGATTGCGCTGAGAAGGGCTTCGATTCCGACGCCGGTTAAAGCCGAACCGCCGATGACCGGCGGCTTCCAATCGCGGGAGGACAAAGCCAGCATCGCCTCGATCTGACCTATCAGGGGACCGGCATCGCCTTGATCGGCCTTGTTGACGAAGAAGATGTCGGCAACTTCGAGCAGCCCGGCCTTGGCAGTCTGGACTTCGTCGCCCCATCCGGGATAGAGCACGAGCACAACCGTGTCGGCAATCTGGGCAACTTCGACTTCCGACTGACCAACGCCGACTGTCTCGATCAGTAGCGGCGCAAAACCCACCTCGCCCAACAAACCCAATACCCCGTCGATGCCGTCCGCCAGACCGCCCAATCGACCTCTGGTGGCGAGCGAGCGGATGAAGACGTGCTCGTCGGAAGAGTGCTCTTGCATCCTGATTCGGTCACCGAGCAGTGCCCCACCCGTCAAAGGACTCGACGGGTCCACGAGAATCACCCCGGGCCGCTGATCGGCGCGCCGCAGGGCGCGGATCATCTGATCGACCAACGTGCTCTTGCCGGCGCCGGGTGGCCCGGTGATGCCGATCACTTGCGGCCTCGAGGCTTTGACCGCCTCCGTCCGCGGTCGCTCGATCAGCTCAGAAATCTGGCGGGCCAGTTGACGCCGCGATGAAGACACGAGCGGCAGGCTAAGACCGACTAGCTGGCGTTGACCGCCACCACGCCCGGGACTCGTTCCATGAGAATTCGTTCGATCCCCGCTTTGAGGGTCATCATCGACATCGGGCAACCACCGCAGGCGCCGACCATTTGCAGGTTGACCGTGCCGTCCTCGACCCCCATGAGGACGAGGTCGCCGCCGTCCATCTGGATGGCGGGCCGGATGTACTCGAGGGTCTCTTGCAGTTTCTCAAGGTCGACCTCGGTGGGGAGGGTCTCGGTCGAAGTCGCTTCAGGGGTGATGGTGTCGCTCATTTGCTCTAAGGAAAACTACTGAGAGCGTGAGATCATTCCAAAGCGTCAGCGTCGCTCTGGCACCAGCACGACCCCCGTTGTGTAGTCGCCGTAAGGGCTGGTTGCGGAGATTCTCACTTTGAGCACCCCCGGCGCTAGATCGGCGAAGACCTCCCGGAGCAGGTGGTCATAGAAGCCGGCCTCGATTAGCCCCAGGCTCAGTGGCTCGAGGGCCTGACCGTTGAGCGTTCCCGAGATGGTCACCTCGGCGGGCGCGGTCAGGTGATAGGCGAGGTGATACCCGTCGGGGCGGTAGGGCATCCGGGCCCAGACTTGGGGGCCGGTCCCAATTCCGGACGGAATCGAGGTAGTGATCCCGCCGGCGTCGGCGGCAAACCGCCAAACCGCCACCCCAGCGGCAAGCTCGACTCCGTCGGCGCTGACCGTGGCCCCGGTTGGGGCGAGGACCGTTACCTCTTCCACCCCGACTTGAAGGCCAACGGTGATCTGCTCTGGGAGCCAGGCGCCGGCCGGAGATGGAGTTAAGCCCCCGTAGTAGTGGGCGAGGATCGCGGGATAGGCCGAACCCCGGTCGGCCATCGCCTTCGCCCCGAATTGGCTCATCCCTACTTGATGCCCCCAACCATGCCCGTTGAAGACGAACTCGCGGGCGAGCTCTCGATAACCCTCGTGTTCGACCACCACTGAACGCTCGGTGATTTGATAGGTGCCGGACAAAACGGTTTGGGGATAGCGCCGGCCATCGGGCCGTTGCGCCGGCAGCCGGTCGGGCATGGCTGCTGCCGCCGCTCGGTTGATTTCGCTCCGAAATTGGTAGGTCCCAAAGCTGGCGACGGAAGTGCCGCTACGAACCACCACCTGCCAGGGTCCGCCGCCATCGGGGGTGGTCGACACGCTGATCGAATGCAATGGACCGGCGAGGATCTCTTGGGTGGCGAGCAGAGTTTCCATCTCCTGCTCGGTGATCGCAAAGCTCCAATCGACGTAGGGCGAGTCTTCCCCCGGCGAATCGACCGCGCCGAGGTAGGGAGGGTTGAGGCCCGGGAAGATGTCCTCCGACTCACGCGTCCTGGTGCCGGCCGTCGAGCTGTAAAGCGCCTGGGCCGGGGCACCGTTGTAGAGAAGGATTTCGCCCGCAGTCGCCGCCACCGCCGCCTGCCAGCGCTGGCCTTCTTCGGATTGCAGCCCGCGGCGACCGGCATAGACCTGACACGCGGTGGTGGCGCATATGTCATAGTCATAGGTTCGTCCGGTGCTGGTCCGCCCCTGGGCGAGGGTGAAGGCGAGATAGGTTCGTGCGGCGACCGCCTGCGTCTTCAATGCTTCGATCGGCCAATCGAAGGGAACCTCTCTGATCCCCAATAGATAGGCCTCGGTGTCCAACGTTTCCGTGACAGCCAGGCCATCCGGCCCGTAGCGGATGACGAGAGGACCGGCGAACAGATAGTCGCCGAGGGCCACGAGTTGACCGGGCTCGGTCGTGATGACGATCGAGCTGGCCGCGACTGGCTCCTGCTCGATTGGGTCCAGGGACCCTGCGGTCGTCATCGTCAACGACAACGCGACGGCGGCGAGGGATCTAATCCGAGCGAGCGATTGCGGCTCCCATGGCGCGTAGTTTGTCCACGAGGCCGTTGTAACCGCGGTCAATGTGATAGACGTCGCCGACGACGGTGGTCCCTTCGGCCCGCAATCCGGCCAGCACCAACGCTGCCCCGGCGCGAATGTCCGGGGCGAGGACGGGACAGCCCGACAATTCCCGCTTTCCTCTGATGACGGCGTGCTGGGACTCGATCGAGATGTCAGCCCCCATCCGAGCGAGCTCCCCGACGTACCGAAAGCGCGAGTCGTAGAGGTTCTCGGTAACGATCGAAGTTCCGCTCGCCACCGTCAACAGCGCCACCATCTGCGGGTGGAGATCGGTGTGGAAGCCAGGGTAGGGCAAAGTCACGAAGTCGATTGGCTGAGGACGCTCCGGCCCTTCGATGCGCAACCAGTCCTCGCCTTTGCGCACTTGGCAACCGGCGTCCTCGAGCTTGCTCAACTCCATGCGGAGGAGAGTGGGGCTGCAGCCGGTGACCGTGACGTCGCCGCCGGTGATGGCGCCGGCGATGGCATAGGTGCCGGCCTCGAGACGATCGGGGATCACGGTGTGCTCGGCGGGGCTCAGGTTGGGGGTGCCG
>JACCTH010000100.1 GCA_013812505.1 Acidimicrobiia bacterium | reverse complement strand
GAGAGGCCAACCGACATCACTTCGATGAGTGTCTCTCCGGAATGGGTCACAGCGAGGACACCAGGTTGCGCCAGGAGCGCGAGAAGGCCCACACCCCGAGGCCCAACGCCACCAGGGCCGAGCCCACGACCATCGCCCACTGCCAGAGCGGAGGGATCTCGCCGCGATAGAACAGCGAGCGGAAAACCTCGAGGTAGCTGAAAAGCGGGTTGGCGTAGACGAAGCTCAGGAAGCGCTCGGGAATGATCGAGATCGGGTAGAAGACCGGGGTGGCGTAGGTGAGGAGGATCACCAACACCCGGGTGAGCTCGATGACGTCGTAAAAACGGACGGCGGCGGCGGCCACCAGCATTCCCAGCCCGGTGACGAGGGCCAGCATTGCCACTACCGGGACGGGTGAGAGCAGGATCGTCCACGGAATCCCCACTCCTGCGATCAATTGGACGACGAGCAAGGGTGCCAGGCTGATCGCAAAGTTGGCGACACCGGCCAACGCGGTGGCGAACGAGAAAACTTCCGCCGGCACGTAAACCTTGGTGAGGATGCTGGCCGACCCGGTGATCGCCGAACCAGTCGCAAGAAGTCCCTGGCTGAAGAAGGCAAAGAAGAGGACCCCGGCCAGCAGATAGACAACGTAGGGTTCGTCGCCCGTAGCCCCGAACCGATCCTGGAAGATCTGTGCGAAGACCACCCACATGATCGCGGTGGTGAGGAGCGGGTTGAGAAGCGTCCACCAAACCCCGAGGCTGGAACGTTTGTAACGGACCGACAGCTCGCGATTGACCAACAACCGCAAGAGTCCTCGATGGGTCCACAGATTCTGGAACTCAGTTACTAAGGGACGTCGAGGAAGCGCGGAGTCATAAACAGGCAGGGACATCGACGGAGTGAGAGGCTAGATACGATCGCTCCAATGACCCGTAGCAAGTGGCTCGACCCCCGCCGCATGGTGCACGGGGTGAAATGGCGAGCACAAAAGCAGGTCGCCCGGTTCAGAACCCCTTCACCGGTGATTGGCGGTCCTCCCCAGGGCGACAGCTTTCGAAGGGCGGTGCTGGCGCACTATGGCGTGGAGGACAGCGCGTCGCTCCCCGAGACCCAAAAGATGTGGGCCGATTTCACCCTCACTGCCGCCGAGCGCGGGTTCACCGCGGTAGGCATGCTGGGCGGCACCTACGCCCTCAAAGGAAAACGAGTCCTCGACGTTGGCTGCGGGTACGGAGGCTTCATGGTGGCCGCGGGACGGGCTGGGGCTCGCGAGGTGGTCGGAATCGACACGAATCCCCGGGTGGTCGAGCTCGCCCCCCTGCTGCTTTCTGACTACGACGTGGAGGCTCGCTTGGAGCAGGTCGATCTCATCGACCCCGCGGTGCCCGCTCGTTTGGGCCGCTTTGACGTGATCATCTGCAACGACGTGCTCGAACACGTCACCAATGTTGAGGCGGCGGTCGGGAACCTGGCGGCGATGCTGGCTCGGAGCGGACGCGTGTTTCTCGAGATTCCCAACGGCAACGCGGTGAAGTACGTCCGCAGCGACGGGCACTACAAGATTCCCGGCATCACCTTGCTCGATTTCGAGGATGCCCGCCGATTGCACCAGGCCTTCTTCCCTGATGCGACGGCATACGACACCTACTTCTACGGCACCGTCGACTACTACCTGGCCGCCTTCTCACGGGTCGGCATCATGTTGCGCATGCTCGCAGTCCCCCATGCTGACCCGGCGACGGTGGAGCTATTGGCGGAGGAGGTATCGGCGTTGCAGTCCGCGTCGGAGGAGTGGTCGATGGTGCACGCCGACAAACCTCCTGAGCTCATGGCGGAGATCCAAGAGCGGCTCGCCTCGTATCTCGCAGAGGTCAACAACCGCCTGGCGCGCTATCGAGGCCTCTCCGATCCGGCCGAACGAGAGCTCGTCGGAACTTCGCTGCGCGTTTCCTACGAAGTCGGGAACTGGCTGTTTGAGGGACATCGACCCGAGCCTGGATAATCGGCCTCGGCGCATAGCATCGATCGCACGTGACTGCGCCTCCACCACAACGCGGCCGTGACCCGCGTCTCCCTTACATCCTGGTTGGGGCCGCAGTCCTCATTCTGTTAGTGATTACTGCGATCGTTTTCTGGCCGGAGCCTCCCCCGACGTCCACAACCTCGACTACCGAGACCACGGATATTGGCACCACGACGACCGAGGTCGGCCCGACGACGTCGACGACGATCATCCCTGGTCCCACGACTCCAACCTCGGGTTCCCCACCGACAACGATCGGAATCCCTCCACCTCAGGCCTTTGACTATGACGTCGTCGTCGTCGGTGATGGCTTGGGAGGCATCGGGGCTGCGGTTACCGCGGCTCGGCTCGGCGCCACCGTCGCGTTGTTGAGCGAATACGCCTTTCTGGGAGGCCAGGCCGGATCGGCCGGCGTTTCGACGATGGACGAGGGCAGCAATCACGCCGTGCTCCGGCGATCGGGGATCTATGGCGAACTCGCCAGCTTTGTGCAGGCGATCTACCCAACCGGTGAAACCGGGGATTGCTATTTCGTCGATGACTCCCTCTGCCCCGAACCCTTCATCGTCGATCAGTTCTTTCGGGGGTTGGTCAGCCAGGCCGGCGTTGATCTTCACAGCATCAACCAGATCGACAGCGTTCTGCAGGTGGGCAACAAAGTGACCGGGGTGCTGGCCGACGGCTCGACATTCAACGCCGCCGTCGT
>JACCTH010000092.1 GCA_013812505.1 Acidimicrobiia bacterium | reverse complement strand
CCTTGTCGGGTGATCCGCCCTCCGGCTGGTGAAGTCCCCGACGCCCCCGGTGCGTATATGTTCAAAGACGCCCATGGGCGAGTGATTTATGTCGGCAAGGCTTTGTCGATCCGCAAACGGACTTCCCACTACTTCGCCCGCGAGCTGGGGGAACGGACCCGAGCCATGGTGGAGTCGGCCGACTCTCTCGAGTGGATCGTCACCGACTCCGAGGTGGCGGCGCTCATGCTCGAGTTCTCGCTGATCAAGACCCATCGACCTCGGTTCAACATCCGCCTGGTCGACGACAAGTCCTACCCGTATTTGGCGATCACCCGCTCCGACGAGTGGCCGCGGGCGCGAGTTATGCGAGGCGCCAAGCGCAAAGGAGTCGAGTACTTCGGTCCGTTTGCCCATGCCTATGCGATCCGGTCGACCCTCGATCTTCTGCTCCGCACCTTTCCGATCAGGACCTGCACCGATGCCCTTTTCAAACGGCAACGGGCGCAGGGCCGGCCCTGTCTGCTCTTTCACATCGAGAAATGCACCGGGCCTTGTGTGGGGGAGGTAACTCACGAGGTCTACGACGAGCTGGTCGATGGGTTGGCCGGTTTCCTCCGCGGCAACACCGACCAGATAACTGGGGAGATCCGCCAGAGGATGCTCGATGTATCCGGGCGCCAGGAATACGAGATGGCGGCGCGTTATCGCGACCGTCTTCGTGATGTCGAGCGCGCTTCCGAGCGCCAGGAAGTTGTTACCGACCGCCGAGAGAACCTCGATGTGATCGCCACCTACGGCGACGATCTTGAGACTTCGGTGCAGGTGCTTTATGTCCGCTCGGGTCGGGTAGTGGGACGGCTGGGCTCCATCATCGACCGGGTCGAAGACGTCAGCGAAGGTGGTTTGGTGGCCAATCTCTTGCGAGAGCTCTACGGCGACGAGCAACCGCCCCGCGAACTTTTTGTGGCGACGATGCCCGAGGACGCCGAGGTTTGGGAGGCGTGGCTGGGGGAGCGGCGGGGAGGGCGGGTGTCGCTGCGGGTGCCGCAACGGGGATCGAAACGGCGGCTCATGGAGACGGCCACCACCAACGCGCGGGAGGCATTCGCCCGCCATCGACTGCGGCGGCAGTCGGATCACAACGCTCGGGCCAAGGCGTTGCGGAGCTTGCAGGAGACGCTCGATCTGCCGGAGGCCCCGCTCCGCATCGAAGCGTTTGACGTTTCCACCTTGCAAGGCACCAACACGGTCGCCTCGATGGTGGTGCTCGAAGATGGCCTGCCTAAACGCTCGGAGTATCGGCGGTTCCGGATCAAGACGGTGGAGGGACAAGACGACTTCGCCGCGATGGAGGAGACCGTGCGGCGCCGGTTCACGGCGTATCTGCGCGAGCAGCGGAAGACCCCGGCCGAGCAAGGCAAATTCAGCTACCCGCCTTCGTTGGTGCTGGTCGATGGCGGACCCGGGCAACTTGGGCGAGCTTCGAAAGTGTTGGCCGAGCTTGACCTCCAGATCCCAGTCGCCGGGTTGGCCAAAAGGATGGAAGAGGTCTATCTGCCCGGCCAGCCAGAGCCGATCCGCATCCCCCGGGACGAGGAGGCGCTCTATCTGCTGCAAACGGTGAGGGATGAGGCTCATCGGTTTGCCATCACCTATCACCGCAACCTGCGCTCCAAGCGGATGATTGATTCCTCGCTCGATACGGTGGAAGGGATCGGCCCGACCCGCAAGAAGGCGCTGCTGAAGCGGTTTGGATCTCTCAAACAGATCCGCGCCGCCTCTCGAGACGAATTGAAAGAAGTGCTCCCGGAAGCGGTGGCCGCCGAGCTGTACTCTTCGCTGCGGAGTTGACATAGCCGACCACGACGACTCCTCCCACAGCCAGCCTCGACCCGAGGTCCTGGTGGTATCGGGTATGTCCGGGGCGGGCCGCTCCTCGGCCGCCAAGGTGCTCGAGGATCTCGGCTATTCGGTCATCGACAACCTTCCTCCACAGCTCATCGCTCGCGCGATCGCGCACCACGAGGTGCCGGAGCGGCGCCGGCGGCTCGCGGTGGTGATCGACAGTCGGTTGGGGGAAACGTTGGAGCCGTTGCTAATGGCGCTCAACGAGCTCGAACGACAGGGAATCCACACCCGAGTGCTTTTCCTCGACGCCGAAGATGCCAACTTGGTCCAACGGTACGAAGAGAACCGCCGGCCCCACCCGTTGCAGCGGGAGAGTCTGATCGAGGCCATCAGCGCCGAACGCTTGATGCTCTCGGAGCTGAAGGAATCGGCCGACGTCGTCCTCGACACGACCGATCTCAACGTTCATCAGTTCCGCCGCCAGCTCGAAGGGCTCTTCGCCGAGTCGACCGCGCCGCGCCCGATGCGGGTGACAGTCACCTCCTTCGGCTACAAACATGGGCTGCCGCGGGACGCTGACCTGGTGTTTGACGTCCGCTTCCTCCCCAACCCACACTGGGTGAACGAGCTGCGTCCGTTGCGCGGCACGGATACGCCGGTGCGCGACTACGTCATGTCCTTCTCCGAGGCGACCGAGTTCCTCGCCAAGCTGAAGGACCTGTTGTCTTTCTTGATCCCTCATTACGAAGCCGAGGGCAAGAGCTATCTCGCCATCGGGATCGGTTGCACCGGGGGGCATCACCGTTCGGTGGCCTTGGCGGAAGAGCTCAGCCAATGGCTCGAAGAGCAAGGGATTGCCACCGGGGTCCGTCATCGGGACGTCGACACATGACGGTTGTGGCCACGATGCCCCAGCGCGAGTTGATCGACACCGGACTGGCCGGTCCCAAGGTGGTAGCTCTCGGCGGCGGCCACGGGTTGGCGGTCACCCTGAAGGCGGTGCAAGCCTATGCCTCCGAGATCACCGCCATCGTCGCCGTTGCCGACGATGGGGGTTCGTCGGGGCGGCTCACGAGCGGCTTGGGGGTGCCACCCCCCGGTGATATCCGACGGTGCTTGCTGGCGCTCGCCCCTGAGGGCACGATTTGGGCCGAGCTGTTCGCTCATCGTTTCAGCGGGGGTGACATCGAGGACCATTCGCTTGGCAACCTTCTCCTGGCCGCTCTGACCGAGATCACCGGCGACTTCGCCACCGCCGTCGATGTCGCCGGCCGCATCCTCGACATCGTCGGCCGAGTGGTGCCAGCGGCGAACGAACCGGCGGTCCTGCGGGCTGTGGCCGATGGTCAGGAGGTCCTCGGCCAAGCTGCAATCACCAAGGCGCGGAAGATCGAGACGATGTCGCTCGGACCCGAAGACCTCACCCCTAACTCGAAAGCGATCGAGGCCATCAAAGCCGCTGACCAATTGATCTTGGGCCCCGGCAGCCTCTACACCTCGTTGATCGCTGTGCTTCTTGTTCCCAGCATTGCCGAGGCGTGGCAGGAGTCGATGGCCCGCAAGTATTTCATCCTCAACCTGATCGACCAGGACGGGGAGACGTTGGAGATGAGCGGCGCCGACCATGTCCGGGTGCTGGCCTCGCTGGCCGGGATCGGTGGACCCGGCATGATCGTCGCGCACGACGGCGACCTCAACGTTCCGCCCGACCACACGTTGGTCACCATCGAGCCGGGCGACGCCTTGGTGTGGGGATGGGACGTAGTCACCGCCAACCTGGCGTCGACTACCGCCGAGTGGCCAGAACACGATCCCGCGGCTTTGACACGAATGCTGCACCGACCCTCCTAGGGCCAGAAACTATCGTCAAACGTCGATGCCTGCCTTTCTTACGATCGATGATCTCGAGCTGGCGGGGCGGCGAGTTCTGGTGAGATCGGATCTCAACGTGCCTATGGAGGGCGACGAGATCACCGACGACTTTCGCCTCGAGGCCGCGCTCGGGACGATCCAAATCCTGCGCGAAAAGCGGGCGAAAGTGATCGTTTGCTCGCATCTGGGCCGGCCCAAAGCTCGAGAGGCGGAGTTCTCATTGGCGCCCGTCACCAAGCAGCTGTCCGAGCTGGGTGGGTTTGGCGCTCGGCAAGCGCCGGATGTGGTCGGTCCCGGGGTGGAACGGATCGTCGCCGACATGGTGGCGGGCGACGTGGTCGTGTTGGAGAACACTCGTTTCGAGCCGGGGGAGACGAAGAACGACCCGAACCTCGCGTTCGCCTTGTCGCAGCTGGCCGAGCTGTTTGTCGAGGACGCCTTCGGCTCAGTGCATCGCGCCCATGCTTCGACGGTGGGCGTCGCCGAGCGCATCCGGTCGGCGGCGGGCCCGCTCCTCGTCAAGGAGGTCGAAGCTCTCGGACGTCTGCTCGAAACGCCCGAGCGGCCCTACGTCGTTGTCCTGGGCGGCGCCAAGGTTTCCGACAAGCTGGGGGTGATCGAGAACCTGCTGCCCAAGGTGGATTCGATGGTGATTGGGGGCGGGATGTGCTTCACGTTGCTGAAAGCGCGGGGAGTGTCGGTGGGGAAGTCGATGGTCGAGGACGACCACGTCGACGCGGTCAAGGCGCTGCTGGACGGGTCCGACGGCGGCAAGATCGCATTACCCACCGACCTCGTGGCCGCTTCGGCTTTTGCCGAAGGCGCCGAACACCGAGTCGTGCCCGTCGACGACATCCCCGAAGGCTGGCTCGGCCTCGACATCGGCCCCGCTACTGCGCAGAGTTTTGGCGAGGTGATCAAGGGAGCAGCTTCGGTGTTCTGGAATGGCCCGATGGGCGTGTTCGAATGGGAGCCGTTCCGAAGCGGCACCGAAAAGGTCGGTCAGGCGCTGGCGGCGTCCAATGGGTACACGGTGGTGGGCGGCGGAGATTCAGCCGCGGCGCTCGCGCTCCTAGGGCTCGACGACCAGGTGTCCCACCTGTCGACCGGAGGTGGGGCAGGGCTCGAGCTCCTGGAAGGAAAAGCTTTGCCGGGGGTGGAGGTCCTCAAGAGGTGGGCCGATGGTTGACAAGCGGAAGCTGCCCAAAAAGAATCTGATGGTGGGGAACTGGAAGATGAATGCCAATCATCTCGAGGCGATCCAGATGACCCAGAAACTCTCCTTCCGTCTCAGCGAGGACGACTACGACCGGATCGACGTCGTGGTGTGCCCACCCTTTACCGCCCTTCGATCGGTGCAGATCCTGATCGAAACCGACCGTCTCGATGTTCAACTGGGAGCCCAGAACGCCCATTGGGAAGAGAAGGGAGCTTTCACAGGCGAGGTGAGCGCACCGATGCTGGCCAAACTCGGGGTTCGCTACGTGATCTGCGGCCACTCCGAGCGACGACAGTATTTCGGCGAGACCGACGCCACGGTCAACCGTCGGGTGAAGGCCGTGCTGGCGGCGGCGATGACTCCCGTGGTTTGTGTCGGCGAGACCCTCGAACAGCGCGAAGCTGAAGAGACCGAAGCAATCGTGGTCGGCCAACTGAAGGGCGGGTTGAGCGGTGTGGACCCATCCGAGCTGGCTGGTTTCGCCATCGCCTACGAACCGGTCTGGGCGATCGGCACCGGACGCAACGCCAGCGCCGACGATGCCGGCGCGGTCTGCCAGCTCATCCGGGAGACGATCACAAACTTGGGCGGCGACGAGACCGGGGCGCAGATTCGAATTCTCTACGGCGGCTCCGTGAACGCCGGCAATATCAAAGGCCTCATGGCCAAACGCCACATTGACGGCGCCTTGGTGGGCGGCGCCTCCCTCGACCCCGACACCTTCGCCGCCGTTTGCAGGTATTGGGGATGAGTTTCAAACTGGTCCTCATCCGCCACGGCCAGTCGACCTGGAACCTCGAGAACCGGTTCAGCGGCTGGACCGACGTTCCTTTGACCGAGCTGGGGATAGAAGAAGCCCGCCAGGCGGGCCGGCTGATGATGGCCGAAAAGCTCACCTTCGGGGTGGTGCACACCTCGGTGCTCGTCCGCTCGATCAAAACGGCCGAAATTGCCCTGGAAGAGATGGGGCTCTCCTGGCTTCCGGTCACTCGCCACTGGCGGCTCAACGAACGTCACTACGGCGCGCTACAAGGCCTCAATAAGAAGGAGACTTCCGAGCGCCACGGACCCGAGCAGGTGCAGATCTGGCGGCGAAGCTACTCGGTGGCGCCGGACCCTCTTGATCCTGATGATCCTCGCCACCCGCGGAATGATCCGCGCTACGCCGCGCTCCCTCCGGAATTGCTGCCCGCCACCGAGTGTCTGAAGGACGTCGTCAAGCGGATGCTGCCGTATTGGTACGACCGGATCGTGCCCGACGTCGTGGAAGGGCGCCAGCCGTTGATCGTGGCCCACGGCAATTCTCTGCGGGCTCTGGTCAAGCATCTCGACGGGCTCAGCGACGAGGAAGTGGTGGACCTCAATCTCCCCACCGGGGTGCCGCTGGTCTACGAGCTCGACGACATGATGGCCCGGGTGGAAAGCCGCTTCCTCGGCGATGCCGAAGCGGTGGCAGCCGCCGCTGCAGCAGTCGCTCGCCAAGCCGGATAGCGCGTCGCCTTCGAGTAATATTGGCCTCGATTCCCCCCAAAGGGTCTTATTTCATGCAGGCATTAACTGTGGTCGTTGTCGTCTTTCATGTCATCTTCTCGGTGGCGATGATCGTTCTCATCCTTCTCCACGCTGGTCGCGGCGGTGGGGTCGGCGAGATGTTCGGTGGTGGTTTTGGTCCGTCCAACATGCGAGGTTCGACCGTCGTCGAGCGCAACCTCGACCGGATGACGGTGGCCGCGGGGGTCCTTTTTGCGATCTCCACTGTGACCTTGGTTTTTCTTCTCTCGTAGACCCCCTGGATATGATTCCGGGCCCACCCACGTCGGAGTGGCGGAAATGGCAGACGCGCTAGGTTGAGGGCCTAGTCCCCGAAAGGGGGTGGGGGTTCAAGTCCCCCCTCCGACAC
>JACCTH010000078.1 GCA_013812505.1 Acidimicrobiia bacterium | reverse complement strand
TCGTCGGAGCAGTCAAAACGGGTAAGGGAGTTTGACGGCTCCTAGGCGAGGCTTTCGATGATCAGACCGATCTGGGTTTCCAGCTTCGGCAAATCACGGATCACGACCTGCCAGACAATCGCGGGATGCCTCAGGAGCGGACTCTGCAAGAGAGGATCTTGTGAGGTTGAGGTTTGCCGACGAAGGCGACTCCCTGAACGTTCGTAGCCTCATCGCTTTGGACTCCTTTGCGCGAGATCCCAATCAAGAACTAGCAACCCGACCCAACGCGCGAGCCTGGTGGATTGTCGCAATCCTCTTGGCACTCACCATCTGGATTGTTGTGTGGACTCGCAGATCAGAGGTGGGTTTGTATCGTGCGATTGGTACAAGCGCCTCGCAACTGGGTGTGCTGGGAGCAGTTGAGCGCCACTCACCTAGTCCTCGGAGGACTAGCCGGCATTCTATGGGGAATAGCTCATTGGGGGTTTTCACACGCTCACTTTCCAACCGATGAGCAGCTCCTGATAGCAGGGCGCTCGACAGGCAGCATCCTGCTTCTCGCATTGGCCGTTGCGCCGTGGCCATGGTTCTTTCTCGGGCGCGGGAGCATCGCTCGACAGCTAAAGGAGTGATAGAGCGGGTTTGGGATCTGTACGAACGGATAATGTTAAGCGGCTGAGTGCGGACCTATCGCGACGAGCGTCTAGGCCGCTGTTACAAATGAGGAGATTCTCTCATGTTGGGTTTGATTGGACTTGGCGTAGCAGCTGCGGCTGTTGTGGGGTTCGCTTGGTGGGCTCGGCGCCGTTGGAAGGACGTGGACAGTTATTACGAGCGCGAGTACAAGGACCCTCCGATCTTTGACGCAGGACGGAGTTCGGGAATCGCCTAGCCAAGCGCTCGAGAAGGTCAAGCGCAGGCGGGCTGAACCATGGCAGAACAGGTCCCGATCGATCCCGCGGTTCCGCCAAGCGGCCCAGGCTGTGTCCAATGCCTTGATTCCGGCGGCTGGTCGTTTCACCTTCGTCGCTGCGCCCACTGTCGGCACGTCGGCTGTTGCGACTCGTCGCCCTCTCAGCACGCCAGTTATCACGCGGCCGATGCAGGGCATCCGATCGTGCGAAGTTACGAACCTGGTGAGGATTGGTTCTGGGACTACGCAAGCAAACGTTACGGCTCGGGCCCCGCATTGGCTCCCCCTTCCCACCACCCCCTCGACCAGCCCGTACCGGGTCCAAGAGGTCGTGTGCCCAAAAACTGGGAGCGACAGTTGCATTGACCCATCCTGCGGAGACAACTAGGGACAATCAGGTCAGGCTGGCTCGAGAATGTTGTGGCAGCTCCGACACTGATACCCTCAGGGACCGGATAAGGACGTCCCCGATTCCCCCAGTGACTCCCATCTGACAGGATTTCAGTCCAGTGGCGCCCGTTGTCATCACCGAATCGCTCACGCACGTCTACAACTCCGAGGTCGTCGCCCTTCGAGACTTCAACCTCGTCATCGAAGCGGGCGTCACCGGTTTGGTAGGTGCCAACGGAGCCGGCAAAACGACGTTCCTGAGGATCCTCCTGGGTCTGGTTCACCCGACCAGCGGAAAAGTCAGCGTGCTCGGCCATGACGCCATTGCTGATCCGCTGGCGGTGCGAGCCCAGGTGGGCTACATGCCAGAGAACAACTGCCTGCCCAAGGACCAAACCGCGGCCGACTTCGTCGCTTATACCGCCGAAATGGCAGGACTCACCGCCGATGCCAGGCGCCGCGCCTCTGAAACCTTGTTCCTGGTTGGGCTGGAAGAGGAGAGGTTCCGCTTTCTCGGCGATTTCTCGACCGGCATGGCGCAACGGGTCAAGCTCGCCCAGGCCATCGTTCATGGCCCCGAGCTCGTTCTCCTTGACGAGCCCGCTTCCGGGCTGGATCCGACCGGTCGCGAACAGATGCTGGAGATCATTCGCCGCCTGGGCAGCTTTGGCATCAATGTCATCTTCTCGTCCCACCTGCTTGGTGACATCGAACAGACCTGCGACGCGGTCGTGATGATCGATGGCGGCCATTTGATTCGCTCCGGGCCCGTGTCGAATGTCGGACTGACTTCGGTGGTGGTTGTCGACGTCCTCGGCGATGCCAGGACACTGGCGAACAGTCTCACGGCATCGGGAATCGACGCGGCAGTCCTTACCGACCACCGCCTCAGCTTCACCATCGCGGCCGATGAGGATTACGACCTGCTGCGCGATGCTGCCGCCAAACTGGACATAGGGATCTTCCGCATGGCTCCGATCTCGCTCACCCTCGAGGACGAATTTTTGGTCATCGCTCGGAAGGGTGAGTCGTGAGTGGACGTGAAGGCACCGTAGCTCCAAACTCATGAGCAATGCGGTGATCTACGACCGCGGCTACCGGTCCTATGAAGGAGAACGGCGGGGACGCGGTGCCATCCGGCGAGCCCTCGCGCGCGATGGTATCCGCCGGATCCTTGGGCTGCGCCGTAAGGCCCGTCGGAAGATCCTGCCGTGGAGCCTTCTCGTCATCGGGGTGGTGATGGCTTCCGTCATCATCGGACTCCATTTCGTGGCGGGTTCTATCGCGGCGGGCATCGCTGAAGGCCTTCCCAGCTATCCCAACCTCTTCGATCTCTACTCGCGGGTGGCGTTGCTATTCATCGCCGTCACCGGTCCCGAGCTACTCGTCCCTGACCGGACCCAAGGAGTGCTGTCCGTCTATTTCTCCCGTCCGATGCGCGTCAGCGACTACCTGGCCGGAAAGCTCTACGCCTATGTGACTGTGGCCGGGGCGATCTACGTCGTTCCCCAGATCTTGCTCCATCTCGGTTGGGCTGGGTTGAAGCGACGCATTCCTCTCCTATCTCGGGGCCAATCTCGACGTTCTCTGGAAGGTCCCGGTCGTGGCACTCGGCTTCCTCGCCGTTCACGGCGGGCTCCTGGCCATCCTCTCGAGCCTCATCGACCTGACCGGATTCGCCGCTGCCGCTTATCTGGCCATCCTCACCGCAGGCAACGGTATCGCGGGTGTGATCGCCGACGCCGACTTCCCGGGGTCCCGCTTCGTCGCATTGCTGGCCCTGGACGATCACGCCCGGTTCGTGCAGGACTGGGTGTTCGACGTCTCACTAGGGCTCTACCGCCCCGAGAAAGCGGGTTTCGATCCCTGGGTGTCGGTGGTGGCGATAGCCCTGGTCGCCCTGATCGGTGCGTGGTTCGCATATTGGCGATATCGGAAACAGGCATGACCGCCACCGTCGAGGCTCGCGGTCTGTCCAAATGGTTTGGCCAGAAAGTGGCCGTGTCCGAGGTCAACGTGGCATTTGAACCGGGCATCATCGGTCTCCTCGGTCCCAACGGAGCCGGGAAAACCACGTTGCTTCGCCTGTTCACCGGACTGCAACGCCCATCACAGGGAACGGTGCAAATACTTGGCGTCGATCCGAGATCGGACCATCGCATCTTCAGCCGGGTAGCGATGGTGCCAGAGGACGAGGCGGTCTACGCCAATCTCACCGCCCGTCAGTTCGTCGAGCTCAACGCCAGCCTCGCCCGGGTGAAGGATCGGGCGAAAGCGGTCGACGCCGCGCTGGCCGAGGTCGATCTCGTCGATGTCAGCCACCGCAAACTCGAGGGCTATTCCAAGGGAATGCGCCAGCGGGCCAAGGTCGCCGCGGCATTGGTCGGGAACCCCGATGTTCTGTTCTTGGATGAGCCGCTCAACGGGGCCAATCCGGTCCAGCGCGCACATCTCATCGATCTGTTCCGAAAGCTGGGAGACCAAGGCCACACGCTGATCGTGTCATCTCACGTGCTGGCCGAGGTCGAGCGAATGGCCGACCGGGTGATCGCCATGGTCGACGGGCCGGCGGGCGGCGGAGGGAACCGTGGCGTCGCTTCGGACTCTCATGACCGACAAGCCGCGGCTGGTAAGAATCGTCACCGACCAGCCTCGCGATCTGGGCTCGCTTCTTTTACGGAACGAGAAGGTGACGGGTCTCCGCATCGACGGGCAGACCGTCGAAGTCTCGACCTCCGATGCCGGGGCTCTGGCAATGGCCCTGCCGGGGACTGCCCGCGACGCCAGGATCAGGGTCCGCCAGGTGCTTCCGGCCGATGAATCCCTCGAGAGCGTATTTCGCTATCTGGTAGAAGGCCGATGATCGACCTCCGGCTTGTACATCATTTCGTGCGCCAGCTTGCTCGGGGTAAACGGTTCTGGGGCATGGCGGCGTTGTCGTCGGTCGCCGGGTTAATCGCCTGGATATCGAGTATCGACGAGACCGATCAGGAGATTGTCGAGATTTTTCACTTCGTCACCGCGACCGTTGCGGGGGCGACGATTTCGATTGCCTTCCTGGTCATGGGCGCGGCCACCCTTCGAGACGAAAGGGACGCCGGGACCCTGCCCTTCATCTTTGTGAAACCGATAGCCCGGTGGCGCTGGGCAGCATCCGCCTGGGCTGCGGCTGCCCTGGTTTCGTTTGCGGTCGGAGTTGTCGGCTGGTTCGTCGGATTCTTGGCTATGGGTATGACGACCGGTTCCTGGACCCTGGCGATCCCGGCCCTCGCCTGTATGCCGCCGCCGCGGTCGGGTACACGGCCGTTTTTGTCCCTATCGGCTATCTATTTACACGTGCCATCCTCGTCGGCCTCGCGTATGTGTTCGTATGGGAAGGGATCATCACGACCTTCGTGACAGGTCTTCGCGCATCGTCAGTGTGGCGCACCGCCATGTCGATCTATGCCGATCTCACCGCTTTGTCGGGTGACGCCCTCAGTACGCTCGGTCCGGTTGCGCCCCGGAGTGGGCGGGGGGTGCTGAAACTCGTCGGCACCGTTCTCGTCGGGGTCGGGGTGCTGACCTGGGCCCTCCGACGCCGCGACGCCCTCTAGCGCCCCTCCCGAAACCTAGAGCTCTGATAGGGCGGCGCATTCTTGGCTCGACGGTCGAACCGGGGTGCTGAATGGGGGGCGAAGTCCAGCCCGACGACCCCCCTCGGTTAGTGATGTCCCTGGCGGCCTAGGGTCTCCACGGCGGTTGCGCCGGGGCGGGTCCACTGCGGCACGGGCCGGCTGGTTGGGCCCCAGGTGGCGACGCCGTCGGCGTCCGAGCGCCAGTACCAGCAGATCGGCGAGCCATGCCCACCGACCGGCGAGCCGGCCTCAGGGGCCTCGGGCCAGCCCTCGGGGTTGTCCTCCCACCCCTCGCGACGGCCATAGGGCGTCATGTCGAGCAGGCCCAAGGACCCATCGACCGGCTCGTTACCCCGGCCCGTCGTGGAATAAGTGAGGAACACGCGGTCGCCGACGCGCAGAAAACAAATGAAGTGCCCCTCTTCTGCGAAGAGGGGCGCCTCCGCGCCCCGCACCGAATACCAGGGCTGGGTGTAACCCATGAACTCGACGTAGGGAGCTACTTCGTCCCACGGGCCCGAGGTCAGGACCGCGAACGAGACGCCCCGGGCGTTGAGGTAGACGGTGTCCTTCACGTGCCAGATATTGAATGTGCAACCCTCGCACTGTCCCTGGTGCGGCGCGCCGTCGTACCACATGGAGTGGTAGACCACGAGCTCGTCGCGACCCTCGAATAGGTCGACGAACGGCACCGGCCCGTCAACGCCGGTGACCTCGACAGCGCCGTCGAGCTCGACCATCGGCAGCCGCCGCCGGGCCGCGGCGATCGCGTCGCCCTCACGGGTGTGCGCTTTTTCGCGGACCAGCAGCTCCTCGCGCGCCGCCTGCCAGCTGGCCAAGTCGACGACGGACGGCTTGCCGGGGAGGTTGCTGCTCGCGTTGCCGGGCGTGGTGGTCATGGTGTCCTCCGCTGTCTCGTCTGGTGCGCTCGCGAGCTCCCTGGGGAGCGTGTTAACCGAGATGCCTGCGCTGCCCGTGATGATGCCATAGGGTCTCTCGGCTCGGGTCAGCCTGGCGCATAGCGCCACCTCATCGTTGGCATAGGCGGAGGCCCCTCGTCTGCCTGGACTCGTTTCCTTACCGGCTGTCGATGTTTTGTAGCGGGGGCAGGATTTGAACCCCGCGACCTTCGGGATATGAGTTGGATCGCGTTGTCCGCGTTGGTGGCAGGGGTGCGAACAACGTCAAAGCGAGGCTCGCCTACTGGGCTGCTAGCTTGCAGGTGTTCATGACCGACCGGATTTGTCCGATCTGCATCTGTAGCTAGGCGGGAGGAGCTCAGCTCCCGCCTCGTCGGCCTTTCCTTTGTCGGCTCCGAGAACCTTCCTCGCCGGCATCCAGTTCGAACCTTTCGATCACCGTTTTCCTTTGGAGCCTCGAATGACTCTTTCTCGTACTGCAGACCCTTATCGCGACCTCGACGTGATCGACGCCCGCGCCCCCCGTTTCAACCAGGTGGTAGTCGGGGTCGTTTCCTTGCTCGCCGTCCTTTCCGGATGGTGGCCTTTGCTAAGTGTGCTTGCACTGCAACTTGGCATCGGCCTCCGATTCGGGCGTCGGTTCTGCCTCCCCTGTGTTGCCTACTTCGAGGTGGTTCAACCGCTGATCGGCGAAGGCCGGATCGAGGATGCACGGCCTCCACGGTTTGCCAATCAGATCGGTTTCGGGGTGTTGACATTGGCCAGCGCCGCCCATGGAGTCGGTCTGACCGGGTTCGGCAACACGCTGGGCCTTCTCGTCGCGAGTCTCGCCGTCCTCGCGGCGACAACCGGCTTCTGCCTGGGCTGTGAGATCTATCGACTCGGCTCTCGGCTACGTGGCGTCAGAACGACGGTCTTTGATCGAATGGAGCTAGAAGACCTCGGGGCGATACCGCGCGGTGAGCTCTTGGTAGCTTTCAGCCACCCGCTCTGCACAGACTGCCAGACGGTCGAAACGACCCTCGCTGCAGGCTCAAACCTGTACGTGAACGTCGATGTTCGCGACCGACCCGACCTGGCACGGAAGTATGGAGTGACGCTCGTGCCGACAGTCGTTCGAATCGCGGCTGACGGGCGTGTGGTTCAGCAGCTCGAATTCTGAGATTACGCCGCGCTCGCCGATCGTTCTGTGGGCCCGGAGGGATACACAGAGTCCCTCCGAACCCTGGGTTCGGCGATCTACGTGCGGGCGGCGCCGGCGACCGGGCGCACACGCCAACCGTCAAGCTTGGCTCCAGGTTCGCAGAGAGAAACGATGCAACCGCCGAATCCACCACCGGTCATTCGCGCTCCAAGTACCCCACGTTGGCGAAGGATCTCCCCTTGGGTTCGGTCCATCGCGTCGGTCGACGTCTCGAAGTCATCGCGCAGGCTCAGGTGGCTCTCGACCATCAACTCGCCGGCTGATTTGTAATCCTCCAAGGAGAGCGCGGCGGCGAAGTCGCGCACCCGCTGGTTCTCAGTGATGACATGGCGCGCTCGGCGGCGCACCTTCGGGTCCTCGATGGCCGCGATGTCGGCAAGAGCTGCCGTCCGCAGCGGCCCAACCACCAGCTCGGCTGCGGCACACTCGGCAACGCGATGTGCATATCCGGAGGCTTCAAGCTCTCGGTGAGCGACAAAGCTCACGACGATTTCGACATCACCCGGAATCGGGACGTGAGACACGTCGAAGGAGTGGCAGTCGATTATCGTGGCGTGACCGTCCTTCGCCGCCGCGATGCAAAGCTGGTCCATGATTCCGCAGGGGATTCCGGTCGCACGGTGCTCGGCGCGGCGTCCGAGTTGCGCGAGAGCAAGTGGCGGGCCTTCGAAGCCCAATGCCAAAGCCAGCGTCAGTTCCAGGGCTGCGCTCGACGACAGCCCTGCCCCAACCGGAATGGTTGTCTGCACGACACCTTCAATTCCAAATGTTGGTCGCACCTCCGCCGCCACGGCTGCCACAAACCGACCCCAACCCGCCGAAACGGGTGGCGGATCCAAGGGCAGGTCGACCGGTTGCTCGTCGTGATATGAGGTCAGCCGGATGCGGTCGGCGACGACCCCACTCACCTCAGTCCAGCGATCGATGGCCATCGGGAAGACAAGACCACCGGTGTAGTCCGTGTGATCCCCGATCAGATTCACGCGCCCGGGCGCTCGGGTCCGAATCGTCCTTGTCACAAAGAAACACGCAGCGCGGCGGCATTATCAACAAGATCGACCGGGTTGAAATACTCCTCGCAAGCCGGCGACACGGCCCCGTCCCATCTTTTGGTGCCTGGTACAGCCACATCATCTACAGATTCGGCTGTTGGTACAACCGATCGAGCTGGGCTAACAGGTCGACCAAAAGCTCGGCTAGGGCTTGGCGCTTAATTTATCCCTACACGAAACCCGTTTTCACAATTTGTCCCAAGGCGTGTCGTGCTCGTGCTCCTGGCGACGAATTTTGATTTGCGGTTTCCTGTGGGGACGAATTTGGATTCCTGTATCCTTGACCGCTGATCCCTAATCTGGATTCGTGCGACTTACACCACCAACCACCGGTACGTTCACCCTTTCCGTGCTCTTGATCCTCGCCGGAATCGCCACTCACTACGGATACATCTCCGCTCTCGCCGAATACGAGTTTTGGTTGCTGGCAGGAGGAGCGCTGCTCCTGGTCATCGGAGTGGTCTTCCGTAAGCTCTAGATGCCCATCTTGGTGGTCGGCGCCGACCACCCGATCGGTCGAGCGATCGTCGAGAAGCTCGTCAATCCCGAGCGGGAAGTTCGAGCATTCGTGAGCGACACATCGATCGGCGCCGAGCTCAGGGGACTCGGTGCAAAAGTCGCCGTCGGAGATCTTTCGGATGAGAGCCACGTCGCTGCGGCAGCAACTAATTGCTTTTCGATCGCCTTCGTCGCGCCCGCCATAGACGACAGCCGAGAGTTGGCCTTGCTCGCAGTCCCTGAAGTTCCTGTTGCCTGGGCTCGAGCGGCTCGTGACGCCGGCATCACCCGCGTGATCTGGGTGGGAGATCGAATTCCTGCCTTTGAGGTGCCGGAGGTGGTGGAGGTGGATGCGAAGGCTCTCGCCCCACGGGAGATTGCTAGCGAAGTGGCAAGGCTCGATGACCTGCAGAAGTTGTAAAACTAGGAGCCCCGGGCAAAGACCCGGGGCTCCTTCTTGTAGGCCTGTGTTAGCCACATGGCCCCCCGCCCGCTCTAAAGCCACCGTATCCAAAGCGCCACAGCGCCACTCCCTGGCTACAGGTGATCAAGCGTGGACAAGTCCTATCGGCATGTGCTCGCAAATCCTTGACCAATCCAACTTGGGGTTGACTTGACGGCTCGCAGGGTTAGGGTTCTCGCCCTTACGGCCGGCCCGAGATCAGGGTCGGCATCGTCTTTTGGGGGGGGATCCACGTGTCAATCTCGCAGATGAGCCGCCGGCGTTTTCTCAAAGTGGCCGCCGGTTCGACGACCTTGAGTTTGCTCCCGAGCCTGGCCTGAGCCGCGGATTGGCCTGCCCTCGACTTCAGGTTTCCCCAGGACCCTTTGCTCACGTGGTTTGACCCCACATATGGAGCCGTCAGAGGCAACGGGCGTCGCCATCTGGGGATCGACCTGATGGCGCCGAAGCTCAGCCCGGTCTTCGCAATCGCCGATGGCGAGGTCACCCGCGTGGCGCAGTCGGCTCGCGGCGGGCCGGTACGCAATTCTCGAGCACAACGATGGTTGGCAAAGTCGCTACCTGCACCTAAACAATGACTCCGAAGGCGGTGATAGCGGTCGAGCCGATTGGGATCTCACCGTCGTCGACGGGCTCGAGGAAGGAGCCCGGGTCATTGCGGGCATGCAGATCGCCTTCGTCGGCGACTTCCGGAAACGCCGAAGGCACCAACTCGCACACGCACTTTGAGCTCCACCTTGGCTCAAGCACCGTGAACCCCTGGCCATACTTGGTCGACTCCCAAGAGATCGCCCTAAGCCGTATCAGAGAGGCGCGCTCGACGGCCTTCTAACTTCCCTTGATCTCGGCCAGCCGCTCAAGCAGGCTGGCCTCGTCCGTCACCTTGAACGTCTCCATCCCAAAAGCATGTGCAGTCTTCAAATTCGGGCCGAGGTCATCGAGCATCAGCGTGCTCGCGGCCTCCGCACCTAGCCGGGAAAGCGCTCTCGCAAAGATCTCTCGTTCGGGTTTGCGGACGCCTTCGACGCAGGATTCGACCAAAACGTCGAATCGATCAGCGAGACCATCGTTGCGCAGGCTTTGCCAGTTGTTGGTTATCGCTCCGACTTTCATGCCTGCCCGACGCAGCCGGTCGATCTCGATGAGCACCGCCTGACGCGGTACGGCGATCGCCTCGATCTGGGCCAAGAGAGAAGCAGCATCGACCACAAACCCTGCGTTGGCCATCTCGGACTCGAACGAGTCGCAGAACTGGACGAAGTCGATTTCGCCGCGCTCATGTCGAGCCCATGCCCCGTTGTCACCGCTGGCGGCTACCTGCCGATTGATCGTTCCTCGCGGCAAATAGTTGTCCTCTTCGTAAGCAGCGATGGCCTCGAGTGGGGAGTCGAGCACCACGCCCCCGAGGTCGAAGAGCAGCGCGGCAATCACGCCCTTTGTTTCACAGTGAATCGGAGGCGATGAACCACTTCGCCGTCGAGAGTGATCACAAACGAGTAGTCGCCCGCTGCCGAGAATGTCAGGTTGTTGAAGGTGACGGAGCGAACCACGCCAAAGTCCTGGCGGCTCCCGCCTTCGCGGGGGGAGATATCGACGACGTGATGAATGTCAGCCGGAAGCAGGCTGGTGCCGTCGGCATCTTGGAGGCCAACATCAAACCGCACCTGTTGACCCTCTGACGACCACGGCACCCGGAGACGGAGGCCGATTGCAAGTGTGTGGTGTCGGACAGGAAAGTGGCCGACGAGGAGGGTGTCCCAGCCACCTCCAAGCACGTAGAGCTTCCCGTCGACAGCTTGAACCGCATCAGCGAGAAGGGCGAATTCGAGCGTCGGGCGCAGGACGCTGTCCGGGGCCGATTGGGGATCTGCTTCCACCTTGGGCGACTCTACCTGCCCCTACTCTGGCGTCTTTGAGGACGTCGAATTCGGCCTGATCGGAGAGCTATTGAGCATGTCACCCGCCCAGATCGCACCCGCTACCGGGAAGTTGGGAGTTCTCACGCCGGGGATGGGAGCGGTGGCCACAACGTTCTTCGCCGGGACGCTGGCCGTTCGCCACGGATACAGCGAGCCGGTCGGATCGCTCACCCAGATGGGGCACATCCGCCTTGGCAAGCGCACCGATCGACGCAACCCGAAGATCAACGAATTCGTCCCCCTGGCCACCTTGGACTCGCTCGAGTTCGGCGGCTGGGACCCCTACTCCGACGATGCCTACACCTCGGCGATGAAGGCCGGGGTGCTGCAGCCTCAGCACCTCGAAGCCGTGGGTGAGGAGCTCCGAACGATCCAGCCGATGCCGGCTGTGTTTTCCCCCGATTGGGTGAGACGGCTCGAGGGCTACGACCAGGTAAAAGACGAGGGCAACAAGATGGAACAGGCCGAGCTGCTGATGGAGGACATCGAGCGCTTCCGGACCCAGCGAGATTGCGAGCGGCTCGTCATGGTGTGGTGTGGTTCGACCGAGGTGTATCGCGAAGCCGCCGTCGTGCACCAGGACCTCGCAGCTTTCGAGGATGGCCTCCGGCGATCTGACCCCGACATCGCTCCCAGCCAGATTTACGCCTATGCGGCGCTGCAGTCGGGGGTGCCGTTCGCCAACGGAGCGCCCAATCTCTCGGTCGATTTCCCCGCGATGACCGAGCTCGCCGCCAAACGGCAGTTACCGATTTGCGGCAAGGACTTCAAGACCGGACAGACTCTGATGAAGACCATGATCGCTCCCGGGCTGAAAGCTCGAATGCTCGGCATTAGAGGCTGGTACTCCACCAACATCCTCGGCAACCGCGACGGCGAAGTGCTCGACGACCCGGAGTCGTTCAAAACGAAAGAGGAATCGAAGATCTCGGTGCTCGAATACATCCTCCAGCCCGACGTCTACCCGACGCTCTATAAAGACTTCTCGCACGTCGTCCGCATCAACTACTACCCGCCGCGCGGCGACAACAAAGAAGGGTGGGACAACATTGACAT
>JACCTH010000076.1 GCA_013812505.1 Acidimicrobiia bacterium | reverse complement strand
CGGCCATCAACGAGCTCTTGGCAGGCAACCTCGACATCCACGATGCGATCACCCCTGAGCGAGTAGCCGAAGTCGAAGCTGCGGTTCCCAACTTCGGATCGGCTGAGAGTTCTTCGATCAACTACCTGGGTATCCCCCACTACGACCCGGCGATCGGCGGCCCCGACAATCGCGACCTCAGGGCCGCGCTTTCGATGGCGATCGACCGCCAGGCGATCACCGAGGCCATCTTCGCCGGCCGGCGCCAGCCTGCCTACAACCTCCTCTCGCCGGTCATCCCCGGCTACGAGGAGACGGTCTGTGACAACTGGACCTTCAATCCGGAGATGGCAGCCGAGCTGTATGCCACGACCGACGGCCTTCCTGCCGATTTCTCGTTCTGGTTCAACTCAGGAGCCGGTCACGAGGACTGGGTCGAAGCGGTCACCAACATGTGGGCAGAGAACCTGGGGATTGACGTGAGCGGAATCACTTTCGAGTCTCTGGACTTTGCCGACTATCTGCAGCGTCTCGAAGACAAGGCCATTAGCGGGCCATTCCGATTGGGATGGGGCATGGACTATCCGCATCCGCAGAACTATCTGCAGATCATCCTCGATAGCCGCTTCGATGCGGCTTCGGGCGGGTCCAACTACGGCGATTACGCGAGCGAGGAGTTCGATGCCAAGGTTGATGAAGCCCTGGCTATCTTCGACCTCAACGAGTCGCTCCCGGTCTGGCAGGAAGCTGCCGCGATCGCTTGTGACGACGTGGCATTGATCCCGATGTTCTACGGGCAGTATGACTACGCCTGGAACGACACGGTTCAGAACGTCTCCCTCGACCAGTTCGGGAACGTCAATTACACCGATCTCACGACTGGTTGATCACAGGGTGGGAAGCGGTGATCCCGCTTCCCACCCTGACTTACAACTAAAAGAAAATTGGGCAACCAAGAAGTTGGCAACTAAGAGAAAGTTTCCCTGATGGGACGGTACCTGATCCGGAGAGTCCTCCAGTTCGTGCCGGTTTTCCTTGGGGCGACTTTTCTGATCTTTTCCCTCGTCTTCCTCATCCCCGGCGATCCGATCCGCGCCCTTTCCGGCGACAGGCCGATGCCGGCGTCCGTGCAGCAGGCGCTGGAGGCGCGCTACAACCTCGACAAGCCCTTCTGGCAGCAGTACTACCTCTACGTGGCGGGCGTCGTCCAAGGTGATTTCGGCGAAGACTTCCGGGGCCGGGAAGTAACCGACATCATGAGGGAACGCATCCCGGTCACCTTCAAGCTCGCCATCTACGCCTTCACCTTTGAGGTGGCGATCGGCATCGCGGCCGGCATCATGGCCGGGTTACGCAAGGGCGGATTCATCGACAACCTGGTACGGATCTCCACTTTGATCGTGATCTCGATCCCGATCTTTGTGCTCGGTTTCATGGCCCAACTGCTGATCGGGGTGAGATGGGGTTGGCTGCCGGTATCGGGGCTCGGCGATGGCTTTAAGAGCTACATCTTGCCCGCCATCGTCCTCGGCTCGACCTCTCTGGCCTACATCGCCCGGCTGACGCGGACCAGCCTCGCCGAGAACATGCGGGCCGATTATGTACGCACGGCCACCGCCAAGGGTCTGAAAAGAAGCCGTGTGGTCGGCGTTCACGCTCTTCGCAACTCGATGATCCCGGTGATCACATTTCTGGGGGTCGACCTGGGAGGATTGATGGGGGGCGCCATCATCACCGAAGGCATATTTAACCTCCCCGGACTCGGCAATGCAGTGTTTCGGGCCGTTGTCCAGCAGGAGGGGACCGTCGTCGTGGGAATCGTTACCTTCCTCGTGTTGATCTTCTTGCTGTCGAACCTGGTCGTCGATGTGCTGTATGCCGTCTTAGATCCGCGGATTCGTTATGAGTGATTTTCGGCAAGCCGAGGCGGTCACCGAGACCGAAACCGTCGCTCCCCCTGTCACCGAAGAGGTCGAGGAGGAAGTACAAAAGCCCATTGAGGGCCCACCCCCCGGGGCGACAACCAGCCTGTGGTCCGATGCTTGGAAAGAGCTTCGCACCAGCCCGCTCTTCCTGGTTTCACTTGGTCTGGTCGTTCTGTTCATAGTGATGGCGATCGCCCCCCAACTCTTCACCTCGACCGATCCGCGGGCCTGCAGTTTGAGCAACTCGCTCGAGAGACCCAGCTCCGAGCACTGGTTTGGGTTCGATCTCCAAGGCTGCGACTACTACGCCCGCTCGATCTATGGGGCACGGATCTCGATGGCGATCGGCGTCACCGTGATCGGCTTCGCCGCCATTCTCGCGGTGATCCTGGGCAGCATCTCGGGCTACTACGGAGGATGGCTCGATTCGGTGATCGCTCGACTCACCGACATCTGGTTCGCAATCCCCACCATCCTCGGCGGGATCGTCATCCTCAGCCTCCTCGGTGAACGGGGATTCTTCCAGGTGTCCTTTGTCCTCGTGATTTTGGGATGGCCAACCATGCTCCGGCTCTACCGCTCGTCGGTGCTGTCAGTGAAGGAGATGGACTACGTCGAGGCCGCCCGGGCGTTGGGGGCTAGCGATTTCCGGATTCTTCTGAAACACATCCTCCCCAACGCCATCACCCCGGTGATCATCTATGCGGCCATTTCGATCGGGGTGATCATCGCCGCCGAGGCCGCTCTCTCCTTCCTGGGGGTTGGCTTGCAGCTTCCCGCCATCTCCTGGGGTCTCATGATCTCCGGAGCGCAGACCCGCATCCTGCAAGCACCCCATCTCCTGCTGTTCCCCGGTCTCTTCCTGAGCCTGGCAGTTTTCGGGTTCATCCTCATGGGAGACGCCCTTCGTGACGCCTTGGACCCGAAGGGCCGTTGACCTAGGTGGCGACTGAGGCCAAAGAGAGCACCAAGAGCAGCATCGAAGAGCTGGAGTTCAATCCCCACGCTCCGCTGCTCGAAGTCGACGACCTCCATGTCGAGTTCCGCACCCGGGCGGGAGTGGTCAAGGCCAACGACGGAGTGACCTACAGCCTCGGCGAGGGCGAAACGATGGCGATCGTCGGCGAGTCGGGATCGGGCAAGACGGTGAGCGCCCAGGCCGTGATGGGGATCATCGATAGTCCCCCGGGGTACATCACCAAAGGAGCGGCCCGCTTCCGGGGAGTCGACCTGTTGGCGCTGCCGGAAGACGAGCGGCGGGCTTTTCGGGGCGAGAAGATGGCGATGATCTTCCAGGACGCCTTGAGCGCTTTGAATCCGCTTTTCCGGGTCGGTTGGCAGATCGCCGAGATGTACCGCCAGCATCGGGGGACCTCCAAAACCGAGGCCCGAAAGAAGGCGATTGAGCTACTCGACCGCGTGAGGATCCCCGCCGCCAAGGAGCGGGTCGACTCCTACCCCCACGAGTTCTCCGGCGGGATGAGACAACGAGCGATGATCGCCATGGCCCTGGCCCTTGACCCCGAGGTCCTGATTGCCGATGAGCCGACCACTGCTCTCGACGTCACCGTGCAAGCCCAAATCATGAAATTGCTGGCCGATCTCCAAGCCGAGACCGGCATGGGCATGATCCTCATCACCCACGATCTGGCGGTGGTGGCCGAGGTGACGGACCGCGCCGCGGTCATGTACGCCGGGCGAATCGTCGAGCAAGGGACGACCAAACAGATCTTTCGGGCGTCCTATCACCCTTACACCTTGGGCCTGATGAACTCGATCGCCAGCCCGGAGCAGAAGGGCACCAAGCTGATCCCAATCCCCGGGTCGCCACCCGACCTGCTCCATCTCCCCAGCGGATGTCCGTTCCACCCGCGCTGCGTCTATGCCCAGGACATCTGCTCAGTAGATCGTCCCCCGTTGCGCGACCTCGGGGACAACCGAAAGTCCGCTTGTCACTTTGCCGAGGAGGTGGGAACCGGTGCCAAGTAGCCAAACGGGAGAACCGCTTCTTCGGGTGGAGGGCCTGGTCAAGTATTTCCCCATCCTCCAGGGCATCCTCTTCAAGAAGCAGGTCGGAACCCTCAAGGCTGTCGACGGCGTAACTTTTGACCTTCATCCCCGCGAGACCTTGGGTCTGGTGGGCGAATCGGGTTGTGGCAAGTCGACTGTTGCGAAAACCATCCTTCGGCTCGATGAGCCCACCGAGGGCAAGGCCTACTTTGAAGGCCGCGACATCTTTGCGATGAACAAGAAAGAGCTGCGCTCGCTTCGTC
>JACCTH010000068.1 GCA_013812505.1 Acidimicrobiia bacterium | reverse complement strand
GGGAAGTCCGTTTGCGGATCGACAAAGCCTTGCCGACATAAATCACTCGCCCATGGGCGTCTTTGAACATATACGCACCGGGGGCGTCGGGGACTTCACCAGCCGGAGGGCGGATCACCCGACAAGGCTAGGGAGACCTCGACCGCGGCTTGACGACTCAGTTAGCCGATTGCCGCGAACAGAGCCTCTACCACCTGCTCTTGCTCGGATTCGGTGATGCCGGGGAATAGCGGCAGCGAGAGCATTCGTTGGGCGGCTCGCTCTGTGTTGGGAAAGTCTCCCACCTTGTGACCCAGGTGGCCTAGCGCCCCTTGCAAATGGATGGGGACTGGATAGTGCACGCCGACCCCGATCCCGGCTTGTTGCATCTTGGCCATGACCGTGTCGCGGTCGTCGACCTCAATCACATAGAGATGGAAAACGTGGTCGTTGCCCGGCAGAGTTATCGGCGGCTTGGCACGATCATCGATCATCTGGTCGTAAAGCGAAGCAGCTTTGACCCGCTCTTCATTCCACTGGGTCAGGCGAGCGAGCTTGGCCGAGAGCACTACCGCTTGGAGAGTGTCGAGGCGGCTGTTGAACCCGACCTCGGGGTGGTGGTATTTCTCGGTGCTTCCCCAGTTCCTGAGAGCGCTGACTTTCTTGGCAAGCTCTGGGTCGTTGGTGACGATCGCTCCGGCGTCGCCGAAGGCGCCCAAGTTCTTTCCGGGATAGAAGGACGTAGCGGCGGCGATTCCAAACGACCCGATCGCTCGGCCGTGCCTTCTCGCTCCCTGTGCCTGAGCGGCGTCTTCGATCATGACCAAGTCGGGAACTGTGATCAGGTCATCGCCGGGCGCGATCTGACCGAACAGGTGAACCGGCACTACCGCCCGCGATTTCCGGTTCAGTCGGGCTACCGCTTCTCCTTGATCCATGAGGTAGGTGGCGGGGTCACAGTCGACCAAACGTGCTTCTGCTCCTGCCCGCAGCACCGCCAGAGCGGTCGCAATGAAGGTGTTCGCTGGAATCAAGACCTCGTTACCGCGCCCAACTCCTGCCGCCCGCAAAGCCAATTCGATGGCGTCCGTGCCATTGGCAACGCCGATACAGAACCGGGCTTCACAGAAACGGGCAAACGACGCTTCGAAATCGGCGACCTGGCTTCCGAGGATGAACGCCGATCGCTCGAGCACCCCGCTCCAGCCCGCCTCGACGTCGGCGCGTATCTCCTCTGTTTGCCGGTCGAGGTCGACCAGCGGAACCTGAACTGTCATTCGTTGACGTCGAGGGTGATCAGAGCACCGTTCCGCTGGGCCGTGGTTGATATTACTGAGACCGCTTTGACGACTTCGAACCGGCGCAGCCATTCGATTCACCAAGGACTTCGATCCCTGATTCGTTCAGCGCGGTTCGACCTCCTGTTTCGAGGTTGGCGGTGAACATGCGGATAGTGGCCGAGATGACCGCTAAATCAAGCTGGTTGCGAGGCACCACCTCATGAATCGGGATCGCGAGGCGGAGGTAAAGGAGTTCCCGGACCTTAGTGCCCGAGACCGGGTGGCTGCGGCTACAACAATGGCTACATGGCAGGGCGTCGACGAATTCTCGTTGATTTAGCCAGCCGCGAAGGCACCCACCAGCCCGTCACGACATGCTGGGCGATGGCCCGACGGCTCGACGCTGCGCTCGCAATTCTTCGACCTTGGGTGGAGGGAGCGATTCGACGGCAGGCGCTTCGGGTTCCTGCCATGGGCTTGAAATGATTCATCCTTCGGTTTTTGTACAAGAGACTGCCGTCGTCGAAGCCGGTGCTGATATCGCTGAGGGAACCTCTATCTGGCATCACGTCAACATCCGAGCCAGCGGGTCGGTTGGGGGTCACACCAACCTGGGAAGAAAGTTTACGTCGACTCCGGGGCGATGATCGGGGCGCATTGCAAAATTCAAAACAACGTCTCGATTTATCGAGGCGTGGTGATCAAAGACGAGCTCTTCGTCGGGCCCAAGCGCCGTGTTCACCAATGACCTCGCACCCTCGGGCACGCAAAGAAGATTGGGCACTGGTCTCCACCTTGGTCGAGAAAGGGGCGTCCATCGGAGCCAACGCCACGATCGTCTGCGGAGTTCGAATCGGACGACTGGCGTTCGTGGCCGCTGGCGCAGTGGTGACCAAGGATGTGCAACCCCAAGAGCTTGTGGCTGGAAATCCTGCGCGGCGGGTTGGGTGGGTGTGCCGCTGCGGGGCGACGATCTTGCGCGGTTCGGGAGACCTGGTTGAAACGGTTACTCAGCCTGTAGATCAAATAACCCAGTTTGAACCTAGAGCGCCGGTAAGAAAACGTCTTGGCATCGTGGAGGGGATCGTTCGTCGAGCGATCGCAACGGCATCCATCGCCACCACCACGGGCCGGTAGTCGCCAGCCCCTCGACTTCGGCGCTATTCGAAACGATTGAGACCACGCCATCGCGGGCGTAGGTGACCGCTACGGAGCGACCCACTAAGTACTGCTGAAATTGGGGATAGGCAATGAGGTACCCCCGTTCACGGTAAAGCTCGAGTCCCTCGTCAGAGCTCTCGATGATCTCCACCGGTCCTTCATAACCGTTCCGAAGCGGAAAAGTGCGCGGGATGAGCAGATGGTTGGTTTCTCCCTGCGCAGTTAGGAGGTTCGAGTACATGTTAAAGCTGAACGCGGTCTTCAGCTCCAGGTAAGGAGTTAATCCATTCAGAAACGCAATCACCACAACCAAAGCGATTGCGGGGGAGAGTTTCCAGTCGACCCAGGCTTGTCGCCGGCGCCGGAGTACGAAAACGAGCCAGCTAGCGACGAATGGAACCCAGAGAACGAATGGTGCGATCGGCATGATCGTCGAGGCCATAGATGTGAGCGGAGTGACGGCCAGAACAACCAGGACCAAAGATACAGGGGCGACGAGCCACTTGACTATTAGTGGACCGCGAGCGCCCGCAGCCGCTTCCTCGTCAATTTCGATGAATCCTGCGAAGAGGAAATAGAGCACTGCGGTGAAGTCGTAGAAGTGCTGGCCAAGATCCAAGGAGATAAGCCCATGGAACACCGATCCAACTAGGACCCCCAACCAGCGAGTCCTTTTCCAGATGAGCAACGGCACTACGGAGAGTTCGGCCGCGACCGTCAACCAAGTCGCCATATGTGCCAACGGTGAAGCAGTCGAAACTATTGGTAGGCCCCAGCTGCGCAAGTTTTGATCGAGATAGAAGACCGCACAACTAGAAATTGGATCGAGGAAGGCTCGATTCAGCTTGGCAAAGGCGGCAAACCCATAGAAGACCACCAGTAACCAGCGCAACCCAGAAACCAAAGCGGCTCCCCGCCCCAGCGTGAGAATTACGACAGCGGACGCGAAACCGGCGAGTAGCCAATGATTTCCCAAGATGGGAATTTCGGCCAGTGCGGAGAGCAAGGTGGCAACTGCCCCGCTGATGAATATGAATCGACCCGGGCAAACGAGAAGCAATACCCCCAGGACGCCTACCAATAGCCCACTCGCTCCGATCAAAGTAGGCAGATTGGGTGCCTGCCAGTTACCGACGACGTGCGCGATGAGGGCCACACCAAAGAGCCTTGACAGAAGGCGCTCGGCCTGAGTCATCCCATGGTCGGTTGGAGTTCTCGCTCCCGCTGAACCGGCTCCCAAAGCTGAGCAGGAGCGAATGCGATCGCTAAGGCAACCAGTACCTTCATTCCGACCACTGCGACTCGGACTGCGCCAATTGCTCCCAAAGCTGAGATCTCCGATGCAGCAGCTTGGAACACGAGCCACAGGACGGCCGTGTATCTACCGAGGGGATAACCCCTCCTCGTCCAAAGCCAGATCACGATCGGTACGAGGGCAATGTCATAGGAGGCCCAGGAAATTGGGCTGACCAGCACGGAAATAGGTATCGATAGCGCCAACGCCTGGGCCAGAGGTCGGCGCCTCGAATAAATGGTGATTACGAGGATGCCCACGAGGATGGCAGCCAGGAAGATGCCAGAGGGCGCCCACGTGCCACCCACCAGTGAAGCCAGCGAAACGTTGCCCAAGCCGCTGAGCCAGATACTCGATCCCTGGACAAGCAGCCTCGCTGTGTTCGCGATAGATAGGTCGAATAGGGCACTGCCGGTGGCGGTGAGTGCTGCAAAGACTGCGAGGCCGACACCAACGGCTATGCGACGTTGGACGAGGAGCGGGACAAAGAGCAAGCCTGGATAAAGCTTCAGCGCGGTGGCCGCTGCCAAGGGAACACCAGCCGAATGGTTTGGTGCCCGTATGAGCGTCGAGATCATCAAGGCGCCGACAATCGAAGACACCGCTCCCCAATAGATCGTCTCGATGAAGGCAGCGGAGACCGACGCTAGGGCGAGCGGAACCAGGAGCCTCTCAATCGGAGTCTGGCAGTAGCGGGGAGTCTGCACTAGCAGAATCCAGAGGAAGCAGAGCATCCCAACCACCCCCATGACAACGTGGGCTTTGCCTCCATCAACGAGCATCAATGGCGAAAGAAGCAGGAGACCTCCGGAGGTTCTGTAGTGCAACACCGGCTCACTAGTTTTCGCGAGCGATCGATAAGGAACACCGAGTTCCTGGGCAAGAATGCGAACGTCCTCAAATGGCGACAGGTCGGTGCTGACGGCTTTCACAAGAATCCAATCAGCAGTCGCATCTGACAATGCCGGATCTTGCGATTTGGCGGCGTACCACCAGACCAGCACCACGAGGGCCGCGATCACCACGCGCACGACCAGCGCAAAAGGCTGGCGAGGGGCGAGGGAGGTCATAGCCGCAATTCCCAACGAACTCCGAGAAGGCGGGGAATGTGCCCCTGGCCCGCATATTCGGGAAACCGTTCCATCTGGCGTTCGGAGATGCCCGACTCGCTCATGTGGCGGATGTCCCAGCCCGCCTCGGACGCGGCATTCAGCAGAACCGCCATGGGGCGGTGATAGAAGCGGACCTTCGCCCGACCCGCAGGCTCGTCGGAGAAGCCCTTACCGAAGTAAGCGCCGGTTCGCCACAGGATCTCGCCTTCGGGTTCTTCGATCGGAGTCGACTTGGGCGCTGTCCACACCGGGTGGTTGATCACCATCGCCAGCACTCCCCCGGGCCGCACGGCCTCGGCG
>JACCTH010000019.1 GCA_013812505.1 Acidimicrobiia bacterium | reverse complement strand
GACTGGCGCCACCATTCAGGTGCAGGCGTCGAAAGCACCCGCCTTCAAGGCAGGCGCAACCCTCAAGTCCGCCGTCAACAACCGATAACCCACGAACCCAGGGTTCGTAGGGACACTGTGTATCCCTTCGAACCCTGGGTTCGCGGATTAGTACTCGATGGCTTGGTCCTTGACCGCGGCCGACCATTGGTTGATCGCCGATTGGTGCATCATCAGCTTGGCAAGGTTTCCGCCGACCTTCAGCTTTCCGGTCATGAATGCGGTTTGGACGTTGAGGTCGCCTTTCGAGATGGAAGTTGCCGTCTCATAGTTGGTGTTGATGGTGACGTCGGCGTCGGCGAGAGTGCCTAATGAGAGAGTCGTGTTGCCACCCGACGACTTGAGGTAGTAGGGGACATCCCCGTCAGGGCCTCCGGTGATGTTGAAAGCCACTCCCAGGTCGGCATTGCCGATCGCGCTCTTGAACCCCGCGTGATTATTGAGCGTGTCGGTCACTTCTTGAGCCCACTCTGAAGAAAGAAACTTCGCCATTGTTGGTCTACTCCTTGATTGCAGGCGAGCCAAGGTAGCACTGACCTTGACCACTCAATCAAAGAGTGGTCGCAACTCCTCTTGCTCAGCCTCGCCTAGATCGGATAGCGGTTTCCGGGCGAATCCGGGCGACATCCCCGCCCTTTTGGCCGCGAACTTCACCCCAGGAACTCCATGCAGTTCCACCGCGGCGGCGATGCGGGAGATCTCGGCCTGTAACGGACGCGCCTTGATCGGATCGGTGCGGGCAATATTGACTGTTTCCAGCACCTTCTTCGGCACGTAGTTGGTGGAAGCGGTGATGGCTCCATAGGCACCAGCGGCAAGTGCCAGGGTGACCGCTTGTGTGGAGCCGGTGAACAAGCGGAACTTCGGAGGGACCGAAGCGATAATGCGCTGGAGACGGACGGGATGTCCACCTGAATCCTTCATCCCGACAATGTTGGGGTGATCAGACAAGCGGCTTACCTGATCTTCAGGAAGTTCAAAGGCGGTGACGCTAGGCACTGAATACAAGAGGACGGGAAGCGGCGAGGTATCCGCCAATTCTCGGTAGTACGCCTCTACATATTGGGGGCGGTTGCGAGTCAGAGTCGTGGGGGTTATGACTAGGACTGAGTCCGCGCCCGCGGTGGCTTCTTGGATCATCGCTTGTGCTTGGCGGACGGTCTCTGCCGCCACCCCACAGATGAGGTGAGCCTTCTTTCCTAGCTGATCCCTGGCCACCTCGATCAGTGCGGCTCGTTCGCCGGGTTCAAGATAGGGCCCCTCGCCGGTCGACCCGGCGATCAGAAAGCCCCTGATTCCCGCCTTCCACAGCTTCTTCACGTTGCGGCGATGAGCCTCGAAATCGATCTCGCCTACTTCGTCGAACGGCGTGACCAAGGCCGGCATGAGAAAGGGAACGGAAGCCATCGAGGTTCCCGATCCTATCGAATCGACTGCCAGTTACCGATAGAGCTCCGGGATGAAAGGATTGAGGCCACCTGCAGGTCCAGGTGTACCACGCAAATCGATTGGCAGGGAGAGGTCAGGGATGACTATGCCGGAGAGCTGGATCAGGGCCCAGTTCCCGGGGGCCACAAAGGTTCCGGCCTCACCTGGGTTGAAGGGGGTGATGGTCCCTCCTTTCTTCCACCACGTGGTTTGGAGCCAGGTGGCCTTGAAGCGCAGGATGTGACGCCAGCCGTTCCCCGATGGGAAGGTCGACTCCCAGAATTGAGGAACGTACGAAAAGCGGGGGGAATCGCCGATGGTTTCGAGGAACATGATCGTCGTGCTGCCTGAGGCGACATGATCGGTGAGACACCGGGTCATGTGCTGGAAGGACTCCGCTAGGTCGAGCGTGCCATCGCCGTCCCAGTCGAATGGAGGCTGCGTGGAATTATTGAACGTGCTCTTCACACAACTGGTAGGGATGCCAGGCGAGGTCAGGGATCCGTCGAGGTAGTACCAGAGGGGGCGATCGTCGAGATTGGAGCCATATACGGATCGCTGGGGATTTGAGCCCTGCTGCAAACGGGGGGTGAAGCCCCCGGGAACGGGACCCGTCGCGATTCCCTCCTGCGTGCCGTTTGACAGCCCTTGGAAGGTGTTGAGGGTGTCGGGGGTGTTGCCGCTGTTGATCACCCCGCAGGTGTCCCGATACTCGTTGGAGACCAGACCGTCGGGGTCGGGCACCACCCGATGGTCTAGGCCCAAGGCGATGTTGATGGCCAGGACTTCACTCTTGGGAGAACCGGTACAGTTCTGGCGGGTGCCCAGGGCGACATTGCCATAGAGTGGCGATTCCAGCGCACCGAAGTTGCCGGCATCGGGACCGTCGCAGGGTTCCTGGGCATGACCGCCGGAGGCATCCCGCAAGCAGACATGGGTCCCGTCAGAGGCGGTGGCCAACAGGGCGAAGGGCAGAATGCCACCACCGCTGCGCGACGCCCACCGAGCGATGGCGTCGGCGCCGGTTTGAAGCTGATTGACGCCGAGAACACGGCCGAAACTGGTCGAAACGACCTGGCCCGGCAGACTCACTCGCACAAAGCCGGCTGGATCGATGCTGATGCACCACGGGCTCGAGACCGCCCAGCCTCCAGGCGGGGCGACAGGGATGAAGTTGTGGCCGCTCGCATTCAGAGTGGTCAGCTCGCCATCAGTGCAGCCCTCCCAAATCGTCTGCCACTGGGCGTTGGAGTAGGTAGTCGGCAAGTTTTGGCGCACAAATGACAGAATCTGGTCACGAACGACAGCGTTCGAGGCGAGACTGTCGACCGCTCCCGCCATCACCCCGACATCGGCGGCGGTGACATCGTTGCGCCGTTCGGTGAGGCCAAAGCCGACATCTACGGCCAATGCCGCCATGCCCAGGAGCACGAACAAGGAAAGAGCGACTAGAATCGCCGAAGCGCCGAGTTCCTGCTTGTTGCTTTTCACGGGCAGGTACCTCCTGAGGCATTGCTCCAAGTCGCCACCTGTTCCAGCCGGAAGCTGATGGCTTCGGTAAAGCTGGTGGGATAGACCGCACCGACGAAGGGAAGCGAAGAGAAACCGGTTAGCGAGGCCACCGGAGAGACGACGCTGACTGTTCCCGTGTCGCCGGCATTAGCGCCCGTTCGCCCGAAGGTGATGACCGCACCGTCCGAGACGTTCATTGCAGAGCAGGTCAGAGTGGCCATGTTCGCACCTGTGTCGGTGCTCACCGCGGCGAGGCGCGCCGCCTCTCGGGCACCGTGCCGAACGTCCTGTTGTTGGCTCAGAATCCAGGCGAAATCGACGATTCCGAGCACCAAAGCAATCAGAAGCGGTGCAATTAGTGCGAACTCAACAAGATTCGCCCCGCGTTCGCTCTTGTGATGCATCCCCAGATCTCGCTTCAATCGATTAGACAGGTCCGAGGGCTTTATCGGCAGGAGCGGGAGAGAAGTTTAAGGCCGGACTTCGCGACTTTGTCGAAGTCGAGCCAAGGTCGAGCCCTTCCAGCGAGGTGACCATCGTGCAGTCGGCGTTGATGTGCGTGCCGAGGAATGCCGACATCCGCGCCCCTTCCCGAGCAAGGTAAGAAACGGTGAGGTAGTTGCGGAACGCCGCCCCAATCTCGAAGATGCTGATCAGTACCAGGAGGAGGATCGGCAGGACGAGGGCAAACTCGACGAGAGCCGCCCCTCGGTCGGTTTGCCCAAAGTTGCGCCGTTTGACAGATCGCCTTGATCCGCCCGGTTGTCATGTCCCAACTCCCCGGTCGCCCAGAGCGACCTATTGAAAATGCCTACACCGATTGGCCAACGGCCGTGGGCCGGAGGCTTCCCGTGGAGCATCGGCAAAAACCGCCAAGAAACTGAAGCGTGTTTTTCGCGTACCCGGCTGGGTCTAGGTGCGGGAGGCGAGGTGCCGGTTGACGACCTTCGCCTTGAGGTAATCCTTGTTAAGAAGGGCGATGAAGTCGATCGAGATCTCTTTCGGGCAGGCCCGCTCGCATTCACCGTGGTTGGTACAGGAGCCGAAGAACTTTTCCATCG
>JACCTH010000001.1 GCA_013812505.1 Acidimicrobiia bacterium | reverse complement strand
TGGCCCCACTCGACATCTATGTCAACGTCGTCGGTGGGTGGCAGATTGCCGAGCCAGCGTGCGATCTCCCAATAGCTTTGGCGGTCGTTTCGAGTCTCCTCAGCGTGCCGCTCGGAGCCACGGCGGCGTGGGGCGAAATAGGTCTCGGCGGCGAAGTCCGCCCCGTGAGCTTTCACGCCCGACGGGAAGAAGAGGCCCGCCGGATAGGGGTCGAGCGAGTCGTTGCCAGTCCGTCCGACCGGCGTTTCGATCTCCGTTCTGCCCTCCTGGCGGTGAAGCTTTGGTGATACCCTGCCTGGAGTGGCAGTCGGCGATCCGATTCTGGATGAGGTCCTGGCTCAACTGGTTCCTGGAACTTCTCTGCGAGAAGCGATTGATCGCATCATTGAGCAAGGTGACGGTGCCTTGATGGTCCTCGGTCATGATGAGGGGGTCGAATCACTGTGCTCGGGCGGATTCTGGCTGGGTGGGGTCGGCTTCAGTCCGCCCCGTCTGGCCGAGCTGGCAAAGATGGACGGCGGCATCGTCCTCGACGACGAGTGCCGCCGGATCATGGCGGCCAATATTCACTTTCTGCCGAACCCGGACCTGCCGACCGAAGAGACCGGCTCCCGGCACCGCACGGCCGAACGCCTCGCTTTGCATACTGGAAAACCGGTGGTGGCGGTTTCCGAGGCGAGGAGCGTGGCCACGCTTTTCCTCGGCGGGCAAAAGGCGGAAGTAGCGCGGTCGTCGACAATCGAAGCTCGCAACAGCCAGGACATGGCCACTTTGGAACGACTTCGTCATCGGGTCGATCAAGCGATTGAAGCGCTCAAGGAACTAGGCAGCTGGGAGAGCCGGCCCTAGGCGACCGGTACAATCCCGACCCGTTTATGGCAACCAAGAAGTCTCCGGCCAAGACATCCGCGGCCAAAAAATCCCCTGGCGCCAAGAAGTCTGCTCCCAAGAAGGCTGCTGTTAGGCAAGCGCCTGCGACGAAGAAGGCCGCTGCGAAGAAGGCCTCTGCTCCCAAGAAGACAGCCCCGGTCAAAAAGGCTGCTCCGGTCAAAAAAGCCGCGCCCAAGAAGGCCGCCGCTACCAAGAAAACACCTGCGAAAAAGCAAGTCCCTGTCAAAAAGGCGGTGGCGGTCAAGGAAGCCCCAGCTCCCAAGCCGCTACCCGAGAAGAAGGCCCCGGAGCCAAAGGCTCCTCCAAAGAAGGCCACGTCCAAATACTCGGTGGGCGACAAGGTTGTTCATCCCCAGCATGGCGCCGCCACCATCCAACGGAAGGTCAAGCAGTCATTCGATGGTGTGACCCAGGACTACTACGTGCTCGACATCTCCACCGAGTCCTTGACCGTGATGATCCCCGTCGACCGAGTCGATTCCGTGGTGCGCTCAGTCATCTCCAAGACTGCTTCGAAGCATGTCCTCGCCTCGCTCAAGGGTGAGCCACAGGAAGCCGGCGCCAACTGGAGCCGTTGGTACAAGGTGCTCACCGAGAAGATGTTCTCGGGCGACATCTTCCAAGTCGCCGAAGTTGTGCGCGACTTGTCTTTTTCTCAACAGACCAAAGGCATTTCCCCGGCGCTCAAGAGAATGCTCTCGAAGGCGCGCATGACGCTGATCTCCGAGCTCGCCTTCTCGCTTGAGACCGACGAGGAGGACGCCACCGCCCGCCTCGATCGGGCCCTCCCCAAGATCGAGAACCCGCTCGCTCCCGTTGTCTGAGCGAATTGTCTGACTTTCGCGTCGGTTTTGGCTTCGACGCCCATCGCTACTCCGCTACTCCTCCTTTGGTCCTCGCCGGCATCGTCGTTGACGAAAGTCGGGGGGTAGAAGCCACCTCGGATGGCGACTTGGTCGCCCACGCCGTCGCCGACGGCATCCTCGGAGCTTGCGGTCTCGGCGATCTCGGCGACCATTTTCCATCCACTGATCCCCGTTTTGAAGGCGCCAGCAGCATGCGCTTGCTGCGAACCGTGTTCCGCCTTGCGCGCGCCTCTCGTTGGTGGATCAACAACGTCGATGTGACCGTGATTGCCGAGGATCTGCGGATCGCCCCTTTCCGAAAGGAGATGACAGCGGCGCTGGCGGAACTGCTCGATTGCGAACAGGTATCAGTCAAGGCCACCACCACCGATGGAATGGGGTTCATCGGGAAGGGGGAAGGCATCGCGGTGGCGGCAGTGGTCACCGTTACCATTTGACCGCTTGCAGGTCTATTCCACGCTTCACCGGCAGCTAGTGCCGCTCGTCCCGGCCCAGCCGGGAGAGATCGGGATGTATGTCTGCGGGGCCACGGTCCAGTCGGAGCCGCATATCGGGCACGGCCGCTACGCGGTCGCCTTCGACCTGATCCGTCGCTATCTCGTTTGGCGGGGAAATCGAGTGACCTACGTTCGCAACATCACCGACATCGACGACAAGATCATCGTGGCCGCGGCCGAGGCTGGCGAGAAGGTCGACGAGAGAGCCCAGAGAATGGAATCGGTCTTCGCCAAGACCTATGAGTCGCTTTCGGTGCTGCCGCCCGACATCGAGCCCAAAGCCACCGAGCACATTCCACAGATGCTGACGTTGATCGAGCGGCTGATCGAGCGGGGCCTGGCCTATCCCGCCCCAAACGGCGACGTTTACTTCGCGGTCCGCACCTTTGAGATGTACGGCAGGCTGTCGCGGCAGCGGCCCGACGAATTGATGGCCGGGGCGCGCATCGAGGTCACCGAGGCCAAGAACGATCCTCTCGACTTCGCTCTGTGGAAAGCGGCCAAACCGAGTGAGCCCTCCTGGGATTCGCCCTGGGGGCCGGGGCGGCCGGGATGGCACATCGAATGCTCGGCGATGGCGGCGCACTATCTGGGCGCCGATTTCGCGATCCACGGCGGCGGGAACGACCTGGTTTTCCCTCATCATGAAAACGAAATCGCCCAATCCGAGGGCGCCAGTGGGGAGACGTTCTCGCGCTACTGGCTGCACAACGGCATGGTCAATCTCGGCGGGGAGAAAATGGCGAAGTCGACTGGCAAGCTGGTCGGCTTGTCCGCGGCCATTGCCGAATACGGGGGAGCGACGTTGCGGCTCTTCTATCTGCGGGCCCATTACCGCTCGCCGCTCGAGTATTCAAAAGAGTTGATCGAGGCGGCTGCGGCCAGCGTCGACCGGATACGGCGTTTCGCGCTGCGAGCACCACGACCCGAAGGAGTGGAGCCGGATCAGGCGATCGTCGATCACTTCATCGTGGCAATGGACAACGATTTCGCGACTCCCGAGGCATTGGCCCTGATCTTCGATGGAATGACGGAGGTCAATCGCGAGCTCGACAACGGCGAGTCAGCGGACAGCAAAATCGCCGCGATCCATCAGCTTCTCGACGTGCTGGGAATAAGGCCCGACACCATTACGGGCGACGTTTCGCAGGTGCGAAACCTGGTCGATGAGCTGGGCCTGGCCCAGGGTCCGTTGGAGGACATGATGGAGGCACTGCTGGAGGACCGGACTATGGCACGTGTCGAACGCGACTTTGCCCGCTCTGACATGATCCGTGACCGACTCGCGGAGAGTGGGATCGTGGTTGAGGACACTGCCGATGGCACCCGCTGGTTTTGGCGATAGGGTCGAGGGCTTCCACGCCGTGGCGGCGGCGGCCGCGGCCGGGCGGGTCGAGGAGCTGTGGATCGAGAGGCATCGTCGTCACCGCTCCGAGTACAGAGCGCTAGATGATGTTGTCCGCCAGTCCGGCGGTCGGGTGCACGAGGTCGAGGATCTTGTAGCCCAGGCCGAAACCTCTGCCCCGCAAGGAGTGATCGCTCGGTGCCGGCCGCTGGCCGATGCCACTCTCGAAGACTTGGCCACCCGGGTCACCCCTGCCGCGGTAGTTGTCCTCGACCACATCGTCGATCCCCACAACTTGGGAGCGATCGCCCGGTCGGTGGCCGGCGCCGGCCTCGGCGGTCTCGTGGTGGCCGGTCGGAGGGCGGCGCCGCTTTCTGCCACTGCGTTCAAGGCGGCTGCGGGAGCGTTTGAACGCGTCGGTGTGGCGCGGGTCAACTCGATCGCTGACGCCCTCGCCCGGTTTCGAAAACTTGGCTTGTGGGGGATCGGCTTGGAGGCGAATGCCCCCGCCCAGCTCTGGGGCCAACCTCTCTTGACCGAGCCGTTGGCACTTGTGGTTGGCGAGGAGGGGAGCGGTCTGAGCCGGCTCGTCCGTGACCGGCTCGACCTGTTGGTGAGCATCCCGCTAGCGGCGGAGTCCGAGAGCCTCAACGCCTCCGTAGCCACCGCCCTGGCCGCCTTCGAAGTCGCCCGCCTCAGACGATAGAACCATCGTTTTTATCCAAATCGGCACCTGCAAGGTGCGTTTTGGTAGCGAAAACGGAACCGGGCCTAGGCATACCTAAAATTTTGAGCTCGCGCTGGCGTAGCTCAGTTGGCAGAGCACCCGCCTTGTAAGCGGGAGCGCGTGGGTTCGATTCCCTCCGCCAGCTCAAATAACCTAGGTAATCGAGGGTGGGCGATACGCTTCCAGCGCAATGTTGGATGATTTTTCGCGTTCCGCGCTCGACTTTGAGCGGACCTGGTGGCTCTTGCCGGGACATAAGCACGCCAACATCGCCGACCAGCTCGGCTGCACGTCCGCCGAATATTACGAGACGCTCGCCGCGCTGGCCGACGATCCGGCAGCGAAGGAATACGACCCGCTAACCGTTGCCAGATTGCGGCGTATCAAGAATCACCCCGCCGGCACCGCTATCGCCCCCTGAGCCTCCGATGACTGGCCGGCACGTCGCCCCCAAATCCCGAGCCCGCGACCTCTTAATTTTCGTCGGCGGCATCATCGTCGTGGGCGCGGTTGTGTTCGGTTTGCTTTGGTTGTCCGGTTCGTGGAGAGCGGGTCGCGCGGCAGAAGCGACAACGACGTCGGTGGCCGCGGTCGCGGTTACAACCACCACAACAACTCCGACGACGACGACGGTGGCACCGACGACCACCGCGGCTCCGACCACGACGGTTGCTCCGACTTCAACCACGATCGCCCTCCGGCCCACGGACGAGGTTCGGGTGCTCGTGCTCAATGCCGTCGGCGTGGCCGGTCTCGCAGCTGAGGTCACCGAACGCCTCGAGAGCCTCGGCTATCAAACGCTGACACCGGCCAACTACCAGCCGACACTTGAACAGTCCCGGGTTTGGTATCACGCCGGCTTTGCCCCGGAGGCATTTGAGCTGGCCGGGGCGGTGGCGCCCGACGCGTTGATCGAGGAGAACGCCGACCTGACGCCGGAGGCTGACATCGTGGTGGTGCTGGGCGCCTCGTACGAGGGCTAAGTGACTTCGAGTTGGGAACACCCGACCAGCGCCTGGCCGCTGGGAGTCTGGATCATGGTGGGGATCCTCTCAATCGTGACCGGGCTCGCGGTATCGGCCCGGGTGCTCTCGCCAGGCCTACTCCTCGACGCCATCGCACTTTGGCCGGGTCTGGTTCCCGCGCTGGCGGGGCTCGTCATAGTGACACTCAGGAAAGGCTGGCGCCGGCGCATCGGGGCGATCCCCCCGCTCCTGATCGTCACCTGGATTGCCCTGGCGGGGGCGGCCCACCTCGGTGGCTGGGCGCCATTGCCCTCCTCGTCAGGTGAGCTCATTGGTCCCGAGACCTCGCCCGGGCTGGCCACGATGACCATTGCTGCTGACGGCCGCCTGTTGGTGGGGCCGACCTCCGGCAGCCAGGTCTACGACGTTCGCTACATCCGGCTTGGCGGAACAGTGGGAGTGCCGAACGCGGTCGAAACAACCACCGCGAACACTCTTCACATCGCCGTGACCGATGGCGGTTCGGCGCCATGGTTCCAATACGCTGGTTGGCGGCTGGGCCTCGATCAGTCGACCGAGTGGAACCTGAGCTTGGCGGGCGATGTCGCCGGCGACCTCTCTCAAGTCGCTGTCGGCTCGCTCACCCTCGGGGGAAGCGGGACTCTCACGTTGGGGGTGGTCAGCAAGGCCACCCCGGTAAGCGTGATGGGTGACTTCGTCGTCGATCTCCCGAGCGGGGTCGCGGCCACCGCCTCCGGCGATGTAGAGGTTCCTCCTTCGTGGACGGAGGACTCCTCGCCGACCGCGGGGGAGGGTTGGGTTTTCTCGGTCGCTGACGGCGCGTCCCTTCGGATTAACCAGCCCTAAGTACAATCGGCGGCGGCTAGAAATTGATGGCCGGAAAAGGACCCATGGTCGGGGAAACCTCGCAGCGGAAAGTCCAGCGATTCGCCGCCCTCGTATGGAGCATCATCGGTGTGGCCATCATCGGCTGGCTGCTGATTCGCATCGCCAGCAGTGTCCAGATCATTTGGCTCCCGTTGGCCTTTGCCGCCGGTTTGGTCTTTCTGCTCAACCCAATCGTCAACTATCTCGAGGCGCGACGGGTCCCGCGAGTGGTGGCTGTCTTCCTTTCCTTTCTGTTCTTCGTCACGGTGGTAGTCGCTGGCTTCTCGTTGCTGGTTCCTGCCATCAGCGAGCAAAGCGCGGCGTTTGCCTCATCGTTGCCCGAGACTTACGACGCCCTCCTCGAATGGGTTGAGGACATTGGCCAGCGTTTCAATCTTGACATCGGGGTGCCGCTGACCGAGGCGGGGATCAGGGACTGGCTATCAGACCCGGCCAACCAGGAGACCATCCAACAAGTCATCGGCAATTTCGGGACTCTCGGCGGTCGGTTGATCCTTGGGGTGGCGGAAGGAGTGGCGGTGGTCGTACTCGCCCCGCTTATGGCGCTTTACATGCTTTTGGATCTCAAGCGAACCAAGGAAAAGGCGGTTGAGCTGACCCCTCCCCGACATCGGGAGGAGGCGGTGTTTGTTGCCAGCCAGGTGGCGACGGCCATGGGCAGCTTTGTGCGCGGCCAACTGCTCGTGGCGATCATCGTCGGGGTGGCCTCGTCGATCGGTCTCTGGATACTCGATATCCCCTTTTGGCTGATCATTGGGATCCTCTCCGGGATCCTCAATTTGATCCCCTTCGCCGGCCCGATCGTCGGTGGCGCGTTGGCCGCGCTGGTCGCCCTGCTCGACGGATCGGTAGCCAAGGCGGTGCTAGCGATTTTGATTTTCACGGCCATCCAACAGACCGACAACCATGTCATCACCCCACTCGTCCAGCGCACCCGAGTGCAACTTTCGCCTCTTGTCATCGTTTTGGCTTTGATTGTCGGCGGCTCGCTGGCCGGTCTGCTCGGTGTGCTGGTGGCGGTACCGCTGACGGCCGCGGTCCGGATCATCGCCGGCCACTTGTGGCGGACGAGGATCCTCGGCCAGTCCTGGGCGGAGGCGTCCTCGGGGATGATCGAGCGGACCCCGCCCCCAGAACGTCTCGCCGGGCTCAGACGCCGCAACGTCGCCGGCCAGCAGAAGCTGTTCGACACCGCCGAACGGCCCCTCGACGACGTCCCGACCTAGTTTTCGAGTTCGCCGAGGTAGGCCTGGCGCATCTGGGGGTTGGCGAGCAGGCCCTGGGAGGTGTCGTTCAAAACGATGCGGCCGGTTTGGAGGACGTAACCCCGATCGGCGATCGACAAGGCCATGTTTGCGTTCTGCTCGACCATGAAGACAGTGGTGCCGGCCTCGTTGATTTGGTCGATGATCTCGAAGTTCTGCGCGACGAGCAGCGGCGCCAGACCCATCGACGGCTCGTCCATCAAAAGCACCTTGGGGTGGGCCATCAGCGCTCGACCCATGGCGACCATCTGCTGCTCACCACCCGACAGGGTTCCCGCCCGCTGGGTGAGCCGCTCCTTGACGCGAGGGAACATCTCGAAGATCCGGTCGTAGTCGGCCCCGTGATTCTCGCGATGACGAAGGTAAGCCCCGATCTCGAGGTTCTCGCGGACGGTCATCCGCTTGAACAGGCGTCGATTCTCGGGAACCATCGTCAGACCGTGTCCAACCCGACGGGCGGTGGTCCAGTCATTGACGTTCTCGCCCTCCAAAAACACCGCGCCTGATGAGGGTTTCACGTAGCCGAGCATGGTCTTCAAGGTGGTGGTCTTACCGGAGGCGTTGCCGCCGAGGAGGCACACCATCTCCCCCGGATAGATGTCGATATCGACATCTTTCAAGATGTGCGCCGGGCCGTAATGGGTGTTGACCCCCCTCAGGGAGAGGATCGGCGTCCCTCGCGAGCCGTCGTTCATCGGCGTTCGCTCGGTCGTCCCAGGTAGGCCTCGATCACGGCTTCGTTGGTCGAGACCTCGTCGTAGGTGCCCTCGGTCAGTTTCTCACCATGGTCGAGGACGATCACACGGTCGGAGACATTCTTCACAACCTGCATGTCGTGTTCGATGATGACGATCGTGTACCCCTTCTCATCACGGAGACGCCCGATCAGCTCGGTGAGCTCGATTGTCTCCCGCGGATTCATCCCAGCGGTCGGTTCGTCGAGCAATAGGAGTCGCGGTTCGGTGGCCATTGCCCGGGCGATCTCGAGCCGGCGGCGATTTGCGTAAGAAAGCACAAAGGCGAGTTGGTCGTGCCGATAACCGGCGAGCCTGGTCCCAAAGAAAGAGAGGACTTCCTCGGCCCTCGCCTCGATCCTCGCCTCCTCGGAGCGTTGCGATTTGGTTTTGAAGATCGCCCCGATCAGCCCGGCCTTTCCGCGGCAATGCTGACCGACCATCACGTTTTCCTTCACCGTCATCGTTGGAAAGAGTCGCACATTTTGGAAGGTCCGGGCCAGGCCCAGCTCAAGGATCTGGTTGGGACGCAAGCCGACCACGTTGTGTCCGTCGAAGACGATGTTGCCGCTGTCGGGTGTCTCCATGCCGGTGACGAGATTGAAAAAGGTGGTCTTGCCGGCGCCGTTAGGGCCGATGACGCTGACAATCTCACCCTGGTCGACCTCGATGTTGAGGCTATTGATGGCGCGCAAGCCCCCGAACGCTTTGCTGATGCTTTCGATGCTGAGCAACGACATCAGCGAGGGGGCTCGGTGGTGGTTGCATCCGTAGTCGGCTTGTCGCCGTAGATGTCAAGCCAGGCGTCCTGGGACAGCTCGTCGGCGTGGAGCTCCTGGGCGCGCCGCTTACTGGGGATAAACCCTTCCGGCTTGGTCAACATCATCACGATCAGGAGAACGCCGTAGAAAAGGAACTGGTACTGCGAGAACTCGCGTAGGAGGTTGGGCAAAACAATCAACACCAACGCTCCGAGCGCTACCCCGGGGACGCTGCCCATGCCACCGACGATGATGATCACCAAGACGGTGACCGACACCACGATGTCAAAGGAGTGAGGGAAGACCGATCCGATCTGCGCACCGAAGAGGGCGCCACCAAAGCTGGCCAACACCGCTCCGACCACGAAGGCCGAAAGCTTTGCGGTGACAACATTTACCCCCATCGCCTCGGCCACCGACTCGTCCTCTCGCATCGCCATCCAGGCGCGACCCCAGCGTGAATTCTGGAGGGCGTAGGTCACGTAGGCGGCGATCAGGACGACGAGGAAGATCGGATAGAAGTAATCCTGCGGCGTGCTCAATTGCAAGGGGCCGATCCGGAGATCAGGGATGTTGGTGATCCCTTGGGCACCGCCAAAGATGGGGGCAAGCCACTCGGAGTTGAAAAGGATGCGAGCGATCTCACCGAACCCGAGCGTGACAATGGCGAGATAGTCGCCGCGCATGCGAATGACCGGCGTTGCCACCATCAGCCCGGCGAGCGCTGCGGCGATCATCACGAAGGGGATGGCGACGATCAATAGCAGCTGCGGAGTGAATGCCGGCGACTGGGGCGACGTGAGGATGGCCCCGGTGTACGCCCCGACGGCGAAGAAAGCCACGTAACCGAGATCGAGCATGCCGGCGTAGCCAACCACGATGTTGAGGCCCAAAGCCATAAGAAGGTAGATGCCGGCAGTGTCTAGCACCTGGCTGACGAAAGGGCCCATGACCTTGGGCACAAACCACAGGATGATCAAGATGACGGCCGCCGCGATCAGCGAGAACCTCGTTCGCTGTCCGCGAGGCATCGCCTCGATTCGCCCGCGGAGAGTCGTTTCGCGCCCCCCGAGCAGCCAATACGCGACAAAGACAACGATGAAGACGGTGATCGCGCCGACAATCGTCAATGCGCCGCCGCGGCCGGTGAACAAGAAATCGGTCAGGAACTCGGCGCTGAGACCCGCAAAGAGTTGACCGACGAGGTCGGTGAAGAGCGCAAACATCATTACCCAAACCAGGGCCGGCAAAAGCGATCGCTTCAGCCGGATCGGGAGGAGATGAACTCCCGCCCCGATGGCGCCGGCCACCGCCGAGATGGCGACGATGGCGATGATCGCCGCCCCGAGGGGAAGGCCGAAGGTGAGAATTTCGAGGAGCTGGGGCGATAGCTGCACGAAGACGCCCCGCAGATCGAACGTCGACATGAGGGCGGCCAGCACCCCGACGCAAAGCCCGCCCAGGGCGCCGGCCAAAGCTCCGGCAACGAGATTGCGACTGTTCGCCCGGGCGGGAGCGAATCCTTCGAGGGCTGCAGGGGGTTTTCCGGCCATCCATCCGAACGCGAAGGCCAGCAGGTAGAGGAACAAAAGGCCGAGCGGGAGGATCGGATCGATTAGAAGTCGGGTTTGAAACGTGCCGACGATTCCGGTCGCAGCCACCAGGACCATCGCCACTCCACCAATCAGTCCGAGCCTTGCGGCGCGGCCGAGGTCGACCGGGGGCGCTGGGCGCAGTTCGACTTCGACTGGTCGGGCGGGCGAAGGTGCGGTCACCTGGGCCACGAAATCAGGTCCTGTCTCGGGAGAGGCGTTCGCCAAGGATTCCGGTCGGACGGAAGATCAGCACCATCACCAGGGCGGCATAGGCGACGACATCTTTGAGCTGGCTGAACGCGGGGATGTCATAACCGGCCAAGACCAAGCTGGGCCCAATCGACTCCACTACGCCCAAACTGACTCCTCCCAGCATCGCCCCCAAGATGTTGCCGATTCCGCCCAGGACTGCGGCGGTGAACGCCTTGATCCCGGGAAGGAAACCCGAGAAGTAGTTGAGGCTGGGAAACACCAACCCCCAGAGGGCGCCCGCCACCCCGGCCATGGCTCCTCCGACGGCAAAGACCGTGACGATGGTGCGGTTGACGTCGATCCCCATCAACGCGGCTGTCTCCTGGTCCTCGGACACTGCTCGCATCGACTTTCCGGTCCGGGTCCGCTCAACGAACAAATAGAGAGCGATCATCACAATGACCGTCACCACGATCACGACGACGCGGGAGGTGGGGATGAGCGACCCAGCCACGTTGATGGTGCCGCGTAGGGGTTCCATGCGGGGGAAGTCCTTGGTGCTGGGGCCCACCAACCCACTCACCAAGTATTGGATGGTGAACGACGCCCCGATCGAGGTGATGAGAGGGATCAAGCGGGGGGCGTTGCGCAGCGGGCGGTAGGCGATGCGCTCGAGTAAGACTGCCAACGAGGCCGAGGTTGTCATCGCCGCGATGAACACGATCAATAGAGATACGAATGGGCTGGCGATCCACAAACTCGTCGCGGCCAAACCATTGGCGACGTAGAAGGCCATCATCGCTCCCACCATGAACACCTCGCCGTGGGCGAAGTTGATGAACCGAAGCACCCCGTAGACCATCGTGTAGCCGAGGGCGATGAGGGCAAACACCGAACCGGTCGAGGTGCCAAAAATGAGCAGGTCGCGCCACTGCGCGCCGCTCAGCCGACCGGAGGAAATGCTCTGGTAGGAGCCGTAAAGAATGACCGCCAAAGCCGCGATCCGGAGTCCCCAAAGGAAGATTGTGACCGGAGTGACCCGCGAAGCGCTACGGATGGGCCTGGCGGGGACTGAGATCGCTTCTGACATCTAGGCAGTGTCTCCGGGTTGGTTGCCCGGTGCCGTCGACGACGGCACCGGGCACTCTCTCTCTTGCGATTATCCGCTAGAGACCCAGATCCTCCCTGGTGTACGTAACAAGGACGTTGCCGCGTACGGCTTCGATGTCAGCTTCGGCCTCGGTGTTTTGCATGATGTTGATACTTGGCGCAGCGCAGTCGCCAAACTCATCACAGCTCAACGTTCCGGTGAGACCTTCGTAGGTCATGCTGCCCAGCTCGTCCCGCAGCGCCTGCAGGTCGATGACAAGGGTGTCACCCGACATCTGCGCAATCGTCTCAATGGCGGTGAACACCATGTTGGCGGCGTCGAAGGCGTGGGCATGGAACGACTGGATCGGCGGTTCTCCGTACTCTTCCTCGTACTGGGTCACGAAGTCCTCGTACGCAGGAGTAGTCGGCGTGGTCGGGCCGGAGAAGTACATTCCTTCCGACTGGGGAAGGGTCACATAGGTGTCCGACAGCAGTCCGTCGGCGCCCATCAGGACTACGTCCTCCAGACCGGCGATGCTTGGGGCCTGCTCGGGGATGAAGTCGCCAGCCGGCTGGAAGATCGGGAAGAAGATCAGCTCAGCGCCGGCTGCCGAGGCCTCGGTGAGAGGCGTCGTCATATCGGTCTGATCAGCGGTGACTGCCGTGCTGAGCACGATCGTCCCACCCAACTCCTCGAACGGCCCTTCAAAAGCCGACGTGAGACCCTGGGTGTAAGGGTCACCATCGTTGATGGTGGCGACCTGGGTCAGACCCAGTTCCTCGAACACGAACTTGGCCGCAGCCGCACCCTGGATGGCGTCGTTGTGTGCTGTCCGGTAGTAGCCATCGTGATGCTCGGCCGATTCGTTGCCCGCCAGGTCAGAGGTGAGCACCGGCGAGGTGTTGGAGCCCGAGATCAGGATCCGACCAGCCGATGTGATCACATTGGAAGCAGGAACTCCTGCCCCCGAGCAGCTCGTCCCGATCACCGCCACTACCTGGGGGTCGGCGATGATCCGGGTGGCGCCGGTTTGGCCGCCTTCCGAGTTGCAGAGGTCGTCCTCGTTGAAGGCGAGCTCGATCGAATGGCCGGCGATCTCGCCCTTGTTGGCGATAGCGATTTCGATACCGCGGACTTGATCCAATCCGAGGCTGGCGACGTCGCCGCTGATTGCCTGCAGGCTGGCGATCTTGATCGGGTCGCCGGCGGCGATCTCGATCACGCCCAGCTCGCCCGCAGCCATCGTGGTGCTGGTGTCGGCCATGGTGGTGCTGGTGTCGGCCAGGGTGGTCGTTACATCGCCACCGACCGTGGTGGTGACGCCGTCCGCGGTCGTGGCAGAAGTGCCACCACCACAGGCGGCGAGGATCAGGGCCAACGCCCCGAGCACCGCCAGCATGTGAATTCGACGTTTAGTCATTGTTTTCCTTCCATTTGTATTCGTTGAATACTGACGCGAATCGCGTCATGCCACAGCATACCGGCGCTTGCGAACGAGCCGTCGGCAGAAGAATCGATTCCTCGCCGCTTACGCTGGGCGAAGTGTCAGAGGAAATTGCCGCTCGCGATGCCTATCGGGCCCGGAACGAAGCCGTCGTCAAAGAGGTGACTGCGGAAGGAGTGATTCTCGATCGCACGGTCTTCTACGCTCGCGGCGGGGGCCAGCCTGGTGATATCGGGAGGCTCTACACCGAGAACGGCGTGGTCGAGGTCTCCGACACGGTGCGAGCCCAAGGAAATGTCCTACACGTGGTCTCTGAATCTGAAAAGCTCGAACCGAACATGCCAGTGGAAGCCGTGATCGATTGGGATCGCCGCTACCGGCTGATGCGGACTCACACCGCTTTGCACGCCTTGTCAGGGGTCGTCTTTTCTCGGTTCGGGGCGAAAGTCACCGGCGGCAACATGGAGCCCGGCGTCGCCCGCATGGATTTCGAGCTCGTCTCAATGTCGGTGGAGTTCGGCCGCCAGGTCGAGGAGATCCTCAACGCCGAGCTGGTCAAGGGTTATCCGGCCGAGGTGATCTTCATGGCCCGGGAGGCCGCGTTGCAAGATCCCGATTTGATCCGCACCAAGGTGAATCTCATCCCCGACTACGTCAAAGAGATCCGAGTGATCGACATCGTTGGACTCGACCGCCAGGCCGACGGCGGCACCCACGTCGCCTCGACCCTCGAGGTCGGACGGGTAGCGGTGACCAAGACCGAGTCGAAAGGCAAAGCCAACAAACGGATGCGAATCGAGCTCGCCGACCATTAGCGACGTTCTCTGGGCTGGCATCGTTGTACAACAACACTGCGAACCCTGGGTTCGCAAAAAGGAGATCGTATGGCGGAGAAGTGGAAAAGTGTGGATGAGTACATCGCGTCGTTCCCAGAGGAGGTGCGGCCGGTGCTCGAAGATGTGCGGAGGACGATCAAGACCGCGCTGCCCGAAGCCGAGGAAGTGATCAGCTACAACATCCCAACTTTCAAGGTTGGTGGGAAGTACCTCGTCTACTTCGCCGGCTGGAAGAAGCACATCAGCATCTACCCGATCCCAGGCGGCGATGAGGCATTCGAGAAGGAGCTGACGCCATATCGGACCGGGCCGGGGACTTTGCGATTCGCTCTCAACCGGCCGATGCCTCTCGATCTGATCGATCGAGTGACCAAGCATCTTCAGAAGGGCCGGCCTAGCCCGCCCTAGCTCGGGCCGCCCGCAGGAGTTCGCGGTTGGCGTAGTCAATGGAGGCGGTGACTGCTTCGATGTCGGGAAACGCGTCGAAGTCGGCGTGAACGCCCCACGCCACCGAGCCGTTGTAAGAGAACAGGGCAAGGCCCAAGCCGTGTTGTGCCCACAGTGGGACGATCGGGTAGTTGGCGAGCATCGGCGCTTCCAACAGGTACATCGGGAACTGGGGACCCGGGACATTGGTGACCGTCAGGTTGAAGGGTCTCATCAACGGTCCGACCACCCGGTTGGCGAGCGAGATGATGGTGAGGGGGGTGCCTCGCGAGAGCTCGACCAGGGTGGCGGCGCCAAGCGCCTGATTGGTCGACTTGAGCTTTTGCGTTTCGGCTTTGATCTTCTCGAGCCGCGACGCTGGGCTCGAGTCGTCGACGGGCAGGGTCACCAGCCACATCGCCACCTGATTGCCGAGCGAGCCACGCTGATCAGCGCGGCGAGTCGACACCGGATTCATCGCCCGAAACTCGACTCCCTCGAGATTGAAATCGCGGTGTTTGGTGAGAAACCGGCGGACGGCGCCGGCAGCGATAGCGAGGACAACGTCGTTTACCGATCCGCCCAGGGCCTTCCGGATCTCCTTGATGTCAGCCAACGAAGTAGCGGTCCAATCGAAGCGGCGGTTGGGGCCCAGATCGGGGTTGAGGGGGGTGCGGGTGGCGGGACGGAGCCAGCCCGATTTCAACGAGTTGAGTGCGGCGAGGCCACGCCCACCAACGCTGAGCGCCACCTCGCGGCCGCGGGTGGTGAGCGTCCGGAGATTGGTGAGCGTGTCGATCGCAGTGCGGGTGGTTCGAGCTGCCTCGGCAACTGCCAGCTGGCTCGGACTCGGCACCCGTCGCGCCTTCCAGTCCGTCACGGGTTCCCCCTCGAACGTGGGGGTCACGTTCAGCAGGATCGTCGTCAGGTCGACGCCCGAAACCCCATCGACCATCGAGTGGTGAATCTTGGCGATGATCGCAAACCGATTCTCGTTGAGGCCCTCGACGACCCAAAGCTCCCACAGCGGCTTGGCCCGATCGAGCGGTTGGGAGACCACGCGGCCAGCGAGCCGCTTGAGCTGCTCGTCGGTGCCCGGGCGGGGGAGGCTCGAGTGCCGTACGTGGTAATCGAAGTTGAAATGGTCATCGTCCACCCAGACCGGGTGGCGATTGCCTGGGGTCCAGGCAAGGCGTTCGCGGTACCGGGGGATGTAGACGAGCTTGCCGGCGATGTGGTCGCGAATGCGCTCGATGTCGATGCCACCAGCGTCGGTTTGCAATGCCGTGCCGTCGAAGAGAACCACTCCGGCCACGTGCATGTGGGTGGTCGGGGTTTCCAACGCCAGAAACGACGCGTCGAGGTGCGATAGCGGTTCGTAGAACGGGTGATCCATCACCGGGAGAAATCTAAAGGGCTGAGTTGGCGTCTGCTCCACCCAAGTGCCACGGCACCGAACTGAGGACCACCCCCGGCTCGAAAAGGAGGCTGGCCTTGATGGCGAAAGCCGTCTGGTTGTGCAAGAGCTGACTCCGGTAACCCGGCACCACGAATTCGGGAATGATCACGTGGACAAGGGTTCCTTGGGGGGCGTCGCGTCGCAACCGCCGCACATAGCGAATCAACGGACGGGTAATTCCGCGATACGGGCTTTCCAAAACCTGCAACTCGCCGAAATCAGGGTCCCAGTTGGCGAGCACCCGGTTGCGCTGGTCAGGATCGATATCGAGATGGGCGGCGACGACCGAGTCGGCGTGCAAGAGCTTGGCGTAGGCGAGCGCCCTGCGGACCGGAATAGTGACATCGGCCGTCAGCACCACCACTTGCTGTTCGTGGACCTGATCCTGTTTGAGTTCCACTTGCTTGAGCCCGCTGTTCCGCTGATAAGTGAGGTCGGTGACCACCACCCGCGTCAGGAACAGAAGCAACAACTTCACTATTAGGCCATGAGGGTGAAGAAGCAGCGTGCCCAGGCGCCGGCGACGGACGAGCTCGGGGATGACAACGGTTGTGAAGCTGTCCGGGTTTTCATCTGCCTGTTGAGCAACGAAATCGCGCAGTGTTCGAAAAGGGTGGTTCTTGATCGGTTCAATGACATGCAATGGATGGCTCGGATAAAGGCGATCCCAGGTGTCGAGAAGATCCTCGTCACCGGGCTCCCTGACGTGCAGGACGGTGAGGGCTGCGGGTTGAATCATCTCGGCATACTCGATCGCCCTTTGCGTCGCTCGTCCGGTGTGAGAGCTGAGCACGATCGCCCGGTTACTGGTTGGAATCGGTGGTTCCCCAACGAGGCGGAGCCGATCGGCCACGGCAAGATAGTGACGCCGGATCGAGAGCATGCCCCAGACGATCAGCGGGATGGCGACGATAATGATCCAGGCACCGTGGCCGAACTTGACGAACGAGATCACCACCAGCACAACTGCGGTGGTGGTGGCACCGATGGCGTTGATGACGATCGAACGCTGCCACCCGGCTTCCCGGGTGCGCAGCCAGCGACGCACCATGCCCAGTTGCGAGAGGGTGAAGCTGAGAAACACCCCGACCACGTAGAGCTGGACTAGCCGGCTGACCTCCGCCCCGAAGATCCAGATCAAGAGGCTGGATAAGAACGCGAGAACCAGGATTCCGTTCGAGAAGACCAGCCGATCACCCAAGTTGCGAAACTGGCGCGGCATGAGCTTGTGTCGAGCCAGGATGGCCGACAGACGGGGAAAGTCCTGATAGGCGGTGTTGGCGGCCAGGTAGAGGATGCCGGCGGTGGCCACCTGCAGGATCCAGAAACCGACTCCGCCATTGAAGGCAGCGCGGCCGATTTGGCTCAGCACCGTTCCGTAGAGATCGACGGTGTCCTCTGAGATCCGAACGTTGAAAAGGCGGGCAAGTGTCGAGATCCCGACGAACATCGAGATGGCGATGGCAGCCATGATCGCCAGGGTGGCCGCCGCATTCTTTGCCTTTGGCTCGCGGAAGGCTTGAACGCCATCGGCTATCGCCTCGACGCCGGTGAGGGCGGTTGAGCCGGAGGCAAAGGCGCGCAGCAGCAGGAACAACGTGAGCGCCCCGACCTCAGGATCGATCTCGAGCCCGGCGGAAAGGGCGGCCGGACATTGGCCATCGAGACACTCGATAAAACCGACAGCCAGCATCGTGAAAACCGTCGCCACGAAGATGTAGGTGGGCAAGGCGAAGACCGTCGAGGACTCTTTGGTCCCGCGCAGATTGGCGATGCTGATCAAGATCACAAAGAAGATCGAGATCAGAACGCGATAGGGGAGAGTTACCGGAATAGCCGAGGTGATGGCGGCGGTGCCCGCCGAGACCGAAACCGCGACGGTGAGTGTGTAATCGGTGAGTAGGGCCGCTCCGGCGACAGCCCCGGGGTAGAGGCCAAGGTTCTCGTACGAAACGATGAAGGACCCACCGCCCAAGGGGTAGGCGCGTATCGTCTGGCGGTAGGAGGCGATCACGATCGTGAAGAGGGCTGCGATTGCCAGGGTGATGGGCACTAGCCGGGTAAAAGCGGCCACGCCGGCAATGGCCAGTACCAGCATCGCCTCCTCGGTCGCATAAGCCACCGAGGAAAGCGCGTCAGAAGCGAACACAGGCAACGCCAGCCGCTTTGTCAGTAGCTGATGTTCTGCCTGGTCAGTGGCCAGTGGCCGACCGATCACGCGGCGCTTGAAGCCCGCCCAACTAGTCAAAATTCCCAAACGCCGACGTCAGGCGCGACCGATCAGATTACCCGTCACCAGTGGTTTTCTGGTGCGCCCGGAGGGATTCGAACCCCCGACGCCCGCCTTAGGACGGCGGCGCTCTTTCCACTGAGCTACGGGGGCGGCGCCGATCGGATGCTACCGTATCATCCGCGCATGCCCCCACGCCCGACCCTCTACGTTCGGACCGGGTGCCACCTCTGCGACGATGCGCGCGTCCTGCTCGACGACATGCTCGGAACCGCTGGCTGGGACGCAATCGACATCGAGGCCGATGACGACCTCCTCGTGCGCTACGCGCACCGTATCCCGGTCCTGGCTCTCGACGGCGAGGATCGGCTCGAGCTGATCATCACTCGTCCGGACCTCGAGGACGCCCTGGCTCGATGATCCCTGCCATCCTTCGACGTCGCCGCTACAGCCTGCTGTGGCTGCTCGTCATCGTTGCCCTCGCGGTGCTGCTCGCCGTCCTGGCAACGATCCCTCTTCTGCGCGGGACGCCGGACGGGCGCATCGGCTCATTGGTCGGTCAGCCCGCGCCCGCGCTGTCCGTCGAGGGCCTCGACGGCCGGACGTGGTCCCTGGCCGACGCCGACGGGCGGCTGGTGTGGGTCAATTTCTGGGCCACCAGCTGCGAGCCATGCCGCACCGAGATGCCGGCCATGCAGCGGCTGGCGGAGGAGTACGGCGACGAGCTCCTCGTCCTTGGCGTGGACTGGGGCGAGGAGCGCGACGTCGTCGCCGCCTTCGTCGAGCGCTACGGCGTGACCTACCCGATCCTCCTCGACCCGACTCTCGAGACCTACTATCGCTGGGCCGGGACCGATGGATTGCCGCGGCACTACTTCATCGGACCCGAGGGGACCGTCGTGCGCGAGGTGATCGGGCCGCTCGACCCCGCCCGCATGGTGGCCATCCTCGACGAGCTCCTGGCCTCGACCTGAGGCCAGGAGCATTGGAGAGCGTCAGCCCTCGACGACGATCGTGCCCGTCATCTCTCCGGAGTGCAGGTCGCAGACGAAAAAGTACTCGCCCGCGGCGAGGCCCTCGACCTCGACCTCGTCGGTCTCGCCCTCGTTGATGATGTCCCCTTCGGAGATCAGCTCGCCGCCCTCCTCCACGTACACGCTGAAGTTGTGCGGCACACCCTCCATGTTGGTGAAGGCGACCGTGAATGGCTGGCCGGCGGGAGCGGTGATGGTGGCGGCGTCGAACTCGAGGTCGTCGGCGATAATCTCGGCAATGCCGTCGACCACCGCGATCGTGCCACCGCCGGAATTGTGAGAGCTGCTGGCGGTGTCTCCGCAGGCCGCCAGCACGAGGCCCAGGGCAAGCGTCACGCTGAGCGGCGCAGCACGGCGCAGCGGGAAGTTGAAGGGAGTCAACACGGAACTCGCGTCCTTTCGGAATTCTGGTGAGGCTCGGGACGTGGCTTCCGTATCTTAGGCCGATCGGCCCAAGGGCGCTCTCGGGCGGATGACCGTGGGGCGGGTCATCGAGGCCCTGAGCGCCGGGCGGCGGCGAGTTCCGGCTGAATGACCCGTGGATAAGAGCGGATCGCCCCTGAGCTCGATCTCCGGCCTGCGTCGACCCGTGGGACGGTTCCCCGGGCCGCCCGAAGCGGTCACTCGGCGGGGCGGAAGTTCCCCTTCTCGGTGGCCTCGATCCTGATCGGCAGTGGACCCGGGTCGTGGGTGAAGTAGCACCACCAGCGCTCGGCGGCGGCACGCGCGACGAGCTCGTTGCGGACCTCGATGGCATCGATCGGGTAGTCGTCGTAGGCGCTGGTCCAGCGCACCGGGATCTGCCAGCGAGTCGGGATTAGGTCCCCCCAGAAGACGGCGCGGTCGGTCGGGTCGCCTGCACGGCCGCCGGGGCGATCGAGCCCGATGAGCACCGCCTGCGAGCCTCGCGTGTGTCCGCCAGTCCGCATGACCCGCACACCGGGCACCAGCTCCACCTCGCCGTTTACCTCGGCCAGCTGGCCGGCGGCGCGGACCGCGTCGAGCTGCTCGACCTCCATGATGCCCGCGTGCCGCAGCTCGTCGCCGTGGGCGGCCTCTGCCTCGTCGCGCTGCACGACGTAGCGGGCATTGAGGAAGGCGGGTCGCCCGGAGGCGTCGACCATGCCGCCGGCATGGTCGTAATGCAGGTGCGTGAGCACCACGAAGTCGATCGAGGCGGGATCTACTCCAACGGCGCGCATAGCCGCGGCCGGATCCCCGCCCTCGACGCCCTTGAAGTCGCGAGCACGGTCGGTCATACGCACGCCGGTGCCCGTCTCGACGAGGATGCGCTTGTCGCCGGCGTCGATGAGCAGCAGGTTGAGGCGGCACAGGATGCGGCCGCGCTCATCGGTTTCGACGAATCGGCTCCACAGCGGCTGCGGTACGACGCCGAAGAAGCCGCCGGCATCGGGCCGGAACCAACCGGCGCGCAACACCCGCACACTGATCTCGCCAGCGAATCGCTTCGCTTCGTCGAGCGCGTGAAGCGGCTCCGTCACCGGCGCGTCACGCGCCCGCGGTCGAAGTCGGCGTGGTATCGGCTGGCGGTCGGATCGGTCTGTCCCCGATACTTGCTGCCGATCCGCGCGTCGCCGTAGCCAACTTCCACCGGCGAGCTGAGTCGTTGGAAGCTGATCTGGCCGATCTTCATGCCGTCGTACAGCTTGATCGGCAGGTTGGCGACGTTGCTGAGCTCCAGCGTCAGCGTGCCCTCCCACCCCGGGTCGACGTAGCCGGCCGTCGAGTGGATGAGCAGGCCGAGGCGCCCAAGCGAGCTCTTTCCCTCGAGTCGGGCGACCAGGTCATCCGGAAGCGCGACCCGCTCGAACGTGGCGCCGAGCACGAACTCGCCGGGGTGCAGGATGAACGGCTCGTCGCCGGCAACCTCGACCAGCTCGGTCAGCTCGGGCTGGTCGGCGCGGGGGTCGATGACGGCCGTGCGGTTATTGCGGAAGACCCGGAAACGGTTGGCGAGGTGGAGATCGACGCTCGACGGCTGGACAGCCTCGGGCACGTACGGGTCAATTACGATCCGGCCGGCCGCCAGCTCGGCCCGGATATCGCGGTCGGACAGGATCATTCAGCGCTGATCTTACGTTTCCGAGCGCTGCCTGATGAGCAGATCCACCTCACGTTGGAGCGTCTCGATGTCGTCGTAGGCGTGATAGACCGATGCGAAGCGGATGTATGCGAGCTGGTCGAGCTCGCGCAGCGCATCGGTCGCGAGGCGGCCGATCTCGGTGGACGGGATCTCCGCGTCGCCGCGGCTGCGCAGGTGGCTCTCGATGTCATCCAGCGCGGCCTCGACCTTGTCGAGCGTCACCGGGCGCTTCTGGAGCGCCTTGAGCAGACCCGTGCGCAGCTTCTCGCGATCGAAGTCCTGGCGGCTCCCGTCACGCTTGACCACGATCAGCCGGGCACCCTCTGGGCGCTCGTAGGTCGTGAATCGATACGAGCATGCCTCGCACTCGCGGCGGCGTCGGATGGTGCTGCCGCCATCGAGGTCACGCGAGTCGATGACCCGCGTGACGGTCTGCTCGCAACGTGGACAGCGCATGGCGTTTGGCGTGCTCCTATACCAGTGGTGGTACCGTGGGGCAGCATACCACAAGATATGCTCCTCCCATTGCGTCGGCCGCGGTGCGCCGCGTCACGCGTCCGGTGTGCAGTCGTGCAGCCGTGCAGCCGTGCCGCACAAACGCGCCTCGATGCCGCCGAGGATCGTCAGGCCCTGCCCTCGCCGGCAAAGGCGACGCCGATCCTGTTCATCGTGCCGGGGCAGTACCTCGTGGAGGCGACAGCACAGCGGCGCGGGGTCAGCCCGGACGCGCCGGTCGGGCTCGGAAAGGTGACGCGGACGCGCTGACCGGCCGGGTCAGCCCTCCCGGGTGCGCTCCAGGCGCGCTGCCACCGACGCCTCCGCCGGGCGGCCGGGCTCCCAGTGGAGCAGGACCTCGACGATCTCCGCCATCCGCAGGCGCGCGTGGGCCACGTTGGAGTGCCCGCGCTTGTAGTACGTGTGCGGCTCCTCGTCGTCCGGCGGACGGTGCGGGAGACGCGTGATGGCGCACCCCCGCTCGACGGTCACGATCCCGCGCAACGCGCGCTCGAGGTTCGCCTCGTACTCCATGTGCAGCCCGTGGAGCTCTTCCGGGGCCATCATCTTCTGGAGGGCGGACACGTCGGCATCGAGGACCGCCTCGTGCTCGCCCAACCGCGCGACGGCGACGTCGGGCTCGAGGTCGCGCCGGCGCAGGGCGTCGATCTCTTCGACCACGGTGGCCAGGACACGGTCGATGCGCTGGGTGAGCTCGAACAGCTCGTTGCGGTAGACGCCGAGCTCCTTGCCGTGCCCGAAGACGCTTCGTCGCCGTCCGCCGAAGAGTGAGCGCATCGTCGTACCCTACCCCCCTACGCTCCGGAGCGCCGACGGATCTCGTCCGTCAGCGCCGGGACGATCTTGAACAGGTCGCCAACCACGAACAGGTCCGCAAACTCGCCGATGGGCGCGTCCGGGTCGCGGTTGATGGCCACCACGTGCTCGGCGGTCTGCATGCCGACCCGGTGCTGGATCGCACCGCTGATTCCGGCCCCGATGTAGAGCGACGGCTTGACCACCTTGCCCGTTTGGCCGATCTGGAGCTGGTACGGGATCCAGCCGGCGTCGGCAGCCGCCCGCGAGGCGCCCACCGCGCCGCCGAGCGCCGCGGCAAGGTCGCGCAGCGGGCCGAAGCCCTCTTCGCCGCCCACGCCCCGACCGCCGGCCACGATGACCGTGGCCTCCTCCAGGTTCACGACCTTCGCATCCGCCGGATGGCTCTCCGCGACGGTCACCTTGCCGAAGGCTGACTCGGTGCCGATCGGGCCCCGGCTCACGTCCGCGGATCCGGTGCCGCCTTCGCCGGGTGTGAATGTGTTGGCCAGCACGAGCACCACGGACGGCGTCGCGACGCCCTCCACCGGCCGCGAGGTGGTGACGACGCTGCCCTGGAGCGTGGCCTGCTCGGTCTCGAGCACACCGTCCACAACGCGCGCGGCGCGAACGGGACCGAAGGCAGGGAGATGCAGGCTTCCGACCAGCGCAGCGGCCAGGTCGCGGCCGTTCGGCGTTGCCGGCGCGAGGAGCGCGAGCGCGCCGACATCGCGGACGGCAGCCACGGCGGCGGGCGCATGCGCAATCGCCGGCCGGTCGTCGTCGCCAAGGATGATGACGCGCGACGCGCCATGGGCGCCGAGCGACGCCGCATCGTCCGCCGCACCGCTGCCGTAGGC
>JACCTH010000060.1 GCA_013812505.1 Acidimicrobiia bacterium | reverse complement strand
ATGACTCGTTCGTACTCCGACGTGGAATGCTGGAGCGAGTCGACAAGTTGCAGCTCGCGACTCTGGCCGACGACCAACTCCGCATAAGTCACCGCGAGGAGTCGAACCGCCTCTTGGGACAAGTAGGTGGCCGCCACTTCCGAGGCCTTAGCGAGCAGAAAGTCGCCGGCGAGGATGGCCACGGTGTTGGTCCAGTTGGCGTTGGCTGATGGTGCCCCGCGCCGCGTGTCCGACTCGTCGATCACATCGTCGTGGTAGAGGCTCCCGACATGGATCAGCTCGACTGCGACCGCCGCCTCGACCGGCCGCCGGTCCTGCGTGTTCGCTGCGGGCCCGAACTCGGCTGCCAAAAGCGACAGCAGCGGCCGAAACCGCTTACCGCCGGCGACCAGGAGATGCTGGAAGATCTTGGTGAGGTAGGGGTCGTCGGCGTTGGTTACCTCGAGGAGGCGGCCTTCCACTGAGGCCATTCGGTCCCAAATGTGGGGGAGCGGCACTAAGACGCCTAGGTCGTGCACAGACAAATGGTAGGAGAAATCCGAAACGCTCGATTCTGTGGGCTGCAGCCCTGGGTTCGTGGTTTGAGGGCTCTCTCACGGAGTGACTCGCGCGGATGTTCTCAGGTTGGTCACAAGGAGTTGTATCTCCCGGCCGATATAATCGGATTACCCGCAAGGGTTGTCAGCCAGGAGTTGAGTAGAAGTGTTCGAGCGTTTCACCGACAGGGCACGCAGGGTCGTGGTCCTCGCTCAGGAAGAAGCGCGCCTCCTCAACCACAGCTACATCGGCACCGAGCACATTCTCTTGGGCCTCTTGAACGAAGGCGAAGGCATTGCCGCCAGGGCTCTCGAGGGCATGGGGATCAACCTCGTCGGCGTCCGCGACCAAGTTGTCGAGATCATCGGTCGCGGCACTCAGGCCCCGAGTGGGCACATTCCGTTCACCCCCAGAGCGAAGAAGGTTCTCGAACTGTCGCTCCGCGAAGCGCTCCAACTTGGACACAACTACATCGGCACCGAGCACATCCTGTTGGGTTTGATCCGTGAAGGTGAGGGAGTGGCTGCGCAGGTTCTGCAAAAGATGGGAGCCGAGCTCAGCAAGGTGCGGCATTCGGTTATCCAGCTTCTCAACGGTGCCGGCGGGAGCGAAGATCAGCCGCCAGCCAGTTCCGGTTCGAGCGCCGGCTCGCGTGGCGAACAGTCGGCTTCGGGCTCAACGGTGCTCGACCAGTTCGGCCGCAACTACACCCAGCTCGCCCGCGAGCGCAAGCTCGATCCGGTGATCGGCCGCACTCGTGAGATCGAGCGGGTCATGCAAATCCTCTCCCGACGCACGAAGAACAACCCCGTCCTGATCGGTGAGCCCGGCGTCGGCAAGACGGCCATCGTCGAAGGCCTTGCGCAAAAGATCGTCACCAACGAGGTTCCCGAGACGCTGCACAACCGCCAGCTTTACACCCTCGACCTTGGTGCTCTCGTTGCCGGGTCCCGCTATCGCGGCGACTTTGAGGAGCGGATCAAGAAGGTGTTGAAGGAAGTCCGCACCCGCGGTGACATCATCCTGTTCATCGACGAGATCCACACCCTGGTCGGCGCCGGCGCCGCCGAGGGGGCAATCGACGCCGCCTCGATCCTCAAGCCCATGCTCGCCCGCGGCGAGTTGCAGACCATCGGTGCCACCACTCTCGAGGAATACCGAAAGTACCTCGAGAAGGACTCGGCGCTCGAGCGTCGTTTCCAGCCGGTCCATGTCGACGAGCCCTCGGTGACCGACACTATTCAGATTTTGATGGGGCTCAAGGATCGGTACGAAAGTCATCATTCAGTTCGATTCACGGACGCCGCCATCGTCTCCGCCGCCAACCTGGCCGATCGCTACATCTCCGATCGTCAACTCCCCGACAAGGCGATTGACTTGATCGACGAGGCTGGCAGCCGAATGCGGATCTATCGCTCGTCGAGCGATCCCGACTTAGCCGAGATCGACAAGAAAGTCACCGACATCCGGCGACAGAAGAACGAGGCTGCCACCTCTCAGCAGTTCGAGCGGGCAGCGCAATTGCGAGATCAAGAGCGAAGCCTCATCGCCGACCGGGTTGTCAAAGAGCAGTTGCTCAAAGAGGGGGGTAGCGACGCCGGTTGGGTGATCGATGAAGAAGAGATCGCGCAGGTCCTGGCGCAGTGGACCGGCATCCCGGTCCATCGGCTCACCGAGGAAGAAACCGCCCGACTGATCAACATGGAGTCAGAGCTCCATCAGCGGATCGTCGGACAGCAGGATGCCATTGTCGCCGTCTCTAAGGCCATCCGCCGGACGCGGGCCGGCCTCAAGGATCCGAAGCGGCCCTCGGGATCATTCATCTTCCTTGGACCTTCCGGGGTCGGGAAGACCGAGACTGCCAAAGCGCTGGCCGAGTTCCTGTTCGGCAACGAGGATGCCCTCATCCAGCTCGACATGTCCGAGTACATGGAGAAGCACACAGTCAGCCGGTTGGTTGGCTCGCCTCCTGGCTACGTCGGCTACGACGAAGGCGGCCAGCTCACCGAGGCGGTTCGGCGCAAGCCCTTCTCGGTGGTGCTCTTCGATGAGATCGAAAAAGCCCACCCCGATGTTTTCAACACGCTCCTGCAGATTCTCGAAGATGGCCGTTTGACCGACGCTCAGGGCCGGACGGTCGACTTCAAGAACACGGTCATCATCATGACCTCCAACCTTGGCACCCGCGACCTGCGCAAGAAGTCGGTCGGCTTCCACACCGACGGCGATGACGTCACCTACGAAGCAATGAAGGACAAGGTCACCGACGAGCTGAAGAAGCATTTCCGTCCCGAGTTCATCAACCGTCTCGATGAGATCATCGTTTTCCACGAGCTCACCCAAGAGGAGATCAAGACGATTGTCGACCTCATGCTGGTTCGGGTGCGCAAACAGCTTTCGAGCCAGGGTCTCGATCTCGTCCTCACCGACGATGCCAAAGACTTCTTGGCCACCAAGGGCTACGACCGAGAGATGGGCGCCCGTCCGTTGCGCCGGGCGATCCAGCATCTGCTCGAAGATCCGCTCTCTGAGCGAGTCCTGCTGGGCGAGTTCAAGGCCGGAGCCACTGTGCTTGTCACGGTCGACGAAGATCTGAACAAGCTCACCTTCGAGTCGGTCGAAGCGTCGCCGGTCCCGCCGGTGCCGGTTTCCGAACCCGCCTAGCGGAACCAGTTGCCAGGAGGATTCGACGACCTGATCGCCGCGAACCGCGTGTTCGCCGATGAGTTCGACTTCGGAGGATTCGACGGTGTGGCGCATGCCGGCGTGGCCATCGTCACCTGCATGGATTCGCGGATTGTTCCGCTCCTGATGCTGGGGCTGCAACCCGGTGACGCCAAGATCCTTCGCAATCCAGGCGGGCGAGTCACGCCGGCCGCGCTGGAGGCGCTCGTGCTCGACCTTCTTGGGGTGGAACGGGTCCTCGTCATCCCTCATACCCGCTGCGCAGTGGCACTCAACAACGAGCTGAGAGCTCCAGCGTCTGGTGAGCGAGTCGGCGGGCAAGGATGCGACAGGACAACCGTTCCCTGTGGTTGCCGACCAACTAAAAAGTCTGATGGAGGATGTGGTCAGGGTACGGTCGCATCCGCTGATTCCCGAGTCGGTAGCCGTTGGCGGCTTCATCTACGACGTCGACACCGGTCTGATCGACCAAAGGTTCTAGTAACCGCAAACCAAACCTAAGGTTTACGTGGTGGCTATGCCACCACCAGAACCTTAGGTTCGAGGTGATGGACCTCTCCAACGGATAGAATTGTATGTGATGAGCCAACCCGCGAAGAGGGGAATCGAGGCGGTGGTCGTCAAGCGTTCGCGACACCAACGTTCGTCAGACCTGGCTTATTGGCTTTCACGCCCCTACGAGGAGAGGTTGGCGATGGTCGAGGAACTGCGTTGTCTTCACCACGGCTGGGAGCCGGATGCTCAACCGCGACTTCAAAGAGTTCATCGCATCCTTAAACGAATCTGAGGTTCGATATCTCGTCGTCGGCGGTTATGCGCTCGCCTTCCACGGACATCCTCGCTACACCAAGGATCTTGACGTTTGGATCTGGAGCGATTCCTCCAACGCCGAGCGCGTCGTTGCGGCTTTGGCCGCATTTGGATTCGAGTCGCTGGGCCTGTCGGCCGAGGACTTTCTTGAACCTGATCAGGTCATTCAGTTGGGCTATCCGCCGAATCGCATTGATCTCTTGACGAGCATTGCCGGTGTCAGTTTCGCGGAGTCCTATCCGTCACGGGTCACGGTCGATATTGGGGGAGTTCCGGTCGACTTCATCGATCTCGCAAATTTCAAGCGCAACAAGGCTGCTGCCGGCCGGCTCCAGGATCTGGCCGACCTCGAGGAGCTGGGAGGCCCCGACCCGTCGAACTCATGAGCCCACTGTTTCTGTGGGCTGGTAGGGACACTGTGTATCCCTACGAACCCTGGGTTCGCGGTTTGGCTAATCTGAGGGCTCGGCGGGACAAAGCGCTTGCCGTACCCCAATTGGAAGGAATACAACTGTGAAACAACACCAACGCGTGCTGTCGCTACTGGCGGTGGCAATGCTGGTGCTGGTGGCCTGCGGAGGCGGAAACGCCGCAACTACAACCACTGCGGACACAACTGAAACCACCGACACCACGGCCATCACCGAGACTACGGCCA
>JACCTH010000058.1 GCA_013812505.1 Acidimicrobiia bacterium | reverse complement strand
CTGGCCGCGACTGGCTCCTGCTCGATTGGGTCCAGGGACCCTGCGGTCGTCATCGTCAACGACAACGCGACGGCGGCGAGGGATCTAATCCGAGCGGGCGATTGCGGCTCCCATGGCCCGTAGTTTGTCCACGAGACCGTTGTAACCGCGGTCAATGTGATGGACGTCGCCGACGACGGTGGTCCCTTCGGCCCGCAATCCCGCCAGCACCAATGCTGCCCCGGCGCGAATGTCGGGGGCGAGGACCGGACAACCCGACAATTCCGGCTTTCCTCTAATGACGGCGTGCTGGGACTCGATCGAGATGTCAGCCCCCATCCGCGCGAGCTCCCCGACGTACCGAAAGCGCGAGTCGTAGAGGTTCTCGGTCACGATCGAAGTTCCGCTCGCCACCGTCAACAGCGCCACCATCTGCGGGTGGAGATCGGTGTGGAAGCCGGGGTAGGGCAAAGTCACGAAGTCGATCGGCTGAGGACGTTCCGGTCCTTCGATGCGCAACCAGTCCTCGCCTTTGCGCACTTGGCAACCGGCGTCCTCGAGTTTGCTCAACTCCATGCGGAGGAGAGTGGGGCTGCAGCCGGTGACTGTGACGTCGCCGCCGGTGATGGCGCCGGCGATGGCATAGGTGCCGGCCTCGAGACGATCGGGGATCACGGTGTGCTCGGCGGGGCTCAGGTTGGGGGTGCCGGTGACGTGGAGCATCGGGGTTCCCTCCCCGGTCACCGAGGCACCCATCGCGTTGAGATGTCTCGCCAGATCGACGATCTCCGGCTCGCGGGCAGCATTGACGATGATGGTCTCGCCCTTGGCGGCCACCCCCGCCAGCATCAGGTTCTCGGTCGCACCCACCGAGGGGAAGGAGAGCTCAATCTCTGCCCCGGTTAGACCATTGAGCGCCTCGCCCTCGAGTACGCCATGAGAAAGCCGAAACGAGGCTCCCATCTGCTGCAGTCCTTCGAGGTGCATGTCGATCGGACGCGCCCCGAGGTCGTCGCCGCCGGGCAACGCCACCCGGGCCTCTCCGCATCGGGCCAGGAGCGGGCCAAGGACGACGATCGAGGCTCTCATTTTGCGAACGAGCTCGAGCGGAGCTTCCGGGTTGAGACGCTCGGGCGACACGATCCACAAGGTGGTGCCCTCACGTTGGAGCCGGCAGCCAATGTGACTGAGCAATTCACCCATGAGGGCCACGTCGGCGATATCAGGGACGTTGTTGAGCTGGTGCCGCCCTGGCACGAGAATCGCCGCCACCATCTCCTTGAGGGCGGCGTTCTTCGCTCCACCGACGGTGACCGTTCCCTGGAGACGTGCGCCACCATCGATGATGATCTGGCCCATCGCAAAAGTCTACGGGTACCGTTCGTCCATGCGCGTAGCGATTGCTTCCGACCATGCCGGCTTCGATCTCAAAGCGATCGTGGTCGAGGCGGTGGCTTCAGCTGGGCACGCGGCTCTCGACCTCGGCACCCACAACACCGAGCCGGTCGACTATCCGGACATCGCCGTTGCGGCTGGTCAAGCCGTCACCGAAGGGCGGGCCGATCGGGCAATCGTCATTTGCGGCTCTGGTGCCGGGGCGTGCGTCGCCGCCAACAAACTGCATGGCATCCGCGCCTCGATTGCGCATGACACCTATACCGCCCATCAGATGGTGGAACACGACGACGTCAACGTCCTCTGCCTTGGGTCGCGAGTCGTCGGGATTCAGCTAGCGCTCGAAATTGTGAGCGCGTTCCTGGGTGCTGAGTTCTCGAACGAGGAACGCCACCGCCGCCGCCTCGCCAAAGTCAATGAACTGGACCGCTAGTCCTGCTCGTCCTCAGTGTTCGCGATACTCAGCGGTATGGCGTCGAGGAAAATGACGTTCAGGGTGGACGACGATTGGTCGAGCAGGCTCGCCTGCTTCAGATCAACGTGTCGGCCGCGGCGCGTGCCGGCGTCGCCGCCGCAGTTCGTGCCGCTCGGGCCCAAGCGGATCCGGATGCGTACCAGGAAATGCCCGGGAGACGCGATCAGTTCTGGAACGAGGCCGAGGCATGGGGGCCCGCGGAGGACTGGTCAGACTGGGCCGATGCAACGGGGTGAGGTTTGGTTCGCTGCGACCCCCGGTTGAGACCGTTGAGTCTTCTTCTATGGGTAGCAACCGTCGCTGTACAACGGTTGCTACCCAGGGTTTCGCTGAAGTTGCAGCCCTAATAAGACACAACGCGAACCCGCAACCACCCGATTTCAGGAGTAACCCCAGATAGATCGGTTTCCCGTCGAAGCAATGCTGATGCATACAGAGAAATCCGGTTCTGCGCGTTGAGTTGGGTTGACTTCGATTCTCGGTCATGGTGATGTTGCCATGCCGGGGGTGAGGAGGAGGGGCTCGGGCGGCGAAGTTGGTGACGTTGACGAACCCGTAGGCGACCCGTTTGAGGACTCCGAGCTTGTTGTTGCTGCCCTCGATCCGGCCGTTGGTGGCTCGATCGGTGTCGTGGAAGGCGAAGATCTCATCTCCACATTCGAGGAGGGTCCCCACCAGCGTCTCGTATTCGAGGAGGGGATGGTCCTTATAGATCTCGATGAAGGCGCCGAGAGCCTGGTTGGCCTCGTCGCTGTCTCGGGCGAGGTGGATGCCGTACAGGTGTTGGAGCATCCGCCATGCTGCTTCGAGTTCGGGCCGGCCCCTGCAGCACTTTGCCCAGCGATTCGATCCGATGGTCGCGGAGCTGGTCGAGGCGGGTGAGCTGGAGGTAGCGGGAGCGGAAGATTTCGGGTTCGAAGGCGGGTCGGGACCCGTGCTCTCCGATCCGTTGGCTACGACGACGGACCTCGATCATCCCGGCAGCGAACCATCTCGCCACATGGAAACGGTCCAAGACGTGGGTGGCGTGGCCGAGGTGGGTGCCGATGGCGGACCGGTAGGGCACCGACCCGTCGGAGACCACCACCTTGACCCCTCTCATCCACCGGTGGCCTTGAGCTAGGAGAATCCCCGATAGGGCGGCGGTGTTGCGGTGGGCAACGATCCCCAGGGTCTCTCCGGTGTCGCCGTTGATGACCACGGTCACATAGCGGTGGCCCCGGCGAAGCGAGGTTTCGTCGATCAGCAGGATCCGGCAGCGGCGTCGCCGACGGTCCAGGGCCACCCGCTCCGACCAGGAGCTGGTCAGCGCCATGATGTAATGCCAGGGCAGGTCGTGGCGGCGGGCCACCTCCCGGATCGACATGGCGTTCACATCACGGACCAGCTGGCGGGCCAGACGCCGGGTCACATGCGTTCTCCGACCGAGGACGATCTCAGGATGATCCTCCCATGACCGTTCCGAGCATTCACCACAGACGAAACGGCGTCGCAGCCATCGGAGCTCGGTGGGCCGACCCCCGGTGGGAAGATCATGGACCAAGAGTCGCCTCCGGTCGTGCACCCTCGCCGTCTTGAACCCACAATGCGGGCAGCGGACCACCCGACGGACATCGACGATCTCAACCACCAGCTTTTCAATCAGATCCACCACCACGGCCATCACTCGGATTCTTCGCAGGTGAAGACGAACGGTCATAGCATCCGGACTCATCAGAGCCCCTTTCTTGCTCGGCGACATACATCACCGAGTATCGAGGGGCTCTGACCGTCAGCCCGGCATCATCGCCAAAAGACGGCTCCCCACCTCACCGCGCAGTCTCAGAAATCCACTTGAGTGCTGCGTGCGGCCGAGTGCTTGCCGAACCTTCCGCGAGACGACCTTTCAACGTCTTAAGGCTTTGGCCTTCTCGGCTCATGATGCCAGGGGCGCCCAGCCAACACACCCGCGATTAGGCCGGAAATGTGAGCGATAGCCGAAGCACTTACCAAAGACAGCCCAACTACGAGTATGGCGATTACACCCAATTCTTTCAAGAGTCTCCACCAGTCTTTTCTCGGCTCTATCAACGTTGCGCGTATGCTGCTGCCGAGAAACTCATAACCCAAAAGCGCGAATACGGCTGTCGATAAGCCGACAAGCGCAGGTCCGGCGAACAGCACCGCGACCAGTCCACCCGTCACGAGGCCAAGGAGCGTGACACCCGCAACTCGCACGGCACCCCTTTTTGCTTCGACTGACTTGCCAACCATCCAGTAAACGATCGCGTTGGATACGGCGTGAAACGCGTTGACATGTACGAACCCATACGTCACAAACCGCCAAATCTCGATTTGCAGGTTCGCAGCAGGAGTGATACCGAAAGCGATCAGTATTTCGAACGAGCCGTACACGTTGCCGAGGAGAAGTACGGTTAAGACAAGGGCTACGACCGAGGCGCTAAACCAAGCACCGTGCGCAAGCCGACTGCGTACGCGAGAGAACGTAGCTTAGGCGGGAGGTGGCTTGAAGACGTGCCATTGACCGTCGTCGGGCGCAAAGTTCACTGGACCGGTAGACGAGTTATAACCGCCCAGAGCATCAGCAAACGCAACGCGAGTCATTGCGCTATAGGGGGAGAAATAGCTCGAGCTAGCCCAGTTGGGATAGATTTTGTTGGCCCAAACATACGAAGCCGTGTTATAGATCCAACCGTCAGCGGAGCTCACATCGAGGAACGGCTCACCCGTCGATGCCGGGCTTCCTTCCAACTTCCACATAAAGGCATATGACTGGGAGTTATCGACGGTCGAATAGGGACAAAACAACGTGGGGGAACAGCCATTAGTTCCACCATTGTTGTATAGCCACTTTATGGCGTCATAGGCCCAGGCAGGGTCCGACGGTGTTACATCAGTGAACGGCTCAGAGAGATTGCCGACGTACGGCCGATTGTATAGATTGTAGAGCAGCGTAGCTGCCTCGGCTCGGTTCAAAGCACTCGTATCGCAGAAGTAGGTCGATGAGCAGCCTGAGGTGACGTTGACCTGGTAGGCCCATGTCACAGCGTTACCGTAAGGCTCCCAAGCCAATACGTCGAGGAAGTAAGTGTCGTTGTAATACGAGGGCACCCCTTCCTTGACCCGCCCGCTTTCTACGGTCATTTTCTGGGTGCGCGACATGTACGCCTTGAAGAAGGCCAAGGCCAAAGCGATTTCAGCGGCGGGGATGCGGTGATGGATTACGACGCTGATGCCTCTCTCGACGAGATATCTAAAAAAATCTGGCGTCGGCCCGATCCGATACTGCTGACTAGGGTAGAAATGCCATTCGACCTCGGTGAACTTCCACATTGCCCCGTTACGGCCCCGCTGCATTATCAGCCGCACATCTTTCTGCGCCTCGAGCCTCAAAGCAGCGGTATTCGAAGCATTTCCCTGTTTTACTTCAAACATCTCTGCTCGATCAAGCGACGACTGGTCATTTCCTGCCGCCCAGACAATGTCTGGAACGCGGTTCCCGGACATCACAGGTGTGACGGTCGTCCCCGGCTGTTGCCAGGTTATGCCGCCGCCGCGCACTGAAAGGATCTCGGCTCGAAGCTGTGCCTCCGCGGCTAAATACGAGTCTGGTGGGTTGCCTGCCTGAACTACATCGGTGCAAGTTCCGAGATTGCCAATACCTACCCCATCGCCCTCGACGACGGGCAATAGCACCGGGTCCTCAATCTTCGGCCGGATGAGGTCTGATACAACCTGGCCGTCCGATGCAACACCCGGATCAATGGCTCCCCAAAGATACGCGCACCAGTAATAGGAACCTCCGTCCGGTGGCTGCCAAGTCTGCGCATCTGCTGGCGCACTGAAAGCAGCCGACAACATCGCCATCAACACGCATAGGGCAATAAAACCGCTAACAACTTTCCGTGATGATGAATGAGGCCCCAAGCGTCGACCCGCAGCGGCTGTCATGAGGATGCGTCAAGGTCCAGATCAAACGGCCGGATGTCGGCGTCGGACCATGCGGACGAAATGTGGGGTGTAAGCGCCGTAGCAATCATCTGCTGAAGCTCTTCACTGGACAGCGTCGACGTGATTGCCAGGACCTCGCGGTCGTAGTGCATAACTTGGGATACCTCGGGGTGCTTCAAGAGTTCATCGATAACCCAACTCAGATCCTGCGCGAGATCAGGCTCCTTGAGAATGTTCGGTAGGTAGTCGGGCAGGTATGCCCAATGGGAAAAGCCTTCGGCCGTCACGCCGTTCTCGTCCAAACCGTCCGCCAGCAAGTTGACAGATGTGTCAACCTCAACCCACCGGCGTGCATCGGGAATAGGGGGCTCTTCGGGAACGGTTGGCTCAGGAACAGTCGGCTCAGGAACAGTTGGCTCAGTCACCTCGGACGCATCCCCTCCCGTCTGTGCGGACACTTGACCGGCAACAACCACGATGAGTAGCAGGGCAACAAACAGCAATCCGAATCGACGCTTTGAGATTTGCGTGATGAGACACCTCCCCAAATTGGTGCTCTCGGGATCGTAGAGACGGGATT
>JACCTH010000075.1 GCA_013812505.1 Acidimicrobiia bacterium | reverse complement strand
CGGCGAGCGCCACAACGGTGGCGGCATGGAGATATCCGTTGGAGGCAAGGTGTTTGTTCTCGATTTCGAGCCGGAGAGTGCAGTTGCTTGGGGCCAGCTCCACGATCTCGATTCCGAGCAGACCAGGGAGCCGTTCGACCCCGTGCGCCTCGAACCAGGCGCGAAGATCGTCCGGGTCGCGAGGAAAGTCCGTCACTCTGATGAGGCCGTCGGCCAGTAGATCTCGGTCTCAAGCTCATTGGGGTCGGGATCAGTGCCCGTCTCGCGGATGTACGACTCCCATGGGCCGAGACCTTCGTCGTGGCCCTGGGAATGGATCCAGTCGTGAAAGGGTCCATATGCATCGCCCAGGGTCTGATAGGGACCGTGATGAACCACCTTGGCGATCATCCCTCCGGGCAGCTCCGACAGGCCGATCTGCTCCAACGGAACCTGGTCAAGCGGACTCGATGAGGAAGGAGCTTCGGTTAGAGGAACCCCGATCTCGATATCGGCCCGCTCGGGCCCGAACTCGTGATAGCGGGCATAAGCAGGGCCGGCAATCTCGTAGCCACGACTGCTGATCTCGTCGTAGACCTTGGGGAGATGCGAGTCGAACAGTCCGCTCATGTCGATTTCGCTCATGGGTTTGCGGATACGCACGGCGAGGGTCGGCCGAGGGCTGAGCTCTATAAGTTGGTGATCGGTGAGGCGCGGTTCAGGCATACGTCGATCGTACGGCGTCGGCCTAGCGGCGACGAAAGATGGCGGTCAAGCGAAGGTCTCCACCCAGGGCAGCGATGTAGCGCCGGAGGGTGGAAAGTCTCCAGTCCACTCGCCGTTCGAGCTTGGAGAGGTCCGACTGCGAGATGCGGAGTCGGCTAGCGAGTTCCGTTTGGGTGATACCGAGGTTGCGGCGTAACACACCCAGGCTCGAGGGTTCGTTCAAGTCATATCCACCTACCGCGGCCCGTCGCCGTTCCAGGTAGGCGCGCCACAGCGCCGACGTGCCATACATAGGAAAGGAGTCGATCACGCGGGCAACTCGCTCGGCCACATGGTCAAAGGGGTCGCGGGCGATGGTTGCAGCGAGCGGTCTCCAGTCGTCGAGGTCGCCGCGCTCAAGAAGATCGGCGATCGCGGCCATGGGCAACTCGTCGGGCTCAGAATCGGCCGGGTAGTCGAGGTGGCGATGAATCATTTCGTGACTAAGCCTTCAAGCACCCGCACCGCCACCCGTCCACATGCGGCTGCCACCGCCTCCCATTGCTGCCACCGGGGTTCAAGTTGTCGGTAGAAGCGGAGGTCGACTTCGGCCAAGTCGCCGGGGCGCGGATCGGCCAACTGCTTAGCGACCTGCGTTGCCACCCGTCTTCCCCCGGGACCGATCTGATCGACGTAGTACTGGTCGAGCGAGCCCACGACCGACGCCGCCTCCTCCTCCCCCAATCGGTCGGCCAATGCAGCGAAGTCGAGGTAGTCGCGGGTGGCATTGCGGATCAGACAAAGCCAGGCCTTGATTCGGGCGATCTCGGCGAGGGTGGGAACGCGCAAGGTCCGATCGCCAACGCGAATCTCTTCGACTTCCAGCGGTCGACTCCGGATCAGGTTCCTCACCCCGGTCTCGATCCCATCGAGGCGGCCGAGCACCATTACCGGCCGTGTGACGCGCGAGGTGATCCAACCCTCAGTGTCTTCGAGTGCGGCCAAGACCTCGTCGAAGCGCGACTTGAGATCGGCAACGACATGATCGGCATCGAAGGAGACGCGGTGACCGGCGTGGTGTGCCGCGGCGGATCCTCCCACGAGTACCGCGTCGGGGACCAATTCTTGGAGTCGAGCCGCCGCCGCCAGCACCTGACCGAAGTCGTTTGAAGACATTGCTAGTGATTCTATGCACTAGTCCTCAAGAATCGAGTGCGCTAGGTGCCGGTCGGCGACAGGCCGAAGTTCTCTTTGTCTCCCCCGCAGCTGATCGCCATCGTCCTGAAGTTTTCCGCGTCGGTCTTGAGCCAGTCAATCAACCGGACGCCCCAGTCGGCACACGCCTTCCGGGCCTTGCCGAACAACTCGACGTCCGCTTCCGCGAGCACGCTCACGTCCTCATCGACGGCTGAGATCAAGATCAGCGAGGCGATCCAGTAAAGTATAGCGTTTAAGCTATATGCCTAGTACCTAAACGCTATAATTCATCCAGGATATGCCATCGACAACCAGCGCCACTCGTACTGCGGCCATCCTGATTCGCTCTGCTCGAAAACAAGCAGATCTGTCGCAAGCCGAGCTGGCCCGACGGATTGGCACCAAGCAGCCAGTGATATCCCGTTGGGAAAGCGCCACTGAGGAGCCCAGACTCTCGGCCCTGGCCCGAGTTGTCAGCGCCTGCGGATTACGGCTCAAACTGAGCCTCGTGCCTGACGAGGTCGACCGCTCCCAGATTCGCCAACAGCTGGCGATGTCGCCTTCCCAGCGACTCGAGTCGGTGGCCAACCTCAGTCGCCTGCGGGCCACGGCCCGGCGCATCGGCTGATGCCGGCACCTCTCGATCCCGAATGCATCTTTCGCGTGCTCGCCGAGCACGAGGTCGACTACGTGCTCGTCGGCGGGCTCGCCGCCGTAATCCACGGCTCGCCGGCCATGACCAACGATGCCGACATCGTGCCGAGGAAAGAAAAGGCCAATCTCGCGCGGCTGGCACGGGCTCTGCGAAGTCTCGACGCTCGACTCCGCACCTCGGACTCGGCGGAGGGGGTTGCCTTCGATCCCCACCCTGCCCTGCTGGAGTCGATGGCGATGTTGAAGATGACCACCCGCTGCGGTGACCTCGACCTGACCTTCGCACCTGCTGCGCTCTCCGATTACGACCAGCTCGCGGCAGCGAGCGTCGAGTTCGAGCTGGCCGGCCATCGGGTGAGGGTGGCCTCCCTCGCCGACATTATCCGGAGCAAAGAGGAGGCCAACCGGGATAAGGATTGGGCCACACTTCCACTCCTTTACGCCCTGGCCGAAGAGATCGAGCAAGGCAGATCAAATGCCGCCGAAGGCGGGGGCATCAAGTGAAACGAACCCGCTGCTTCAACCAATCGGCGATCCAGCGCTCGTCGACTTCTCCCGCGGGGGCCGCCCGCGTGCTTCGCCGAGTCGGCCATCTCGATCCTCGCGACCGCAATTAGCGCACTCGCCACGATTCCGGTTAATGCTTCGGAGTCAAGGCTTCAGCGGGCGCGCGCGTAGCGGCAGACTTGGGCTCCGGTTTTGGCCTTCGCCGTCGAGACCAGCTCCCACTCGAGCGCCTGGCCGTTATCCGACCAGATCGTCTTCCCCCCACCGAGGACGATCGGCTCGATCGTGAGCAGCAGTTCATCGACGAGATCTTGCGCCATCATTGAGCGCACGAGCGTCGGGCTGCCATAGAGGTAGATATATCCGCCGGGATGTTCGCGCAGCTCGTTGAGCTTTGTCATGAGGTCGGCGCTGCGGATGATCGTCGTCGGGTGCCACGAGATGTCGTCCTCGGTGAGGGTGTCTGAAACGACGTACTTCTGGGTGCTATTGATCCATTCCGTGAAGTCGTCGCCGGAACGCTTGGGCCACGCAGCGGCCGACACCTGGTAGGTCCGCCGGCCCTGGAGCAGGGCGTCGCTCGACTTCGCTAACTCGTCGTAGGTTCCACCCATGACCTCGGGATCGAAGTACTTCGTGGACCAGCCACCGTGCTTGAAGCCGCCGTCGGTGTCCTCGTCGGGCGCGCCGGGCGCCTGCACGACTCCGTCGAGGCTGATGAACTCCGTGATAAGTGTTTTCATGGCCCTCCTTGCATGAACGGGAAGTTGGGAACACTAATTGGGGCTTCGGAGTCGGACGAGAGGCGGATTGTCGAGGGCTCCGCTGAAGTGGTCAAGGAGTCCATTCGCGCTTGCGCATGGTCTCGATCACCTGCTTGGGAGCGATGTGGTTGAGATAGACCGCTGTCGTTGCCAGGGAGACATGGCCGAGCTGGCGTTGGATGATCGCTACCTCGACGCCTTCCATCATCAGTTCGTAGGCGTGTGTGTGCCTTAGGCCATGTGGATGGACGCGCTTTTCGATTCCCGCCTGCCGAGCGAGCTTGGGGAGCAAGCTTTGAGATAGGAGGTTTTCATCGGTGTCCCTCGCATGTGCAGAAAAGGGTTGCCGACGCCCCGAAGCCGAGCTGGCTGCGTCGCTCGATCCACGCGCGGATCACCCGGTCCGGCCCCGGGGTCGATGAGCTTTCCAGGTCGCAGCCAAATGCCTTCGACTGCCATGATCTAAAGGCCCCTGCATGATGAATTGCCTGCCGGCGAGCCTTGCCGACAGAGGGCGTCGGTCGCCAACAACGCCTGCCACACGGCTCTTGGCCACCCTGCCTGCCGGTGTTGGGCATGGGAAAGCGCGAGCTTGATGGAAGCCATAGCCACCTCAGGGCGCCAGGCACTCCAGTCGGCACGGGGAGCCAGGCGGTGGTAGTGCTCGATGAGAAGCGCCTGCTGCTCGAAGGGCAGACGAACGGCCAATGTGGCCAGATCCGATAGCGGTCGTCCCCGACCGGCGCTGTCGAGATCGATGAGATTGACGCGGTCTCCGTCGACGAAAACGTGATCCGGCTTCAGGTCGCCATGGACCAGGGCTTCGCCTTCGGTGGGCTTCGGCCCGTCAAGCAGTCGATCCATCATCGGTCCGGCTTCCGGCATCACGAACTTCAACCATTCGACCGACCGCCGCACCCGTACCTTGGGGACAAGGGACCTGTCGTCCAGACCATCAGCGTTCGAGCGATGGAGCCCCAATAGCGCCTCGGCCACCACAGCCATCGCTCGTTCGTCGCCCATGCCAGCCAGGACATCAAGGCGGCTACCCGCCGCTGCGTCGGTGATAGTTGCCTCCAGGTCCGGGATCACTGCCCGCGGGACTGCCAAGCCAATGTTTTCAGGTGATAGCCGCTGCAACTGCTTTGACCGGGCGGCGCTGCGGTGTGCCTCATCTGCTCGGTGGAACTTGACGTAACTGATTTCCGAGCGCAGGACAGTCCGAAGGGTGGCGCTCAGGCCGATTCGGTGACGCACCGGGGTTAAGGTCGCTTCCCCGGGGACCCAGCGCGAAAGCTCGTCCCGGCACGCAAAAGCGAGGGCACCGGGGAGCTTGTGATCGAGCGGGAATACCTGGAACACCATGTCATGGACAGGGTCGAAGGCGACCAGGCTCTTTAGCGGCGGCACGGCTCGGGCTGCTGCCGTGCGAAGCTTCCTGGCTACGCCGGCGGCACGGCCATCGGCGTAGGTTGTGCCAGCCAACCAGACTTCCTGGCGAATGTCCCGGCTCTCGAACACTGCCGTGTACTGAACTGTCCCGCGGACGCCGAGGCGATGACGGATCCGCTCCAACCGCAGATCGATCGTTTTCCAACCCCAGTCGCGTTCCACCAACCGGTCGATCGTCTCGGCCATGCTGGACGGCTCCCAGGTTCGATGGAAGATTGGGAGGGCGTTGTCGACAGACACCATGTTCACGCCAGGTCGGCGAGCACCCGAATCCCGAGATCTACCCGGTCGGTGGTGAGCGCGAGTTGCGCGCCGAGCCGAAACAGGGAGGCCTGGCGCCAGGTGCGGCTGCGCTCCATGATGCTCGGAGTGCTTCCGTAGCCATCGTGCAAGGAAACTTCATCGCCGGGAACGCCGGCGATCCTCAAGTAAGCGGCGTAGTTTCCGAGATCCATGGCTGGCTCTCCGAGACTCAGAGAGTCGAGGTCGATGATGGTGAGGCGGTCGCGGCCGCCGATGAACTGGCCTGGATGGGCATCCCGATGAACTGGTGCCCGCGGGACTTCGAGCATCGCCTCCAGATTCCAGGCAATCCGACGCATGACAGCCGCCGTATCTGCGGCCAAACGTGGTCTTCCCGCCGCTAGCAGGCGCTGGGACCGCGACAACACCTCAATCTCGGAGCGGGCATCATGTACTGGCAGCTCCTTGAGCTCGTTCCCGTGCAACCAGCGGAGCGCTGCACCGATCGATTGGATGAACTCGGGCTCGCCAACCTCCCCCCATTCATGATTGGCTGAGACCCCGATGTCTTCCCAAACAACGGCCCGCCGGTCAGAAAGCAACCCGAGGGGAATGGCCATCGCCACGTGAGTTGGAGCGGAGAGGTTGAGGTCTTCCGCCCAGCCAAGGGTCTGCTCGGGGAGTTCGGAGCGGGTCTTGTATCCCTTGATGACCACGGTGCGGTTGCCATGCACGGCCCGCAACATGGCCCGCTTGCCGAGCCGGTGTCCCAACAGCCTTACTTCGACTCCTTTGCCAAATCCGTAAGGAAAAAGCACCGCCTGCGCCCGCTTCGGCCGGTGCACGAGATCAAGAATCGGTAGGCGGCGATCGAGGCCGGGCTGGCGGACGATGAGCCGAAGCGCGGGAACCGCCGCTAATCCTGAGGGGATTGGGCCGAGCTGGCCGCGCGACCGTCTCTGCAATTGGACCGTTGCAGCACGAATTCGGGCGTCCAGATCGCCATGGGCTATTTCGGCCAACAGGTGCTCCCGGCCTGGCCCGCGATCTCCGGACACAGCGAGTTCGAGCTCCAGGGTGTAGTCGCCTTCTCGTTCGAGGACCCGTGATACTTCTGCTGAGACAAGCCGGGAGTCGATCCAGTCGAGCCGGTCCCAGCATATCCGAAGCTCATCGGCCAGCCTTCCCGGCTCAAGAACTGCTTGCAGCGCCGAGCGTGGAGTCAAGGCGTGGGGGTGCTTGCTGAGACCATTCCGAATCGAAACGCTGCTTCGACTCCAGTCGAGGGATCGGTCGAGTAGTGAGGGAGTGAGCGGGCGCCATCGTCTGCGAAAGCGATAGAGACACGCCAACCTGGTCAGCTCGGTGGCTGTGGCGTATTGGGCTGCTTGGACATCTACATCGGGAACGGCCGTGCGATAGCCCGCCCAAAGCGACCGTATCGCCGCATCGGGCGGGGTCTGCCGTCGTTGCAGGGCACGTAGCTCGAGGTGAGCGCTGAGGACGGCGAGGTCCTGATTCGCGTCGCCGCGGCCGGCCGAGTCCAGATCGAGCAGACCGATGCCGTCGTGGCCAATGACGATATTCCGATCGTGCAAGTCGCCATGGATCACACCGGCGCCGCCGGGAGTCAACGCGGGGAGGTTCCCTACGATTGTCAGAAGGCTGGCTTGGAAGTCAGCGGACGCCCCGGGGTCGCGACTCTCGACCTGTTGAACCCACCACGCCAGGTTTGGAGTGCTGCGCAGAGGTAGCGACTCCGGCCCGGCCAACGATCCGAATGCGCCGAGGCGGCGACCGATTTCGGCATAGTCGACCTGCTGGCCCGACCAGACGTCGTGCAACGAATCGCCGGCCAGCGGGGCGAAGGACAGCGCTCCTTTTTCAATGTCGGCCGACAAGAGGTCAGGGACTCGCATTCCTGCCGATCTCACCAATGGCGCCACCGACTCGTAGATACGGACTAACTCCTCTGCCCGGGAAGGGCTGACCACCTTGATGAACACTGGTCGGTCCTTCTGAAAGGCGATGAGGGTCGCCCGGCGGCGAGGTCGGTACGAAACGAGACGGGCCCGGGTGAGCCAATGCGACAGGCCAATAAGCACCGGGTCCTCCTTTGGATTGGTAAATGTCGATCTTCCGGTGTCGGGGTGATAAACGCCGTGAACGACCGCGTCGCCGACGATGCCACGAGCAGCCCAAGGCGTTTTCCGATGCGGATAGATCACATCCCACGTCATGGAAAGGCCCGTCACTGCTGCTTCCTTTCAGGGCGAGCGGACTCGACGACATGGGTTCGAAGCTTGCCGCCGTTGAGTTCGACGATCAGGTCCGGCTCCAGACACTCGAGGTCGCCGTGGGTCACGACGATCGTGGTTTTCCCCCGGGCGATGGCCCGGATCGACCTTCCTACAAGGGGCCGGGCATCGGGATCGAGTCCGGCGAAGGGTTCGTCCAGCAGCAGGACGTCGGCGTCGCGCACCGCCGCCCGCGCCAGCATCAAGCGGCGAGCTTCGCCGGTTGAGAGCGTCGCCGCCCCCTCCCCCAGTTCGGTTTCGTATCCAGCAGGAAATCGATCGAGTACCGGGCTGAGCTGCGCCAAGTCGGCGGCGAGACGCACGTCCGCATCAGAGGCCTCGATCCGTCCGTATCTGATGTTTTCCGCCACCGAACCGGAGAAGAGCCGGAGATCCTGGGGCACGTAAGCAAGCCGGTGCCGGTAGGAATCGAGTCGAAAGCCACATATCGGATGTCCATCGATCAACACGCGGCCGGAGTCAGGTTCTAACAGACGCAATATGAGAGAGAGAAATGTGGACTTGCCCTCTCCGTTGCCACCCATGAGGGCTACGAGCTGGCCGGGAGCGATTCGGATACTGGACTCACGGAGAACCTTGCGGCCTCCTTGATAGCCGAAACTGACATCCTCAAATTCGATCTCACCTTCAAATCGGGGCGCGTCCTTTCCCGAGCTGTGATCCTCCGGCTCGACGCGGAGTACCTCGAGCAACCTCTCGGTGACTGCCGACGCCTTGGCCACTCTCGTTAGTTCCGACGAGATCTTGCGAAGCGGCTTGAAGAAAGACTTCGCGTAGGAAACGAGCACAGTGAGCTCGCCCACGGTTACTACTCCCGCGATTACGCGGAGGGCGCCCACGACAAGGACCAACGCCGAACCTACCCCTCCCATGGTGTCAGCTCTTCGCTCGATTGAGGCAGCCAGGGCGGCCGCACGCAGCCCTTCGCGCTCTTCTTGATCAGCGTTCGACTCGTAGCGCCCAATCGTCTGCTCCTCTGCGCCGAAGGCCTTGACCACCCGAATCTGTGTCAGCGATTCGGCTGCCATCGCCGCGGCCTTGCCTTGCCGCTTGCGCTGCTTGCGAACCACGATCCGCAAAGCGTCGCTCGACGTCTTGCCGTGTACGGCCAGATAAGCGATGGGTGCAACGAGCACCGCTGCCACCTGCCAGTCGAGGACGACCATTACCACAGCAAGACCGATCAGCGTCAATGCGAGTTCAATAAGGCTCAGCCACGAGGTGAACAGAAGGTCGCGGACCAGCGCAACGTCGCCGGTGAGTCGGACCAGGAGGTCGCCAACGCGGCTCGAGCTGTGAAAGGGGAGAGCGAGACGGTTGAGATGCTCAAACAGTTGGCGCCGAACCCGAACGGTTACTGTTCTGCCCACCTCGGCCGCCCGCATGTTGGCGGCGAATGAGAGAGTGCTGCCCGCCACAGTCAACAGCACCAGAGTTGCCCCCGCTGCCACAACGGCGAGCAGGGTTGCTCTGCTGAGATTGCCGGTCAGGATCGAGTCGATGAGGTATGCCGCTGGCCACGGCTTGGCCAGATCGAGGGCGGCGGCCAAAACGGTGGCGGCAAGCGCACCCGAGCTCGCTCGACCCTGGCCCCGAAAGGCGGGCCGGAACCTTTCGCGGGCCTCGCGTATGACCCCCACTTTCAGACGTTTGGCTCGGCTCATCGGCTTCCCCCGACTAAGGCAGAGGCAGCCTGTTCGATTTGGCTGGCCACTCGATCCCAAGTGAATTCAGCCAAAGCCCGTCGCCGCCCAATGCCACCTAGGCGACGTCTGAGGTTCGGGTCATGGAGGAGCAGACTGACCGCGGAGGCCAGTGCGTCATCGTCAGCGGGATCGACCACGAAACCACCGTCGCCGACCGTGGCCGCCACATCACCCACGGCGCTGGCCACTACGGGGAGCCCGGCCATCATGTACTCGACGACCTTGAGTGGGGAGAAATAGAAGAAATCGTTGGGGGGGTAGGGAGCGACTCCAACTGCAGAATCGAACAGGATGGTCGCAACTCCGTTCTCGCCGAGCGGTCCGGTCACCGTGATTCGGTCATCGACTCCCGTGGCGCGAGCCCGGTGCATGAGTTCGCCTACACCCAGCCCGCCCCCGATCACCACGATGCTCACGGCGGGGTGGCGGCTCGCAACGGCGGCGACCACGTCGGCGAGGCGACTTACCCCATGCCAGGGCTTGGGATGGCCGAGAAACGCAAGGGTGCTGCCCCCCGTATGGGCCGCCGTTATAGGAAACGCGGCGGGATCGACTCCATTGGGAACTACGACAATCCCGTCGCTCCTACCCCGCAGCCGCTCGACATAGTCAGCGAGCGGCCTGGAGACCACCACGACCGAATCAGCTTCACGAAAAAGCCGCTCTTCGGCGGCATGCTCAGCGAAGCCCACCGGCGCGTGGCGCTGTGTGAGGGCCTCGACGGTTAGTGGAGAATTAACCTCGAGTACGAACGGCAGATCGTGGCCGTGGGCGAACTCGAGAGCTGCAGTGTGCCCCAACGAATACCGCTCGTAGACGAGGTTGGGGAGCCCGAATTCCCTGACGGCAGCTAGCAATCCACGGTCGAGAGATCGCACCGGTGCCGGGTGCGGGTTGACGTACACGGGCTCTCGTTTGGCGACGGTGACTACTCGATGGCCCCGGTTGCCGAGAGCGCCGGCCACGTGCCGCAAGTGGACCGAAGCCCCTTTGGTTCCTCCCGGGGCAATGCCCTGATCTGCGCAAACCTGAAGAATCAGCATCCGGCGGCCCTGCCAGCAAACACTTGGATCAGAGCATCGGTGGCAGCGACGGGATCAAGCACATTCCCGGCGTGAGCCGCTCCTTTGACCGCCAGGTCCCTCGCCAGATCAGGCTCGCTGCACAGCTTCTCGATGGCTTCGGCGAGGGCCAGATGGCTGTCTGGAGGAGCCAACAGCCCGGTCTCACCGTGTCGGATCAGCTCGGGAATCCCGACCAGATCCGTACTTATCACCGGCAGCCGACGCAGCATCGCCTCGCCGAGGACTGTGGGCAGTCCGTCGCGGTCGCTGTTGCGGTCCACTCGACAGGGAAGGACGAACATTGACGCTCGCCGGTACGCAGCGTCGACCTGCCGAGAGGTCAGAGCTCCATGAAAGCGAACCGAGCTGGTGAGTCCGAGCATCCCCACCAAGGACTCCAGCTGCGGGCGGTTCGGACCCTCACCGACTATGTCAACCCTGATTGGTCTGCCCCTCCGGGTCAGCTCCCCCGCTGCCCGAATGAGCAGGTCGATCCCTTTCTTCTCAACGAGACGAGCGATGCACAAGACCGGGCCTCCCAGGTCGCTGTGGGTCTGGTCCGAAGCTTCAATCGCGTTGTAAACGAGGTGGACCGGAACTCCGGGGACCTCCTTCTGGAGGTGGCGGCGGTTGTAGTCCGACACCGTGACGAGTCCGGTGGCACCGGCGAGACGGCGCGCCAATCCGTGCGCATAGTCGCGATGAAATATGTCCTTGGCGTGACAAGTGACCGTAACCGGCACTCCGGCCCGGCGACCAGCGGCGAGGGCGAGCTCAGCAGCTGAAGTTGCGAAATGGGCATGGATGTGGCGGAACCCTTCTGCCTGGACACGTTCGGAGATCAATCCTGCGAGGCCGTCAGAACCCGAGGCTGGCAGATAGCGCGGCTTTGCGCGCAGGTCGTCGACTTCCGGGTGACGGGGCCCTATCTCAGCTGCCTTTATGGACTCCACCCCGATCTCCACACCGCTTTGCTCAAGGCGAACCATCTCATGGAGCACGAAGGTCTCACTCAATCTGGGGAATCGCTTCAGGACGTAAAGCACTTTGGGAAGGGGAAACGTTGTCACTGCGGTCATGCCGGGGCTCCGGCCAGTGACCGACTCGCTACTCGAACGAGGGCCTGGCTCGCGGCTCGAGCGCCGTCAAGATCGAGTTGGTAGCCAGCATGCTCCGTTGTATGAAGGAGGCGGGCTACAAAATCCTCTACATGTCCAACGGTGAGGTCTTCCGCGGCCACCGGGTGGAGGGGTGCCAGAGCTGCGAGCCTTGTTGCGCGCAGCCATTGTTCGACCCTCGGTTTGACCCTTGGCACCAACAAAGCGGGGACGTGGTAGGAAAGCAGCTCAGCCACGGTGTTGTAACCAGCCATGGCCACGGCCCCGTCAGCCGTTGCGAGCAGCGCCTCCATGCGATCGGAGAAAGAGACGATTTCGACCGGGAGCCCGGCCATCTGATCAATGGTTCGTCCTAGCGGCGAGGCAGGCGCGAATGGTCCGGTAACAAGGACGGAACGGATGGCTCGGGCAAGAGGGCTATTGAGTAAAAACTCCACGTAGGTCTCCAATATGGGAAGACCGTCACCGCCACCTCCCACCGTGACAAGCACCGTGGGGCGCCGGCCCCGCCGCGGGCGAAGTTCAACTGGCGGTGGGGCGACGTAGCCGATGTGTTCGACTGGGATCTCGAGCCTGGCGGCCATCCCCAACTCGATGGCACTGGTCTTGACCACGGGATCGCCATACACAATGACCCCGTCGTAGTGGTTGTTGAGCTCATGCCAGTCGCCCTTGGATGTCCAATCAGCATCGACCTTGCTCGAATCGTCGACGATGTCCCGCATCCCGAGAACTATCCGGGGCCGGCGGTCCAGGTGGGCGATCTCCTCGAGAACTGGGATCAACTCCCCCGCCATTCCGATCGGGGCATGGTCGACGAGGAACAAGTCAGGCTTGAAGGTGCGTATAACCGAAAGGACCAGGCCTCTCCGAATCATGGACAGGTCGTCCAGATCGAGGCCGAGGGTGAGCGAGTTGTAGGTGCCGTCGCTCGACTTGATGGCCGCAGGCAGGGCGACGATGTCGATCCCATCAGGCAGCGGAAACGACCGAGCCCGCGCTGAGCCGGTGGCGATGATGACATGACTGGCCGAGGCGCTCGCCACGAGGGCGGTGGCGATCTTGAGACAGCGACGCAGATGGCCGAGGCCGAAGGTGTCGTGTGAATAGATCAGGACTCGGTCCATGAACTGCAACGTATGGAAAAGCGAGTTCGAAGACCATCCGCCTGTTTGGGGGATCAGTACCCCCATTTGGGGAGTTAGTCGATGATGCCGAGCCGGATGGCCGTTGCGACCGCCTCGGCACGCGACGTCACTCCCCACCTGGCGAACAGGTTCCGCAGGTAAGACTTCACGGTCTCCTCGGAGAGGCCGAGGGTTCGGGCGAGCTGCTTGTTCTCCGCACCATCGGCCACGAGCATCAATATCTCTCGCTCCCTTTCCGTTATCGCCGCGAGCCCCTCCTCGGCGTCGACAATGGACGCGGCCAGGCTCCCCTGAACGTATTTGCCTCCGGCCATCACAGTCTCCAGGGCCTGGAGGAGTTCCCGGCGACCGCCGTTCTTGAGGACGTATCCGGCCGCGCCCATTTTCATGGCCCGGCGCAGGTGGGCCGCTTCATCGTGCATTGACAGGATGACGATCCGTGTGGCGGTTGCCGACCGGCCCGCGAATTCCAGGACATCAAAGCCCGAAGTTCCGCCCAGGCGCAGGTCAAGCAGCATTAGGTCAGGCGGCTGCTCGGACTGCAACAGCTTTATCGCGGCGAAAGCGGAATCCGCCTCGCCAACGATGTCGATGTTCTCGAGGTCAGCAAGCATCCAGCGAATCCCATCGCGAACCACCTCGTGATCGTCTGCTATCGCCAGCTTCACGATGTATCTCCGCTGCTGGCAGTTGGCACCGAGACGAAGACCCGGGTGCCGCGATTCCCTCGCCGTTCGATCCTCATGCTGCCGTTCAATGCGACCAAGCGCTGATGGGTGGTGGCTAAGCCGATGCCAATCCGGCCGTTCCATCCGCGGCCGTTGTCAGAAACCGTGACAACTGCCCTCCCCGGCCCGCCTCTCAAATCGATCGTGATCTTGGACGCCTGGGCATGCTTGCGAGCATTGATGACGGCCTCCTGTGTCGCCCGGAACAAGGCCGTTGCCGCCGTGCCCGAAACTCCCGCGACTTCCCCGCCAGTCACCTCGACCTCCAAACCGCCTTCGAAGCGGGTGGCGTCCGCCAGCCGGTCGAGGGCGTCCGCCAACCCATCACCTTCGACCAGACCCGAGTAGAGGACGCGCAGCTCGGAACGAAGCGATGAGTCGATGCCGCTCACGAGCTCAACCAGACGCCTCAGCTCTGAGGCGACTTCGCCATCGTCAAGATGTTGGAGACAGCCCTCGAGTCCATATTGGATTCGATAGAGCGGCTGACCGATGTCGTCGTGCAAAGACCCGACGATTCTTCTTCGCTCATCTTCGGCCGCGGTTAGGAGTTCCGCCAGGTGCTGTTCCGCTTCGCGCCGCCGTCGATCGAGACCTTGTGCGAGCCGGATGCTGACACTACCAAAGGCGACTACTAGGGCTCCGAGACCGACGCTTACCGCGGTCCACACTTGACTTCGAATCCTGGCCAGTGAGGTCAGGAATGAATTGGCCACTTCGTAGATCTCGAAGGCGCCAACGATCTCACCGTCGGCGACCACCGGGAGATAGAACTCGAGAAGGGGCTCGCCGATCCCTTGCTCTGATTCATTCTCGATACCAGTTAGATCGTCGACCTCGACTGTGGATCCACCGGCTAAGGCAGTCGCAATTCCGTTGTCGACTTCGAAACTGCGGCCGATCAACTCGGACGCGTCGGAATACAGGACCTGTCCCTCAGGACTCCACAACTTGACCCGTATTGTCTCGCCGCCAAGCAGACGAAGTCGGATGGCATTGTCGAGGGCTGCGATTGCGCGGCCGTCGTTGGGCCTGATCGGAATGAGACCCTGATCTACAAGGTCCGTCACCACGCCATGGTGGATTGCGGTCCGGGCGTCCAGCAGGTCTTCTCGAGCAGTACGACCGACCACGAATCCGATCGTCAGCACGGCCCCTATTGCCACCAGCCCGGCTACGACAGCCAGCTGCCCGGAGTGGGCGACTCCCCAGATTGAACGGATCCCACCGGGTCGGGCCGATTCGATTGCCATCGTGTTTCCCGCAAGCACTGTTCCAATATGCGGTAGATGCAGTCAGGGCAGCCGCTCCGAATACTCAAGAAAACGTCAAGCTTGGGAACGATCAGGTTCCACCTGCGGACGATTCTGTCCGCAAATACGCGTACCGGCGTCGCCGACGACTAATTCGATCTGGGAACCCTGACCGGCAACGTCGGAGGCCAGAACTACCAACCTGCCCGATGAGTTCGACCCCGAGGTCCATCGCACAGTCCTGATTTGGTGCCTTCGCTGCTCGGTACCTTTGGCGACAGCACCACTCGCTTGGAACAGCTGCGAGCGTCGTAAGGTCGACCGCGTGCGCTAATGGTGTGCCGTTTCAGCCCCGCCGCTCCGCCTCTGACGACAGCCCTATCTCTGGCGGCGTCGGTGTTCACGCAGGGCAGGCAGGACCAGTAGATCCTTTTCGCGGCCTGCAGCCTCCTTCGACCGGATGATGTCATCGAGGCTTGCGACCGGAACCCGAGATCATGAAAGGTCACTTGCGACTGGCCTCTCGCCAGATCCTCAAAACCGGCGGTGCCATCAGGCAACAGAGAAATGTCGAGTGGTCCAGCTGTGGTGACAAACGTCAGCGAGATCATCGACTGCAAGAACTCAGGTGTATGCGCCGGGGATGGCCACGCCGGCTGCCGGTCCACCCGGTACCCGCCACCTCACGTCGAGCTCATTGAGAGCCGCAACTAACCAGGTTGGGGCGAGCCGAGCGGATGACCCCTGCGGCCAGAGGGGCAGGATCAAACTTCGACACAACCACGAAGCACAACAGCCGATTGTCTGTGACCACCTGGATGGAGTTAGTGCTTCAGCGGACGCGGGCGTAGCGGCAGACCTGGGAGCCGGTCTTGGCTTTCGCGGTCGAGACGAACTCCCATTCGAGTGCCTGGCCGTTATCCGAGCTGATGAACTCCGTGATCAGTGTCTTCATGGCCCTCCTTGCCTGAACCGGGAAGTTGGGAACACTAATTGGGCTTCGGAGTTGGACGCGAGGCGGAATGTCGGAGCTGATCCACCGAAGTGGTCACGGCGTCCAATCGCGCTTACGCATGGTCTCTATCACCTGACGCGGCGCGATGTGATTTAGATAGACACTGGTTGTGGCGAGTGAGACATGACCGAGCTGTCGTTGGATGATGGGGATCTCGACTCCCTCCATCATGAGCTCGTATGCGTGCGTATGGCGGAGGCCATGAGCATGAACTCTCTTCCCGATCCGGGCTTGCTGCGCCAACCTGGGCAGCAGATGCTTCATGTAGGACTGTTTCATCGGCCTGCCTTGCAGGGTGCAGAAAAGGGGCACCTCCGGGCCGAAACCGAGCCGGCGGCGGCGCTCAATCCATAGCCGGATCACTTCACAAGCGCCTGGATCGATCCCGACCGTGCGACGCCGGTCACCCTTGCCGTGAAGCACAGCGATTGCACCTCCACTCAGATCGACGTCCTTTTCGAAGAGAGCCAGGGCCTCCGCGTGCCGCAGACCGGCGCGATAGAGGACGGTGATCACAGCCCGGTTGCGAAGCCCGATCGAGCTCGTGATCGAGATCTGACCAAACAGAGACCGGACCTCCTCCGGAGTCAGGATCTCCGCCCGGATATCTCTTTCCTTTGTTCGCAGGTTCGCGCCCCTGGTGATAACCGGGCATGGTGACGGCGGGTCGCACAATGACAAACGTACGCGTCCCTTCGAAACGAGTGAAGCCACTCGTTTTTTGGTGCTCGGGCTGACAGTCAAAAGGGCGGTTTCCGAGGTCCTCCATTGCGGAGAGTCATCTCGTGCGGTTCGAGTCTCTCAACCGGCGATGGCGGAAGATCAGCCTGACCACGCACCGAGACGTCCCGAAGCCAGGGCATCTCTGGCGGTCGCAATCGCGTGACGTGCGAAGGCGATCATTTCGGCAGCGTCGTCTGTGGTCGCGCTCGGCGAGTCGACATTCGGATACTCCTGTTCATGGCGTCGACGACGCATCCTCCCGAATTCTTTGAAGTCATCGCCGAACTGTGCGGCGACCGCTCGTTGGACCGCGATGTGGCCCCCGGTCGAAGTTGGTCTCAGACCCTGAATAGCGAGAAGACTCGTAGCGGCCTTACGTGCGGCGTCATAGCCAAGTTGAACAGCGCCTCCCGGGTCTAGGTGTTGCACGGCCTCGGCCGATGCGAGGTTCTTACCCGCCCTCCTCCACTAGTCGGTCGGCCATGTCGGTTGATGCTGCTACCTGCTCAAGGCGGCCCTGTGAAAGCAGAGTGCGAATGGTGTCGGCGCCGCGTTTCCATGCGCTCACGGTTTGTCAACCTCTTTGGCGGTCAACCGCACCAGAGGCCGAGACCGCACTGTGGCGATAAAGGGATCGGAAGCTTCCTCCCACTGCTCTGGGGTCCGAAAAGTCACCTGAATTGGATGGCTGAGCTTGCCTTCGATCGGCTCCAGGGCCGCGTACACGGCCGACCGATCCGGATTCCCGATCACCAAGAGGTCGATGTCACGAGGCGGCGGCCCCTGAACGCCCTCATAACGAGCCGCCCAGGATCCGTACAGGTAGGCCGCCTCGATGCCCGGACACTTATCCAAGGCCTCCGTCAAGAGCCCCTTCGGTCCGAAAGCCAACAGAACCAACTGAGCCAGAGGCTCAAAATACTCGCTCGAGGTGTTGGCTGATACGAGCTTGGTGCGCCCGACAACTCTCACCTGTACAACCCCTACTTGCTTGGCTCTGGCAATCTCCCGGCCGACCGTGGCGGCAGAGGCTCCTACGAGCTCAGCCAACTCGGTAAGCGAAAACTCAGCGGTTGGGTCTCCCAACACCATGGCCAGAATTTCGGCTTGAGCCTTGCTTCGCAATATCGGTGCTAGCGGTGGAGCGGGGGTTCGCACCTCGGAATACTACCCTATCAAGAAAGATATCTAGCATCATACGCAAGGGAAGCCATATTGGCGACAGCGCGCCCTTGTTATAACCGGGCATGGTGACGGCGATGATCTTCGGAGCCTCGCGTGTGCAAAGACTTCGCCTGCTACCAGTGCGTCATACGACAGGCGGCTCCCTTAGCGGTAGCCAATATGTCCTACCATGAGTAGTATCCCGGTATGAAGCTAAGTGTGAGCCTGCCCGCAGAGGATGTCGAGTTCCTTGACGAATACGCTCGGGCTCAGGGATACAAGTCCCGTTCGGCGGTGGTTCAGAGAGCCGTACGAATGTTGCGCCTCGACGAAATCACACCTGCTTATGCGGAGGCCTGGGAGGAGTGGTCGGCTTCCGGAGAAGCCGAGCTTTGGGACCTCACCATCGGGGACGGGTTGGCCATTGGCTGATGCTCCGGGGCGAGATTCGGCTCGTTGACCTCGATCCCGCTCGGGGCGTCGAGGCGAGCAAGCGTCGACCGGCCGTGATTGTCTCCAATGACGGCGCCAATGCCACGGCCTCCCGTTTGGGACGAGGAGTTGTGACAGTGGTTCCGGTGACGTCAAATGTCAGCAAGGTTTATCCGTTCCAGGTTCTGTTACCGAAAGCTCAATCTGGTCTCGACCGCGAGTCGAAGGCTCAGGCCGAGCAGGTCCGCTCGGTTTCGGTAGACCGGGTGGGCGACAAGGTAGGGAGTGTCCCGCCGTCGCTCATGCTCGACATCGACGAAGCGCTCCGGCTTCACCTCGCCCTCTGAACGACCCTCCCTTCTCAAAGGTTGGCGAGTCGGGACCCGAGCTATGGGGTCGAGCCAATCCGAGTTGATTGCCTTCCTATCCCATTCGAGCAGCTACCACACAAATTGCATTCGATTCCCCGATCCTGCGCCCGCTTCGCGTGCGATCGCCCGAGTCAACAGGACGGTCCAATCACGCTTGCGCATCGTCTCGATCACCTGCTTGGGAGCGATGAGATCTGCTTGAAGAGCGCCGCTACCTCGTCAAGGGTGAGGATCTCGGATTCTCCCCTCGCTTGCGGGGGGGAGTACGGCCGAAGGCTGGAAGGGTGGCGCCGCAGGCGCCGATTTCTTGCCCTTATTGGGGGGCTGGCGGCCTTTGTGATGGCCGCGCATCGCAACAGCCGGACGCATGGCTCCAAGGTAAAAAGGGGTCCAGGCCCCCGTCGAGTTGGTAAAAGTGTCAGTGCCCTCTCGTAGCGTCGATTGGGTGCCAAGGATCTGCCATTTCTACGGGATCACGATTCTCATGTTCTTCGGCGACCACGACCCGCCTCACTTTCATGCCCGGTACTCCGGACACAACGCCAAATACCGCCTCGATGGATCATTGCTCGATGGGTCGCTGCCCCGTAGCGCTGACCGACTGGTTCGAGAATGGGCTGCGGCCCGCCGGACCGAGCTGGAAACGGCTTGGGAGCGAGCTATTCGTCACGAGACCCCAGGTACCATTGAGCCCTTGGAGTAGCAATGGTTGATGTAACGGCAGTCGAGATAGTGAAGGATCGCATCGCGAGGCTTTGGTTCTCAGATGGATCTGAACGGGTAGTCGACCTGACTCCTTTCCTATGGGGACCTGCGTTCGAAGCGATCGCAGCAGACGACGAGGTATTCCGTTCTGTCGTGGTCGATCCCGAAACTGGAACGCTTTCGTGGCCCAACGGAGCTGACCTCGACCCAGACGTGCTGCATGGCGATTTCGAACCCTCGAATCCTTCCCGGGCTTCGTTCTAAGGCCCAATAGGGGCGGCGTCGGGGTAAGTCCCGGTGTGATGACTTTCGGGGAGAACGGACGGCTCTCCAAGGTAGCTCACGGGTCCGATCGCTGGCTGGGCTTTCCCGTGTTCGTCCGACCTGCCCAGAATCTCCACTCGGAGAGCTCTTGGCCGAATTCGACCGCCGGGTCCAAGACCTTGCTCTTCCGTCGAAGTTCGATGATCGCGGTCGTCCTTCGGTCATTTCGTCGAACTTGCCGACCGGAATGTGCCGACCCTTCTCGGTCTGATGACGTCCATTCAGCCCCAGGGATCAAACAGTCCGAACGCGTAGGTCGGCACGGCCCGAGCCATATGTCGGGTTCGCGAAACACGAACCTGGCATCCGCGGTAACGGCATGTACTGAGCTAGATGACGGACCTCTATTCCGCCAGGGCCCCGCATCCCCAAAGGGCCCGCGAAGGGTGCTCGTCCTATTGCCGATTCGGATGGTCATTGACCTCGACGCTCGGATCACAGCGTCCAGAACGAGCCTCAGCAGATCAAAGGTGATCGCCACCGCCATCAGGCGGTACCTTGATGAAAACCACATCGACGACCTCAGCCCAGAGCTCGAATGGTCTGACCTCGAGTAGCTCGAGTTGATCAGGGCTCG
>JACCTH010000046.1 GCA_013812505.1 Acidimicrobiia bacterium | reverse complement strand
GTCTTTCCCACCACGAATCCCCATCCGGCCAGGTACCCCAGAGCGGGCCAAGCGTCTCTCGCCCGTACACATAGGTGCCGCCCGCTTGGGGATAGACGGCGGCCAACTGGGCGGAAGCAGTGGCGTTGGCGTAGGCGACCACGGCGGCTAGGGCCAACCCGAGGAGAAGGCCTGAACCGGCGGCAGCAGCAGCCGGCCCCACCGCGGCGAAGATGCCGGCACCGATCATCGACCCCAGGCCCAGAGCTACCGCGTCCACCAACCCCAAGCGGCGAGCCAGCCGCGACGGCACGGTCCCCTCGGATACCGGCTCAACCACGACCTAACTCTCCGTTCACTCCGAGGACCTCGGAGGCGAGTTCCGCTAACAGACTGCGGGCCTCAGCCAGGTCCGACTCTCCCTCAGGGGTGGCGGCGTATCGACGGAGCGTCTTGCCGTCGACTACCTCACGGTGCGATACGTCTTTGTGGATTTCGACGATAACTCCTCCTTTGCGATTTCGTCCCCGTACCTGGCGATAGGAGTGTGGAATCCGTAGTCGCCAGTTTCACTGATGCCGTCGCCTCACGGCGAGGCGTCCGGTCGGCGTGATCGGGCTAGACGAAGAGGAGCCTCGACCCCTGCGGAGTCGTCGCCACACGATTGACCCCGCACAACCGCGAACCACCTACGGTGGCGGTCCCGACGAGCAGTGTGTAGACGCAGCCTTCATGTAGAAACATTTCGGCACCCTCGCCCACCCAACCGTGTTCTCGCCCGGCCGCGGGGCTGTCCGGGTGGGGCACTGCCCGCGCTCGCCCTGGGAGGGGATGAGGGGTACGATCCGCGCACAGGTCCGGCGCTACCGCTGGGCCACGAGCCAGAGGAGAACACCATGCCCACCGTGATCGGCCACCACGATGTGAAGGACACCAAGCATTGGCTTGCCTCCCCGAGGCGCGAAGAGTTCTTCGGGCCCCTCGGCGTCACCAACATCCGGACGTTCGTCGACCCGCAGATCTCGACCCGCGTGGCGGTCCTCATGGACGTTGCCGACATGGATGCTCTCATGGGCGCGATGCAGACGGAGGCGGCGGCCGAGGCGATGGAATATGACGGCGTGCTGCCCGAGACCTTGGTGATCCTCGTCGAGGCGTAGTTCTCGACCAAGATCCCGCCGCTCTAGGGACAAAGCGCAAACACTCGCTCATCGGGGAATTCGCTTTCTTGACGGCCGCACCGGTCGGACCTCCGCGGGTAGTTAGCGCTTCCACGGACCCGGCCGGAGCTTCTCCGTGCACTATCGGCGCACTATCGACCCGAATACCAGGCGATACAGGAAAGAACAGCCCAGGACTAAGAACCTCTATCGGCCTTGTCGCCATTGAGTTTTCCGCCACCAGCCGGTACGGGTCGATACCAGCGAAAACGGCTTTCCGGTGACCCCCAGTCAAGCGCGCTAACCAAGCTGCGCCACAGCCCGGGACGAGCTTGATTTTAGCCGCCGCTGGCCGGTGCCGACCGAGGGCTTAGCTGAACTCGCCGACTGGGTAGATCTCGTCGGCGACGAGGCCGTGCGCCTGTCGATGGACGGTGTTGGCGTCCTCGGCGCTGTTTGCGTCGACGAGACAGAAGATCTTCCCGGCACCCTCGTCGACCCAATACTTGAGGTAGCTCACTCCGTACTTGGCCTGAGTCTCGAGGTCCTTTTGATGAGCGCCGGCGACGTCGGCAGCCGAGACTCCTCCCTCGATCGTGTGCACATCCATGAACAGTGGCATCCGCTCTCCTTTCGTTGTTGCGGGACCAACTGTAACGTACGAAGGCCCGCCATAGAGCACATCGGGTGAATTACCTATATCGGCTTACCCCGGCCCACCGTCTCCTAGCTGGCGTGATAGGGATAAGGGTCCAGCACCGATATCTCGGTGTTACGGTCGACCGGAAGACCGTTGCTGCTCGCAGTTCGACGCACCGCTTCGGGGGTAGGCGCGTCGTAGACACAATACGTCTTATCTCGTTCGGTCGACACATACGAATGAACCCAGGTGACGTTCCGATCGGAGTTGCACTGGATGATCGAGATCAGCGCTTGTCGACCTCAGGTCCGGGAGGGATCTCGAAGCCGTCGGGAAATGACCTCTCGACCAGGTAGCGCGGCATCATGCTGCGAGGATACGAAGCGGGCCGCCCGGCCACATCGGGCTAATTGCCTAAGTTGGACGCGGTTCTGTCGGACCAGCCGTTGGCAATCGCCACGGTCGCTGCCTGGAGGCGGCTTGTCACCCCCAACTTGGCCAGCACTGCCGATACGTGATGGCTTGCGGTCTTTTCGGAGATGAACAGTTCCTTGGCGATCGCGGCATTGGAGAGCCCGGCCGCGATCCGAGCCAAAACCTCAGCTTCGCGCGTCGTCAACCTGGCCGGGTTCGTTCTGGTTGTGAGACGTTCGCCTCGGGGGATCTGCTTGACTCCACGCCTTTCCAACTCTCGGCGCAGCCCGCGCATCACACCCTCGGCTCCTAACCGGCGCAGATCCGTGAACACTGAGTCGAGATCTGGGTCGGAAACCATTGCCCTGGTGATGGCTGCTTCGACTGGAAATCCCAAATGCTCCCAGGCCTCGGAGGCTTCGCTGATGTGGCCCTTTCCCTCGAGTCCAGAAGGTCCGGCCGGCTCGCCTGGCGGCGAATCAAAATCAAGGCGCCGAGCCCAGAACGAAATGAGTCCGCGAGCGGACGAATAGCGATCAAGGATGGACGAACGCAGAAGTTCGTCGCATAGGACCGTCGCCTCCGCCAATGGGAGCGAACCCATCCACGCCCCCTGCATAGCGAGGGCACACCCCATGACCAAGGCGTCGGTGTCGGTCGAGCCTGCGATTCGTTGGAGAGTCTCGATGATCAATTCGGTACTGCCGGGGTCTCCTCGCCGGGCTCGCAAGGTGGCCGAGGTGACTAGGGCTTCGACCTCGGTCGAAATGCAGGTTCGTTGCCCACGCGTCACTTCGAGATCGCGGTCAGCTGCTTCCCATTGACCCGAGAGGACGTTGATCTGCGCCCTTGTGACAACTCCGGCGATATACCAGGCGTCGAGCTCGTTGGCAGTCGAGTAGTCGATCATCTGGTCGAACCAGTGGCGTGCCTCCTCGAGTCGTCCTCGAGAAAGCGCGATGCGCCCGCGATTGTTCAGCGCCCGGGCCGCGAATTCGCCCAAGCGCGATTCGACACCACGTCGGGCGGCCTCCTCGAGGAGGACAACACCGTCTTCATGGCCAAGCAAAGATCGGGCGGTTGCCGCGGTTGTCGTGGCATAAATCTCGACACCGAGAGAACCCAGCGCCCGTGCGTGCGCGCTGGCTTCATCTCCCTGCTTTACAGCTGCATCCCACGTGCCCTCGCCCAGCTCAACCCACGCGGCAACGCCAAGTGCCAAGGCAAGCTCCTCACAAGGTGCTTCACCGGCCAAGGCATCGATAGCCAGTCGGGCTTCTTTGCGAGATGCCCCGAAGTCGTTCTTGCGGGATTCGAAGAAGGACAACCAAGCACGGGCGCGCGCTTCTGCGCCCGGATCAGGCGCCAACCGCAAGCGCATTTTCGCGAGATCGCGTGCTCGATCGAAAGCGTTGATCAAGCAGTGCTCGTGAGCCGCCTCGAGCAATGTCGCCGACAGGTTCTCGCCAGCCATCGACTTGCTGTAATGAAGGGCATTGTCATAGTGAAAGGCCGCCTGGCGATGGGCGCCAGCTCGAGCGGCATCGGCGGCCGCTTGGAACGAATAGCTCAGGGCTTTCTCGGCATTGCCGGCACCGATGCTGTGGTACGCGCGTCGGGCGATATCCGCGGAATCGCCACCCGTTTCCTCCAGGAAGGCCAGCAGGGAACGGTGGAGGCGTCGGCTCATCGATGCCGGTATCGCTCTGGCCAAACTCTCCCGTATCAGGTCGTGCCGACACGCCACCCGATCATGCGAAATCTCAATAAGCCGTCTCTGCAGAGCGAGGTCTAAAAACCTGCCTGCATCAGGATGGAGTGACTCCGCAAGAGCGAGGTCGATGCCTTCGGGGCTCAAGGCCACGGCGTAAAGGATCTCGAGCGCGTCGCTAGGCAACTGTCCCGCGCTGGCTAGCACCGCGTTCTGCACGGTAGGTGGGAGTGCGAGGTCCGGATGTCGAATTACTTGCTCGACGAAGAAAGGGTTGCCGAGTGTGGCATTGTGAAGGGCGTCGGCGTCAATATCGACGCCGTGCGACATTCGTTCAACGCCGGCTTTCGTGAGGGCGGGCAGCTCGATGCGAACCGCAACGGGACCAAGGTCGGCGACTACCAGCCGCAGGGGAGGATTGAGATCGAGCTCCTCGGATCGGTAGGTGACGATGAGACAGCTATTGGTGGCCTCGATCCTTCGCCCCACGTAACGGACCAGACCCAAGGTGGCTTCATCCGACCAGTGCACGTCCTCTAGGACCATGACTATCCGGTCGTTCTTGAGGAGGTCGAGCATTCCTGAGTAAACAGGTGTCCGACCAGACCCCGAAACGATATCCCGGCGAAGGTCGTCGGGCAGCTTGTCGAACAATTCGTATAGGGGGGCGAATGCTGCCGGGATTCCGACCGGTTCACATGAGGCGATCAGGACGCGGTAGCGATGATCCAACCGTTTTGTGAGCTCCTTGACGAGGGACGTCTTGCCGAATCCGGCCTCTCCCGAAACGAGCACCAAACAACCCCGGGTGGCGGTGTCGGCGACTTCGTTCTCGAGTACGCGGATCTGATCCTCTCGTTCGACGAGGGCGTCCCGAATCACCTCGTCAGGGTATGCACCGTCGAGAACAGGTGGCATAGTCTTCGAGGCCGTCTGATGTCTGACATGCTCACAATCCCCAACCTCGTGTCCGGCCTCAGAGTCCTCGCCGTGCCCTATTTCTGGTGGGTGTTGCTCGGCCAGGAAAACATCGGTTGGGCAGCAGCACTCATCTTCATCATCGGCTCGACCGATTGGATCGACGGCTACCTGGCCCGCCGGCTCAACCAGATCTCTGAGCTGGGGAAGTTCCTCGACCCGCTGGCCGACCGCTTGATGATCACCTCGGCGTTGGTCGGCGGGTTGATCGCCGGAGTTCTGCCGCCCCTCATTGGTTGGCCCCTCCTCGTCCGGGAGGTGCTCGTCGGGATCGGCACGATCGCCCTGGCTACCCGCGGCCTCGACAAGCTCGAGGTTCGCTGGCTGGGAAAGCTGGCGACGTTCCTCCTCTACGGCGCCATCCCCTCGTTCTATTTCACCGCCGCCGGGATCTTGCCCTCGCTGTTCGGGCCCCCGGCCTGGATCTCGGGTGTGCTCGGCTTGCTGCTCTACTGGTACGTTGGCATTCTTTACGTCGGAGAAATACGTGCACGTCTCGGTAGAGTCCAGCCGGTCTAAGGAGGGCCTTTCTTGCAGATTCCCACACAGCTTCGCTACACCAAGGAGCACGAATGGGTTGATCTCGTTTCTGAGAAGACGATCCGTGTCGGCATCACCGACTACGCCCAGGATGCCCTTGGTGACGTGGTATTCGTGCAGATTCCCACCGTCGGAAAGACGATGGAACAGCATGCCCTGCTGGCCGAGGTGGAGTCGACGAAGTCGGTCGCCGAGGTCTACGCGCCCATCGCCGGCAAAGTTGTCGCGGTGAACGAGCGTCTCTCCACCCAACCCGAGCTCCTCAACCAGGACCCCTATGGCGAGGGTTGGTTCTGCGAGCTCGAAATCGAGGATGCTGCCGCGGTCGAGAATTTGCTCGACGCCGATGCCTATAAGCAGCTAACCGAGTAGCAGCTCACCCCATCCTGGCCCCGGAAAAGGGTCACGGTTTCCTTCTACCATTGACCTCATGCAGTGCCCAAGGTGCGACTCGATCCTCGAAGACGCGGCGGAGCGCTGTCCGAGCTGCGGGCTGGCACTCGAATCAGAGCCCACCGTGGCCTATATCGAGTTGCATGACCCCGAGGTCGGTCTGACTCGTGAGGAAGCCGAGGCGGTGGACGGAATCAGCGGCTGGGCGCTAGTGGTCGGCAAAGGCCCGCGGGCGGGAATGACCTTCTTGCTCCACCCGGGCGAGATCAAGGTGGGGAGACATTCCGACTCCGATATTTTGCTCGACGACGTCACAGTCTCCCGCCGGCACTGCCGGTTCGAGTGTTCGACGAACGACTTGAGCGTGGAGGATCTTGGCTCGACCAACGGAACCTATGTCAACGACCAGAGGGTCGAACAGTCGGCGTTGTCGGCGGGGGACCAGGTGTTGATCGGCCGATTTCAGTTTCTTGTGGCAAGAGGCGAAAGCTGATCGATGGCCAACACCACCAACGGCGATTCCCTCTCGATCGGGGACGTGATCGAGCTTCTGCGGGATGACTTTCCTGACGTTTCGGTGTCAAAGCTTCGATTTCTCGAAGCCCAAGGCCTGATCTCACCGGCCCGGACCGGCTCCGGATACCGCCAATTTGGCTCGGCCGAGATCAAACGACTCCGATACATCCTCGGCCTCCAGCGAGACCATTTCCTCCCGCTCAAGGTGATCAAGTCGAAGTTGACGCTCTGGGATCGAGGGGAAGACCCTGGCGGCGACACGGACATTGGCATTGACCCCGAAGGTGAACCCGTCGCCGCGACCGATCTGTTGCGCCGTTCCGGGCTCACCCAGGCCCAGGCCAACGACCTCATCTCCCATGGGGTCCTTCCCGCCTCCGAGGGAGCAGATCAGGTCTATCCAGGGTGGGCATTGCCGGCTGCGATCGAAGCGCGTCAGCTCCTCGACATGGGTTATGAAGCGCGACATCTCCGGCAGGTGCGGCTGGCGGCCGACCGGGGAGTCGAGCTGTTGCGGCAACTGATCAACCCACTGCTCGGCTCGCCGCAGGCCGAGGTGCGGCAGCGAGCGCGCGAAGGTCTTGAGTCGGGAACCGAAGCTGTGGCGGCTTTGCATCGAATTCTTCTCGGAGCCCAGATCCGCTCGATGCTCGGCGAATGAGGAGACTCGTTCTCGGCTTGCTGTTGGCGTTGACTGTTGCCGCGCCCGCCTCCGCCATCCGCTGGGATCCGCTGCCGCCACGCCCAGGTTGGATTCTCGCCCCGCCCCCCGATCTTTCGGCGCCGGCGTACATACTCTTCGACGATCAGTCCGATTGGGTCGTGGTCGCCCGCAATGAGGACGCGCAACGAGCCCCGGCCTCCACGACCAAGATCATGACGGCTTTGGTGGTGGCCGACTTCGCTGCTTTCGACGAGATGGTGACGATCAGCGTCACCGCTCCTGAGGCCGGGGAGTCCGAGATCGGCATCGTGTCGGGGGAGGTCATCACCGTTGCCGACCTGCTCAAGGCACTGCTAGTGCGATCGGCGAACGATGCCGCGGTCGCCTTGGCCGAGCATGTGGGAGGTTCGGTGGAGGGATTCTCTTCCTTGATGAACGAAAAGGCCGCGGCCCTCGGCATGACCAACAGTCATTTTGTGAATCCCCATGGGCTCGACGAAGAGGGTCACTACACGAGCGCCGCAGACGAGTTGATCATGTCCCGCGCCCTCCTCGACAATCCGGAGCTGGCGTCCATAGTCGTTCTCAACGGAATCGATTTCCCCGTGGCTGCCGACGGCACGCAACGCGGCGGTCCTGCCACCAACCAGTTGCTGGAGGACTATCAGGGACTCTTGGGGATCAAAACCGGGTACACGCTTGATGCCTCATTGGTCTTCGCCGCAGCAGCCGAACGAGAAGGACGTCGCCTCTTCGCCGTGGTCATGGGCTCAGAGGGGGCAAGCGGCCACTTTGTCGATGCCGAAGAGCTTCTGGACTTTGGTTTCGAAAAGGCCCGCATTCCCACCACGGTTTCGACCATCGATCCCAACGGCCCATTGGCGCAGGCCGCTAGAGGCGAAGCTCTCGCGTGGCTCGGCCTCTCCGATTTGTTGGTGGCCCCGCCGATTCCTCCGCCAATCGAGGTTCGGGTTACGCGGACTCCCGAATCACCGGACTGGCGCCAGGCGCTCGGTTGGGTCGATCGCTTCTGGGGTGCGCTGCGCGCCGAGATGTTTGCCGATGGCGCTTGATCCGCCTCCCGACGGGGTGACCGAAGTGGTGTCAGCGGCTGAGATCGAGGCTCGCGTGACCGAGCTAGGGGAGGCGATCACGGCCGACTACCACGGCCGGCGACCAGTCCTGGTGGCGGTGCTAGTTGGGGCCCTGCCATTTCTCGCCGACTTGGTCCGGCGAATCGAAAATCCCTGTGAGGTCGACTTTCTCTCGATTTCGCGCTTTGGCGAGGGCGGCCGTCTCCGACTCGTGCTCGACACGGCTGAGGATCTCAACGGTCGCGACGTGATCTTGGTAGAAGACATCGTCGACACCGGGCTCACGTTGTCGACTCTCCGGCGGATGTTGATTGATCGCGGCACGGCCTCGCTGGCGACCGTGGCC
>JACCTH010000045.1 GCA_013812505.1 Acidimicrobiia bacterium | reverse complement strand
GGCACCTTCGGCTATCCCCGCGCACAAGCCAGTCGTGTCATCGTCGATGCCATCAAGGGCTGGACCGGTGCGCGCCTTCAACGGATCGTCCTCGTGGGTTACGACGAAGCTGCGGCGAACGACTTCCGCTCTGCCCTCTAACCGTTGTTCGGTAACCTGACCGGGATGACCGCGCGCACGCTTTTCGAGAAGGTGTGGGAGAACCATTTGGTTCGACACAGCCCCGGCGAACCGGATCTCCTCTATGTCGACATGCACCTAGTCCACGAGGTCACATCGCCGCAAGCCTTTGACTCGCTACGGATGCAGGGACGTACGGTCCGCCGGCCCGACCTCACCTTGGCGACCATCGATCATGGGGTGCCCACATTGAACCGCCACCTGGGCATCACCGACCCAATGTCGAGGATCCAGATCGACGCCCTGGTCAGAAACTGCGAGGAGTTCGGCGTCAAGCTGTTCGGGCTCGACGATCCGCGCTCGGGAATCGTGCACATCATCGGACCTGAACAAGGCATAACCCAGCCGGGAATGCTGATCGTCTGCGGCGACTCGCACACCTCCACCCACGGGGCCCTCGGCGCCCTCGCCTTCGGGATCGGCACCTCGGAAGTCGAGCACGTCCTCGCCACCCAAACTCTTCCACAGGACCGGCCGCACTCGATGGCCGTGACAGTCGAAGGCGATCTGCCAACCGGGGTCACCGCCAAAGACATCATCCTCGGAGTGATTGCTCAGATCGGAACCGGCGGCGCCTCCGGCCACGTGATCGAATACCGCGGCTCGACGATCAGCGGTCTCTCGATGGAGGGCCGGATGACGATCTGCAACATGTCGATCGAGGGCGGCGCTCGGGCCGGGATGATCGCTCCCGATGACATCACCTTCGCCTATGTCGAAGGGCGACCTTTCGCTCCAAGAGGCTCCGCCTGGGAGGCAGCGCTAGAGGAATGGCGCCAACTCTCCACCGATCCCAATGCCGACTTCGACACCGAGCTTTTCTTCCAAGCCAACCGCCTGGAACCGTACGTGTCGTGGGGGACCAACCCCGGCCAGACCATCCCGGTCACGGCAGCGATTCCCCATCCCGACCAAGCCGAAAATCCCACTGAACGCGATTCGATCGAGCGGGCTCTTGCCTACATGGACCTGGTCGGGGGCACTCCCATCACCGAAGTCGAGATCGACCGGGTCTTTCTCGGCTCGTGCACCAATGGACGAATCGAAGACCTGCGAGCCGCGGCCTCGATCGTTGAAGGGCGCCAGCTCGCCGAGCACGTATCGGCGATGGTCGTGCCCGGGTCGGGCTTGGTGAAGCTCCAGGCCGAGACGGAAGGCCTCGATCGGATCTTCAAGGAGGCCGGGTTCGAGTGGCGTGACGCCGGCTGCTCCATGTGCCTCGGAATGAACCCCGACATTCTCAATCCCGGGGAGCGTTGCGCCTCCACTTCCAATCGCAATTTCGAAGGACGGCAAGGACCCGGTGGCCGAACCCACCTGGTTTCACCAGCGATGGCGGCGGCGGCCGCAATCGCCGGCCATTTCGTCGACGTGAGGGAATGGAATTGAACGCCCCCAGCACTGACCGCCCCACCGCACCCAAGGCTTACGGCTACTCGACGAAGAAGCAGGGAATGCTCAGTTGGGACGAGGTGCGCGATGCGCTGGCGTCGGCCAATATTTATTGGATCGGAACTACCCGTCCCGATGGAAGTTCGCACATCCATCCGATCTGGGGCGGCTGGGTAGATAAGACCGGTTACTTCGAAGGTGGGGACACCACCCGCTGGGGCCGTAACCTGACCGCCGACCAACGGGTGAGCTTCGGAGTCGAGGTGAACGGTATGCACATCAGCGGTCGCGGCGAGGTGAGCAAGGGACCGGCAGGCGCAAGCTTCAGCGCCCTCACCTCGAACTACTCGGCGAAGTACAACTACCAACCGGAGAGCGATGGAGCTTTCTGGAGGATTTCACCGGAGTTGATCATTGCCCTCAAGGCGGGTTCGATGGACGAGTTCATGAACTCTCCGACTCGGTTCAAGTTCGAGTCGTGAAGCCGATCAACACGATCGTTGGCTCGCTGGCACCGCTCCCCCGTGCGAATGTCGACACCGACCAGATCATGCCCAAGAAGTACCTGAAGCGGGTCGAGCGGACCGGGTACGGGGAATTCGTCTTCGCCGAGTGGCGGGAAGCCGATCCGCAATTCGTCCTCAATCGGCCCGAGTACCGGAACGCTCGGATCCTCGTAACCGGACCGAACTTTGGGTCCGGATCGTCCCGCGAGCACGCGCCCTGGGGACTCCAGGACTGGGGATTTGAAGCCATCGTCACCTTCTCCTTTGCCGACATCTTTCGCAACAACTGCACGAAGATCGGCTTGTTGCCAGTCGAGCTCTCTGAAAAGGAAGTCGCTTGGCTGATGGAATTGGCCGAGGCCGATCCATCGGTGCAAGTTGAGATCAGCCTTCCTGACCAGTCGGTAACGACCGAGGGATTCTCGGCCGAGTTCGTCATCGACCCCTACACCCGCTGGCGTCTCGAGAACGGGCTCGATGACATCGGGCTCAGTCTCCGCCACACCGACCTTATCGCCGAGTTCGAGGCAACCCGGCCGAGCTACCTCCCTTCGGTCACAACTGGCTGATCGCAAGATCGGGGCGGTCGGTGATGACCGCATCCACCCCCAGCTCGAAGAGTCTTTCCATCTCTCTCGTTTCGTTGATCGTCCAGACGTGGACCAAGCGATCCCACCGGTGAGCAAGTTCGACCAAGCGGCGAGTCATCACCGGAACCCCATACCACGAGACGGGGACTTGCATCGCCACCGTCGACGGGCTGAACGGGTTCCACCGACCGCCACTGCGGCTGGCGACGATCGCTCGCATCGTTTCGTTGGGCGCGGTAGAAGTCGGCACCATGCCGCGAGTCAGCTCGCGGAAGCGCCCCAAGCGTTGATCTGAGAATGAGCCGACGATTGCCCGCTCCTGAAGTTGACGCACTTCGATCAGCCGCGCCAGCGGCTCCTCGGTGCCGTCGGCTTTGAGGTCGACGATGAACCCCGCCTGTGGGAACCGCTCAACCACCGCTTCGAAGGTGGGAACGGCACATCCCTGCGAACGAAACGGAAACCGATCCTCGTACCGATGTCGATAACCAGCGTCGAGCGCGGCTACTTCCGCCAGCATCGACTTGGCAGTCAGCCCTTGACCGTTCGTGGTGCGATCGAGCGTCGCGTCGTGAAAACAGATCAACGCCCCGTCGGCCGTGACCCGGAGATCGGTTTCGAAGAGTTCGACCCCAAGCGCCGCGGCCTGATCGAAGGCAAACGACGTGTTTTCCGGCCACAACAACCGCGACCCGCGATGGGCAACGACCTTTCGGTCGAAGACAGTCGGCCTACTGGGCGATGCGATCCTTCAAGCCCTTGGCCGGTGCGAAGTGAACGTACTTACGGGCAGGGATGGCGATCTCTTGTCCGGTCGCAGGGTTGCGACCCTTACGAGCAGAACGGCTCTTGGTAGAGAAGGTGCCGAATCCCGAGATCGTGACCTTGTCGCCAGCATCGAGCTCGACCGCGATGATTCCCTTGCCGGGATCAGAATCGAAGATCAGGTCGATAACCTCGGACCCCACCGCCTGGGTGAGGTCAGCCTTTCTGGCAAGCTTCTGTGCCATTTCCGTCTTGTTCACGGGCCCTCCTTGGGGTTCTGAGACGTGAGCGCCGGTTGCGCCGGGCCCAACCTTAGGCCGGTTCGGGTGAGCGGGCGAAGCTGCCGACCACCGGATCGCCTTGTTTTACAACGGTTTTGGCGAGGTTTTGGTCGGGTCGATAACCCAGGTGGCGATAGTTATCGGAGTCGAGAACTACCAAGTCGCCGACGTCGCCGACCCGGAGCCGCCCCTTGCGCGGCTCCTCAAGCGCCAACGCCCCACCCCTCGTCGCCGACCAGAGCGCTTGGTCCAACGTCAGCCCCATGTCGAGGCAGGCGACGGCGATCACCAACTGCATGGAAGCCACGAAGGAGCTCCCTGGATTGCAATCGGTCGCCAACGCCACCGTGGCGCCGATGTCCCACAACAACCTGCCCGGAGCTTGGGCAAGCCTGGTGGACCACGAGGCAGTCGGGCAAAGGACCGCGACCACCCCGGCCTCGGCCAATGCCCGCGCCTGCGATTCATCGATGTTTTCGAGATGGTCGGCCGACACCGCTCCCAGCTCGACGGCCAGCTCGACCCCACCGGTGTCACCCAGCTGGTTGGCGTGGAGGCGCGGCTTCAACCCGTGACGGCGAGCATGTTGCAGGACCCACCTCGCCTCATCGACACTGAAGGCGCCGTAGTCGCAAAACACGTCGCAGTAGGTCGCCGAACGCGCCGCCAGAGGGAGCATTTGCTCGATGAGGCGAAGATATCCGGGCCGGTCGTCGACAAATTCGGGTGGCATGACATGGGCACCGAGAAAGGTGACGACGACGTCGATCGGCAGCGACTCGCCCACCTGACGGGCTACCTCCAATGAGGCGATTTCGGTAGGGAGGTCGAGTCCGTACCCGCTTTTGATCTCGACAGTCGTTGTCCCGTGTTCCAGCATGGTTCCGGCCCGTTCGATGGTGGAGGACAACAAGTCGGCGGGGGCCGACGCCCGCGTTGCCGCAACGGTCGACCTGATGCCACCCCCCGCCTCGAGGATCTCGAGGTAGGTGGCGCCTTGCAGCCGGAGTGCAAACTCGTGACTCCGGTCGCCGGCGAAGACCAGGTGGGTGTGCGAGTCGACAAACCCGGGGATCACGGCTCGGCCTTCACAGTCGATCGTCGGCAGATTGCGATAGCGGGCGGGCAATCGGGACTCGGGCCCCGTCCACGCCACCTCACCACGGCGAATTGCCAGCGCGGCTTCATCGATGACACCCAGCCGGGAACCGTGGCGTGAGTCGTTGGTGACCAGCTCTGAGATTCCGGTGACGAGAAGGTCGCCGGTCGCGGGCCGAGCTGAGGGCAACGCCACCTCCGCCGCGAGGCGCACACACGACTCACAAATCGCCACCCATTTCGGCCCGGCAACCAGCCGATTGTCATCGGCCTCGGACCGACCGCAGAACGAGCAGCGCAATCTTCGGACCATCCGGCGGAGGGTACCGATGGTTAACTGAGCACATGACCGCCCCCGTCGTGCCGCTGCCGACTCGCGTTGCTCCGGGGTCAGCAGGGGGAGCCGGCCGCCTCGCCCAAGCGACTCTGTTTGGCTTCATCGGCGTCGAGCTCGTCTCCCTTTTGACCGGAATCGTCACACTGCTTCGCTGGGAGCAACGCCAAGTCGAGCTGAATTCCGAAGAGGCCTTCTTCGCCGATGGTTGGGACTTCGGAGTTGGCTTCGCCTACTTCGGTGTGTTCATAATCTGTGGCATTGCCTGGTTGATCTGGCAGTACCAGGCACACTCGAACCTTTCGAGCATGACCGCGACCAAGTATCGACCGGCCGCCGCGTTCTGGATCCTGGTCCCCATCGCCAGCTTGTTCGTCCCCTTCCTGGCGATCGGCGAGCTCGCGCGGGCGGGAATTGATCGACCAATCCTGCGCAGATGGTGGTGGGGTCTTTACCTAGCGATGAACGCGCTTGTCGGCGTCTCCTCCGTGGCCGGACTGGCAGAAATGTGGCTCACATCGCTCATCGTTGGCATCGCCGCCTCCGCCGTTGGGATCGGGGCGGCGATCTGCGCGATCCGACTGATCTCGCTCATCAACTCCGGCCTCGAGAGCCGGCGGGCATCGGCTGGCCGGCCGGCCGGGCGGCCCACGCTCACGGAAAGGGCAGGCCTGTTCTGGGCGGGAGGGGCATCACTGCTGACGGTGATGGGAGGCAGCCTGTTTGGTGTGGCTCTACCCGAGATCGTCCGCAACTTGCCCGCGGTCCCCGAGACCAACCTCGCTTTCGTGGTAGGAGCTTGCTTCAGCGAAACCGAGGTTGATTTCATCGACGTCAGTTGTAACGGACCGCACGAGGCCGAGGTCTATGAAGTGCTCGAATATCCCGAGGCGTCGGCGTATCCAGGCGATGACCTCATCGCCGATTGGGCCGAGCCGCAGTGCTATGCCCAATTCGAGCCCTACACCGGCGTCCCCTATCCAGACTCGGCTCTCGAGTTTGGGTATCTCTTTCCGTCGGCGCAGGGATGGCAGGTCGGAGATCGCGAGGTGATCTGCTACTTGTTCGATCCCTCGGGGGACGACCTCACTGAGCCGGTGGCGCAAGCCGCGTAGTCATCGGCACGCGCACCCCGCGTTCTTCCGCGGTCCGGCGCGCCTTCTCGTAACCGGCGTCGACATGGCGGAGCACGCCCATCGCCGGATCGTTGGTCAGGACGCGCTCGACGCGGAACGCGCCGTCCTCGGTGCCATCGGCCACGACCTGGGCGCCGGCATGGATCGATTTCCCGATCCCCACACCACCCCCGTGATGCACTGCCACCCACGCGGCCCCGGAGGCGGTGTTGACGAGAGCGTTGAGAATCGGCCAGTCGGCGATGGCATCGGAGCCGTCCGCCATCGATTCGGTCTCGCGATAGGGCGAGGCCACCGAACCGGAATCGAGATGGTCACGGCCGATCACGATCGGGGCTGCGACCCGACCGTTAGCGACTAGTTCGTTGAAGGCGAGACCGGCTTGGTGCCGCTCGCCATAACCGAGCCAGCAGATGCGGGCCGGGAGCCCCTGGAAAGGCACCTTTTCGGCGGCGATCCGTAGCCAGCGCTGGAGGGGATCGTTGTCGGGAAACAGCGCCGCGACGGCCCGATCGGTTTCGGCAATGTCGGCCGGGTCACCTGAGAGCGCCACCCAACGAAACGGCCCGAGGCCCTCGCAGAAGAGCGGCCTGATGTAGGCGGGAACAAAGCCCGGATAGGAGAAGGCATCAGCGAATCCGCCGAGCACGGCCTCACCCCGCAGGTTGTTGCCGTAGTCGAAGACCTCGGCACCGGCGCGTTGGAGCTCCACCATCGCCGCGCAGTGCTCCGCCATCGCCCGGCGGCTCTCGACGATGTAGCGCGCCGGATCGGCTTCGCGCAGCTCGGCGGCGGCTTCGAGGGTGAAACCATTGGGGATATAGCCGTGGAGAGGATCATGGGCAGAGGTTTGGTCGGTGACGATGTCGACTGGAAGCGACCGGCGCTGCACCTCGGCGTACACGTCGGCGGCATTTCCCACGAGCCCGATCGAGAGCGGCTGGCGCGCGTCTCTTGCTGCCTCGGCTTGGCGGAAGGCATTGTCGAGATCGGGGGCGAGGACGTCGAGGTAGCCGATCTCGAGACGCCTTTTCACCCTGGTTGGGTCGATGTCGACTGCGATCACCACGCCGCCGTTGAGCGTCACCGCCAAAGGTTGGGCCCCACCCATCCCGCCGACGCCACCGGTGAGGGTGATTGTGCCGGCCAACGTCCCACCAAACTTCTGCTCGGCGATGGCGACAAAGGTTTGATAAGTCCCTTGGAGGATGCCCTGGGTGCCGATGTAGATCCAGGAACCGGCAGTCATCTGCCCATACATGATCAGACCGGCAGCTTCAAGCTCCCAGAAGTGCTCCCACGTCGCCCACTCCGGCACCAGCAACGAGTTGGCGATCAGGACGCGGGGGGCGAGCGGATGGGTGTCGAGGATGCCAACGGGCTTTCCCGACTGCACAAGCAGCGTCTGGTCGTTTTCGAGCTCGGTCAGCGAGCGGACGATTGCGCCGAGCGCCTCCCGATTGCGGGCCGCCTTCCCCCGGCCGCCGTAGACCACGAGGTTTTCCGGATCCTCGGCGACCTCGGGATCAAGGTTGTTCTGCAGGCAACGCAGCGCGGCCTCTTGCAGCCAGCCCTTGGTGTGCAATTCGGCGCCGCGATAGGTGGAAGCGAAGGGCAGATCGACCATCCACCCATTGTCGCGCCCAAAGATTCAGTAGGTGACCTGGACCTGCTCGCGAATCCTATCGACAGTGATCTGGCCGCCATAAGGAATGATCAGCTGCGGGTCGGTGTGACCAATGTCGAGCCCAAACACCCTTGGCACGCCAGGGTGGTAGATATCTAGCACCCGATCAACTGTGTTGAATTGCTCTTCGGTAAAGGCGTCTCGCTCTTCCGGCGTCTGGCGGTTGATCGAGTCCCACGCCTTCGGTCGCCCCCAGACGACTGCGGAGAATTGCTCCAGCAGGCCGCGCTCCCCCATCCCCACGAGGGCCCTGTGGACGAAAATTGGCGAGGGCATCTCTTCGGAGGTTTCCAGCATCAGCACGCACCCGGCATACGCCTCAGGTGCCAGTAGCCATCGACCGGCGCGCAGGTGCCAGTCGACAATCTCCAAACAGCCACCCCAAGTCGGGCCCGTCACAGACACCGCGTGGCCACCCCATCGCCACGGCGTGCCTGGTCGCATGTTTGGTTCCCGGTCCAAGCTGGCTACATCGGCCCAGTCCCCGTGCTCGTCGGTGAAGTCTGGGCTCGGGGCCAATACGACCTCACCGGACTCGAACAGCGCGGTCCGCAGGGATTGCTCGGTCACGGGATGCATCGCGCCTGGCCGGCCGAGGTGCACCATGGTCGACCCACCGTGGTAGCCGACGATGCCCAGATTCCAGATATACATGAGCAGGTTGGTGTTGTCGCTATAGCCGAAATATGGCTTTGGATTGGCCCGAAGGACAGCGGGATCGAGGTGCTTGAGGACGGTGATCTGGTCATCTCCGCCGATCGAAGCCATCACCGCCTTGATCTCTGGGTCGGTGAAGGCAGACATGACATCGGCGGCGCGTTCCTGCGCAGTCGCTCCTACCTTTCGCGTAGTCGGCACGTCGAAGGGCTCATGGCTGTATATCTCGCGAAGCCGTTGAAGCCCCAGGTCATGGACTGCTGGGAACACCCCGGGACCGGCCCACGAAGGCGAGACGATGGCAACCCGGTCGCCGGGTGCCAGTTTGGGAGGTACGACAAGGTCGGGTCGCGCGGGCTTGACCATTCCCCCCCACCGTACGCGTTGAGCCCCCTAGCTGTCGAGGAGAGCGCGAAGCGAACGGATGAGGTTGATTGATGCCTCGGTTTGTGCCTCGCTCAGTTGGGAGCGTTTGATCTGCTGGGCAAGTTGATCTATCTCGTCGGCAAGGTCGGAGTCATCACCGAAGACGGAACCCAGATCGACGGCGGGTGGATCGACAATAGAAAGAGCTACCGGTTTGGGCTCGGGGGCAACGGCGAATGGGCGCGGGTGGTTTCCTTCCGGCCTCGACCAGATTGGGCCCGGCTCGGGATCGTGCTCGTCCTGCGGCTCGGGGTCCGCCGGCAATTCGGGGTAAAGGTTGGCTGGAAGCTCATCCAGCACAAACTCGTCCTCTGCTTCGAGTGCGAACTTCGCGGGTGCCGGTGGTTGCCGGTTGGCTCGGGCGACTTCGATTAGCTCTCGCAAGCGCTTCACATTGGCGGGTAAGTCTCCGGGTGCGACCACCTCGGGCTCTGGTCGGACATCCGCCGGAACCTCAACTGGCGTCGGCGGCTTGCGCCCAGCTCCCAACAGTTTGCGGAATCCCTGGGCAGCTTCGACCAGGGGCGTCTTGGCGAGTTTGGGCAATGCTTCGTAGGAGAAGGCGAGGGCGTCGTCAGCGGCAAAGACGGCGCGATCGTCTCCGAGATAAAGCTCGAACCGATCCCCTTCGATTCGTTGGGCCTTGACTTGGCCAACTGGCCAGCTACCGAGGAGATCGTCCCCGGCACTGAGCTCGACTTTGGTACCTGAGATCGAGATCTCGCTTTTCAGCCAAGCCTTGGAGTCGGCCTCGGTCAGAAGCCGTCCGTTGAACCTCATCTGTCGCATCTCCCCTTGGTCTTCCGCCATCTATCGGCTGGTTGAGCTAGCGGCTTCAGCCATTCCCCAGCGCCGCGTCCACCGCTCCGCTGCGGATTAGGCGGGCAACGGTTTCGATCTCGCCCCCGATGGGTCGATCAACGTCGAGGGGCGGGACCTCGCTTCGCACTAGCTCCAGCAGTCGTCTCACGCCAGGACCGGGCCGGAGGGGGAGGCGGAACTCAAGGCCTTGGGCAGCGATCATCATCTCGATGGCGATGATCGTCGTGACGTTCATGATGATCGGGGCCAGCTTCCGCCCTGCCCCCCAACCCATCGACACATGATCCTCTTGGGAGCCGGAGGTCGGTATCGAGTCGACCGAGGCCGGATGGGCCAGCACCCGATTCTCGGCGACCAATGCGGCGGCGGTGTACTGCGACATCATGTAACCCGAGTGGAGACCGGGCGACCGGGCGAGGAACGCAGGCAGGCCGGCCGATCGTTCCGGGTCGAGCATCCGATCGATTCGCCGCTCCGAGATAGAACCAAGCTCGGCCACCGCGATGCCGAGAAAGTCGAGGATGAACGCCAATGGCTCACCATGGAAATTGCCGCCGGAAAGAACCTCTCCTTCCTCAGGAAAGACAATCGGGTTGTCGACGACCGATCCGAGCTCTCTCTGCGCCACCGCAGCAGCGTGTTCGATGGTGTCGAAAACCGCTCCGTGCACCTGGGGGGCACAGCGCAGTGAGTACGCATCTTGGACTGCATGGACAAAGTCTTCGTGATGGCTGGCATCGATCTCAGAGGCGGCGAGCAAACGCGCGATGCGGGCGGCGGAGAGAATTTGCCCGGGATGGGGACGGACCCGATGAAGTTGGGGAAAGAAAGGGCGCGATGAGCCGGTCAAGGCTTCGACCGACATCGCGCATGCCGCGTCGGCCGCCCTCACCAGGCGATGCGAGTCGTCGATCGCCAGGCAAGCCATCGCCAGCATCCCCTCGGTGCCGTTAAGCAACGAGAGCCCTTCCTTGGCTTCCAAACGAAGTGGCCTTAGTAGTCCGTCCGCAATCGCGTCCGCGGCGTTCATCACTTCGCCCGCCACTTTCACCTCGCCCTCGCCGATCAGCGGCAGGGCGAGATGGGCGAAGGGCGCCAAGTCACCCGAGGCGCCCACCGAGCCCTGCGAAGGAACTACCGGAAGAACTTCACGATTGAGCAGGTCGATGAGGGCGGCGGGAATTTCTGGTCGCACTCCTGAATGGCCCTGGCTCAGGGTGCGCGCTCGGAGGAGCAGCATCGCTCGCACCAGTTCATCGGGCAGCGGCCGGCCGACCCCGGCGGCGTGACTTCGCAACAGGTTGACCTGCAGGTCAGCCGCCTGGTTCGGGCTGACCCTGGTTGAGGCCAGCGCTCCGAAACCAGTCGTGATCCCGTAGACGATGGAATCGCTGGCAACTGCCTTTTCGACCAGGGCTCGCGCCGGTGCCATTCTTTCGGCCACATTTGCTCCAAGCTCGGCCTTGGCGCCGCCCCGAGCCACCGCGATCACGTCATCGATTTGAAGTGGGTCGCCCGTTATAGAGACGACGGCACCCATGCGTCCGAGCGTAGCGGTTCGGGCTTCCTCCCTCTCCCCCTGGGATATGTCGCTCTACTTGGACGGGGGAAGCGAGATGCCGGGCAGTGCTCTGGCCGTCTGGGGGCGAAATTCGGCAGGTGAGGAACGGTTTTCAGCAAATTCGGTACCAGCGCCGAAACCGTGTCGCTGACGCCAAAGAACGTTTTAGGCGTTCCTCACCTGCCGAATTATCGAGGCGGGTGTCGGGTTTCTCTGAGCTGATCGCAACCCACGGAGCAGGAGAGTCGAAATTTGGCAGCACATCCGTGGTCCACAGCAAATTCGGTACTAGATCAGCGGAAAACGCGGATGTAGTAACAAATGACGCCAGGGCAATGGATGTAGTAACAAATTTCAGATCGGCACGAGGGCCTTCCCGCGACGGATAGCCATCGAATGTGCTCCCCACCGCTGGGGAGAAAGGAGACACGTACCTGACCTCTATTCTCAGAAAAGTGTCCGTGCACTATCAGCTTGACGGTGAGGTGGCGGTGATCACCCTCGCCCGGCCGGAACGGTTCAACTCGGTGTCAGCGGATTTGAGTGCGGGCTTGGTGACCGCGCTGGCTCGAGCCGGCGAGGAGGCCCGAGCCGCGATCATCACCGGCAGCGGCAAGGCCTTCTGTGCCGGTGCCGATCTGTCCGATCTCATCTCGGAATACGACCATGGTGGACCCATGCTGGCTCGGGTCCTCGACGAGAGGTTCAACCCCATGGCGGAGGCTTTGTTCGCTGCTGAGCTGCCGACCATCGCCGCCCTCAACGGCGTCGCAGCGGGTGCCGGAATGGGAATCGCTCTTGCCTGCGACCTACGTATTTTCGCCCCGCAGGCGTATCTCCTTTCGGCCTTCATCGGCCTCGGGTTGGTCCCCGACACCGGTTCCACCTGGCTTTTGGTCAAGCATTTGGGACTGAGTCGGGCGATCGAGTTCACGGTCAGCAATCGGCGTCTCGGACCGGATGAAGCCGAACGGCTCGGGCTTGGCGCCGCAACCACTGCTGATCTGATGGATGAAGCCATGACTAAGGCAAAGCAACTGGCCGACGGTCCCAAGGGCGCCTTTGTCGCCAACCGCCAAATCCTCTGGGGTGCCACCGCGCGGTCATTTACCGAGGCGCTTGCCGAAGAGCAACGGGTACAGGACGAGCTCGGAGTTAGCTCCCAGCACTTGGAAGGAATGAAGGCGTTCCTGGAAAAGCGGCCGCCGGACTTCCGTCGCTAAGCCACCGGCCGAGGAGCGGCCCAGCGTTCGCGAACGCGGCGAATAGCTCCGAACAGCTTGATCACCAGCCAGACGGCGAGGACCGTCAGGATCGCGACCACGATGAGCGCGATCACCGGGTTGGCAATGGCGAGCGCCACCAACCCGGCGACGATCCCGTCCTCCATCAACGACAGGAAGATATTCGAGAAGGGCTCGGGCGAGGTGTTGACCGCAGCACGAGTCGTGGCTTTGGCGGAATGCGACGACAGCGCCAGCGATCCCGAAAACAAGGCGCCGACAATCTGGGAAACCGAAACTGACTCACCGGCCAGCAAATAGCCGAGGACTCCCGCGCCGAGGGGGCGCACGAAGGTGTGAACTGCGTCCCATACATTGTCGAGGTAGGGAATCTTGTCGGCGAGGAACTCGATCCCGTAGAGAACTCCCGCGCCAATCATCACATCGGTGCGTTGCAACACGGCCGGCACGTCGAGCCAGTCGAGCCGCCCGGCCAGACCCAGGAGAAAGGTGGCGAGATATAGATTGAGACCGGCAGCCCAGCCGGTACCGGCCAGCAATCCGATGGTGTCGATCATCAGTCCCTGACTACGTAGACGACGATGCCGATTTTCCCATCTTTTCCTTCGCCCATTGCCACCCCGATTACCGAATTGAGCCAGGCAAGGTCAGCGTTGCCGGTGGCGAAGGTGATCAATTCCTGCGGATGAGCCTCGGTCGGACTCTTGACCAGCGACACGCCGGTGCCCCGATAGGAAACCGTCTCTCGTTTTTCCCCAATCGTCGCCCTGATATCAAGGTCCATGTTTCCGTCGGAACGAACGGTGGAGTAGTCCACTCCCCGCACGGGCCGTTCCCCTTCCCAATGACTTGACGTGGCCATGCCCTCGAATCCGAAGTCGATGCGCGTGCCTTGGGGCATGTTGCCGAGAACACGCGGGGTGAGGGTGGCTTCGATCCTGCAGAACCCTTCGAGTGTGGCCATTCCGATCTCCCTTTTTGGAAGGGTCAACTTAGGCCGTCGAGAACTCGCAGGAAGCGATCGTTCTCGTCCGCGGTTCCGATCGTCACTCTGATCCAATCTTTGAATTCGCGAACGATTACTCCCTGCCTGAGCAACGCCTGTCCGGTTTCCGGACCGAGCGGACCGCGCATAAAGATGAAGTTGGCTTGCGAGGGAACGAACTTGATCTCACGGACCAGCAATTCCTTTGCGAGGCGGGTGCGTTCCACTTCGTTGGTTCTTTGCCGAGCCCAGATCCGCTCGGGATGCTGTAGTGAAGCGATCGCTGCCGCCTGACCCAGTGAACCAACGGTGAAAGGGGCTTGCGCCCGTCGAAGCTCCCGCAGGGTCGAGGACTGCCCGACCGCATAGCCCACTCGGAGCGCCGCGAGCCCAAAGATTTTGGAGAAAGTTCGGGTGACGACGACATTGGGGCGAGCAAGGGCGTTGAGGATCGCTGTCCGATAGTCAGGCGCAGTGACATACTCGAAGTAGGCCTCGTCGACGACGACCAGGACATTCTCTGGAACGTTTTCAATGACCTGATCCACCGCCTCTCCGCTGAGATAGGTACCCGTGGGGTTATTGGGATTGCAGAGGAAGAGCAGCGTCGTGTCCGTCCGCACGGCTGCCACCAAGGCTTCGGGATCGAGTCGCATTCTGCTCGTCAAAGGAACCTCGACCAGTGAGCTGCCGGCCAGCGTCGGCGCCAACCGATAGATGATGAAAGACGGCCAGGGATAGACGGTGCTCGTGCCTGACCCGGCCACCGCCAACGAGAAAACGCGAAGGAGCTCGGAGCTGCCGCCCGCGAACATGAGGTTGGACGGGTCGATCGACAGCCAGTTGCCGACCGCGTCGGCCAAGGCGTCCCAACCGTTGTCCGGATAGCGATTCACCGAAGAAGCGGCTTCGGCGATAGCGGCAATGGCCTCGGGGAAGGGAGGTTCGGGGCTCTCGTTGGAAGCCAGCTTGATCACCTCGTTGGGTGAGAACCCGAACTCGCGAGCGACTTCCTCGATGGGGCGGCCGGCCTCGTAAGGAGAGAGGCGGCTCACCTCCGGACGGATTGCGGGCATCGCAGATGAGGCTACCCGAGGAATGTGGCAGACTCGAACGAGCTTGGAGAGCGACTACCCCACTTTTCAGCTGTTGTCGCAAAGCGGCGACCTGGCGGGTGATGCCGTTGCCGGCGACGTCGACTTTTCGGAGTCGCTGACCTCGGAGATGTACCGGCTGATGGTTCTCTCCCGCGAGTTCGACCGCAGGATGCTCGCGTTACAGCGCCAGGGCAGGATCGGAACCTATCCCATGCTCGAAGGCCAAGAAGCAGTGCAAATTGGGTCGGCGCTGGCGCTGGCCGAGAACGATTTTGTCTTTCCTTCCTACCGCGAGCATGGTGTGCAGCTAGCCCGCGGCGTTCCTATCGATGTGGTGATGTCCTATTGGCGGGGGCTGCCGAATCAGGATTGGGACGTCCTCAAGTATCGGATGGGTATCACCGCCGTCCCTATTGCCAGCCAGCTGCCTCATGCGGTGGGCTATTCCTATGTGACCAAACTTCGCCGTGAAGACTCGGTGGCGGTCACCTACTTTGGTGACGGCGCCACTTCCGAGGTCGACTTCCACTCGGGGATGAACTTCGCTGGAGTCTGGCGGACCCCAACCGTGTTCATCTGCGCCAACAATCTCTACGCGATCTCGGTTCACTACGACAAACAGACCGCCTCGGAGACCATCGCCCAAAAGGCGGTCGCCTACGGTTTTCCCGGCGTTCGCGTCGATGGGATGGATGTGCTGGCGATGTACCAGGTCACGAAGCTTGCCACCGATCGCGCTCGCCGGGGCGAAGGTCCGACCCTGATCGAGGCGATGACCTATCGCTATGGCGCCCATGCCACGGCCGACGACGCCCGCCGCTACCGCTCGGCGGAGGAAGAAGATTCCTGGCGACAACGCGACCCGATCGAGCGCTTTCGTCGCTTCCTCGAAAAGCGCGGCCAGTGGGACGAGCAAGCGGGTGCGAAGGTGGCGATGGAGGTGGCCGATCAAGTCGAGGCCGCGATCACCGAGATCGAAGCGCGGCCCCTTCCCCCGCGGGCAGACGCGATCCGGCACGCCTACCACCGGATACTTCCGAGTTTGATCGAGCAGCTTCACCGCGCCGAAGACGCCAACTCCGAGCCCAGGTCGGAATTTGCTCCCGACGAGATCTGGGAGCGAGAACTTGAACCGGAACCAACCGGTCCAACGGCGACGATGACGATGGCCGAGGCAATCAATGCCGCGCTTCGTCAAGCGATGGAAACGGAGAATGAGGCGATCATCCTGGGCGAGGACGTCGGGATTTCGGGCGGCGTGTTCCGCATCACCGAAGGCCTGCAAGAAACTTTCGGTGAGGACCGCGTGATCGACACCCCCCTCAATGAGTCGGGAATCGTCGGCACTGCGATCGGGATGGCGATGGCCGGCGCTCGCCCGATTGCCGAAATCCAATTCGACGGATTCGTCTATCCCGCTTTCGACCAGATCGTCTCCCACCTGGGGAGGTTCCGGTTCCGGACTCGTGGCAATGTGACCGTGCCGGTGGTAGTTCGTTTTCCGAGTGGCGCCGGGATCGGAGCCCATGAGCATCATTGCGACTCGCCCGAAGCGTATTTCGTCCACGCCCCCGGCCTGGTGGTCGTCTGCCCATCGACGCCATACGACGCCAAGGGGCTGCTGGCTTCGGCGTTGATGAGCCCCGACCCAGTGATATTTCTGGAGCCAAAGGTCCTCTATCGCGCCGGCCGCGAGGAAGTCCCCACCGAGCATTTTCAGCTCCCGCTTGGCAGGGCCAGGGTGCGCCAGGAAGGTAACGATCTCACGCTCGTCACTTACGGGGGGATGGTTCCGCAGGCGCTAACGGCAGCGGCCGGCAGGTCGATCGAGGTCATTGATCTGCGCACTCTGTTCCCCTGGGATCGAGAAACGGTGATCGCTTCGGTGGAGAAGACTGGCCGGTTGCTATTGGTCCAAGAGCCGCAAGGCGCGGCCGGAGTCGCCGCCGAGGTGGCTGCGGTCGTCGCTGAGCACTGTCTTTTTTCGCTGCAGGCGCCCATCGTCCGGCTGACTGGGTTCGATGCCCCCTGGCCCCAATTTGCGATCGAGCGCCACGCCCTCATCGACCATCGCCGCATCGGAGCCGCCATCGACCAGGCTCTCAAATAGACCAGTTCTCCCTGGTTTTCTCATTCTGTGGGTGTTTATCCTCGGTTTGTGTCTGCACTTCCCCGCGGCGGTAGTTAGAGGTGCTTCTTGGCTGACATCACTGCGGCGGGAGGCGCCGTTATGCGTGAAGGCGCCGAAGGGGCGGAGGTCTTGATCGTCCATCGCCCCCGCTACGACGATTGGACCCTGCCCAAGGGCAAGACCGACGCTGCCGAGAATTCTGAAGCCACCGCCCTGCGCGAGGTCGAGGAGGAAACCGGTGTGCAGCCACGCATCGTCGGAGCACTGGGGAAGAGCCGGTATGCCAACGAGGGCGAAAGCAAGGTGGTCCACTGGTACTCGATGCGCGAGGTCCGCTCGACGGAGTTCGTCCCCAACGAGGAAGTCGACGTCGTCCGGTGGTTAGCGATTGCTGAAGCCCAAAAGCTCCTCACCTACAAGAACGACAAAGACGTGCTCAAGTCGATCAATTTCAATGAGGTGTTGACGACGGGCACGCTGCTCCTGGTTCGGCATGGCACGGCCGAGAGCCGGTCGGAATGGGAAGGCGACGATTCTCTCCGGCCGTTGAGCGCCCGGGGGGAACACCAGGCGGCGGCCCTCGCCGATGCGTTCGCCGATCGCGCGATCGAACGGATTCTCACGAGCCCCTACTTGCGCTGCCGGCAAACGATCGAGCCATTGGCCATCTTGCACGGACTCAAGATCGAAGAACGCGACGAGCTCGCGGAAGGTGCTGGTCATCGCCCCGCTCGTGATCTCTGCCGGGAGCTAGCTGGGACGAATGCCGCCCTCTGTTCCCACGGTGACGTCATCCCCGCAGTCCTCGACTGGATGGTTCGCCATGGCACGAGCCTCAAGTCGGCCTTCGACTGCAAGAAAGGCTCCACCTGGGAGATCGAGGTCAAAGCGGGCGAGTTCCGCAAGGCCCGCTACCTCCCCCCACCCCTCTAGCCACCACGCAAACCTTAGGTTTGGGTGGTGGTATAGCCACCACGTAAACCTTAGGTTCGCTACACGCGCCTACCGATCGGGCCCTGGGTCCCCTCCTTCGGCAACTGCCCCAAGCCGGGTCAGGTAACGATTCCATCCGTGAGTGTGAGGAGCGATTTCTTCTGGCGGCAAGTCGCGGTGGGTAAGCGTTAAGAGTGTGCCTCCGTCAGAATCGACCAAGTCGATCTCCACGGTGGTCGACCCGGGTGGCAAGTCGGGATGATCGGTCCACCCCCAGGTGAACACGACTCGCCGATCTGGAACCAGTTCGACGAACTTGCCCTGAGCAGTCATGTCATTGGCCATAACCACCGCGAACTCTCCTCCCGGTCTGGGCTCGACGGTTGCCCTCACTCCCTGCCATCGTTCCCACTTCGAGCCTTCGATGAGATAGGCGTAGACGACTGCAGGCGGGGCGCCGATTGCGCGGGTGACGACGATTGGATCATTCACTTGGAATCTTCAACTGTGTCGCGCTCGACCGCGTGCGCTAGTCGTTCGAGAGAATCGGCCCACATCGCTTCGAGCAGTTGCCGGAGCGGCCCCAATTGCTGTTTCTCGGCCTTGTACCAGCGGCGGTTCCCGTCGCGGCGAACGCTCACCAGACCCGTTTCGCGAAGAACCCCAAGGTGCTGCGACACCGCCCCAAAGGTCAGATCGAAACGTGAAGCGATCTCTCCGGCGGCCATCTCGTCATCCCACACAAGCGCCAGGATCTCCCGACGGTGCGGCTCGGCGATGGCCTGCAGCGTGTCCACCCTAACTATTTTAGTACGAATTGAAATAGGTTCCTGTAAGGGATATAGTCTTGACTGAAATAGCTCAAGGAGGCAGCCATGGGTGAGTATGCCATCAAGGCCCAATTCGAGTTCGATGCTCAAGGGTCGTCGGTGAGAAGGTGGCTCAACAATCCGTCGGGGATCGCTGGCTGGTGGTCGGACAAAGTCGAAGGCGCAGCCGGAGCCAAGGACGACGAGTTCCATGTCGCCTTCCCCACCTCGCCGGTGGTGTTCGACCTCAAGGTCACCTCGATTTCGGATCGACTGATCGAATGGCACATCGCCGAAAACCCGCCCTGGTGGAAGGGCACCACGATTTCGTTCGCCCTGTCCGAAACCGACGGCAAAACCCAACTGCTCTTCACACATCGCGGCTTCGAACCGGACGACCCGATCATCGAGGTAATTACCCCCGCCTGGGTTCGGTTTCTCGACAACCTCGTCGCCGTGGCCAACTCCGGCCACCCCAATCCGGCGGTGGTGAACTAGCCGGACAAGTCGGCCGGGCCGCTCCTCCTGTTCTGTGGGCTGGTGTCCGTGTACAACACGGCTGCGAACCCTGGGTTCGCGGATTTAACCCTCGATGGCCTGCTTGACGAGAGCTTCCTGTTCTTGGTGGTGGACCTTGTTCGAGCCGCTGGCCGGAGAGGCGGCCGCCGCTCGTCCGGCGTAGGTGGGCTCGCGGCCGAAGACCCGTTCCAGGTGCGGCGCCAAAAATCGGTAGGCGCCCATGTTCTCCGGTTCCTCTTGACACCACACGAGCTGCGCGTCAGGGTTGCGGTTGGCGATCTCGGCAAGACGCCCCTCTTCAACCGGATAGAGCTGAGCCACGCGGACCAGGGCCACAGCGGTGGCGTCCGCCTCCGCCCGGTGCTTGGCAAGGTCGTGATAGACCTTGCCCGCGCACAGCACCACACGTCGAGCCCCGTCGGCGGCGACTCCATCCTCGAGGACCGGCTCGAAGCGCCCGTTGACAAAGGCGCCGGCGGGCGAGAAAGACTCCTTGGTCCGAAGCAATGACTTCGGCGTGAAGACGATGAGGGGCTTACGCGGGCGCAACATGGCCTGCCGCCGAAGCAGATGGAAGTATTGGCCGGTGGTCGAGGGCACGATCACCCGCATGTTCTCGTGGGCGCAAAGCTCGAGGAACCTTTCAATCCGGGCCGAGGAGTGCTCCGGACCCTGACCCTCATACCCATGGGGAAGCAGAAGGGTCACTCCTGACTGCTGGCCCCACTTGGCCTCCCCCGCCGCCATGAACTGATCGATGATCACCTGGGCACCGTTGGTGAAATCGCCGAATTGCGCCTCCCAGGCGACAAAAGCCTCCGACCACTCGACCGAGTAGCCGTATTCGAACCCCACCGCGGCGAACTCGGACAGGAGCGAATCCACAATTCGAACGCGGGTGACGCCCGCGGTGAGCAACTGCAGCGGAGCCCACTCCATTCCAGTATCAAACGAGGTCAATTCGGCGTGACGGTGGCTGAAGGTGCCCCGACGCGAATCCTCCCCAGCCAGCCGCACGGGGATGCCCTCGAGGGCCATCGATCCCAGCGCCAGGGCTTCCGCCGCCCCCCAATCAAAGGCGTCGGTGTCGAACGACGCCGCCCGGTCCGCCACCACCTTCCGCAGCTTGGGATGGACAACAAAGTCGGGAGGAGGAGTGGTGATGTAGGTAAGGAGCTCCCGGAGCTGGTCCTCAGGCACCGCCGTCGCCGGCTCCTCGTTGCTCATCGGCTGAAGCGAGCTCGGCCGCACGGCCGGGGCCGAATTGCGAGTTTCCTGGAAGGCATGGTCGAGGAGCTCGGAGAACTCGGCCATGATCCGTTCTCCGTCCTCAATCGAGATGTCGCCGGTGCTGACCAGCCGATCCATGTAAAGGTGACGAACTGGGCGCTTCTCGTCGATGAGCTTGTACATCAACGGCTGGGTGTAAGACGGCTCGTCACCTTCGTTGTGTCCTCGCCGGCGATAGCAAATCATGTCGATGACGACATCGCGATTGAACGCCTGGCGAAAGGCAAAGGCCAGGCGCGCCACCCGGATGACGGCTTCGGGGTCGTCGCCGTTCACATGGATGATCGGCGCGGCCACGATCTTGGCGACATCGGTGGCGTAGAAGCTCGACCGCGCATCGAGCGTCGAAGTGGTGAAGCCGACCTGGTTGTTGATGACAATGTGGACCGTGCCGCCGGTCCGGTAGCCGCGCAGCTGGGAAAGATTGAAGACCTCGGCCACCACTCCTTGACCGGCAAAGGCGGCGTCGCCGTGGATCAACACCGGCAACACCTGGGTGTGTCCCAACGGTCCCCGCTTTTCCTGTTTGGCGCGAACCACGCCTTCGAGGACCGGATCTACCGCCTCGAGGTGGCTCGGGTTGGCGACCAACTGGACGCCGATCATCGAGCCGTCAGCCGTTTCGTATTTACCGCTGAAGCCCAGGTGGTACTTCACGTCACCCGACCCCCCGGTGGTGTCGGGATCGAGGTCGCCCTCGAACTCGCGGAAGATCTTGGCGTAGCTCTTGCCGATCACATTCGTCAGGATGTTGAGACGGCCGCGGTGGGCCATCCCGATCACGACGTCTTCCATCCCATCGAGCGACGCCACCGAGAGCAACGAGTCGAGCAGGGGGATGACCGATTCTGAGCCCTCGAGACCGAAGCGCTTGTGACCTACGTACTTGGTATGGAGAAAACGCTCGAACGCCTCGGCCTGATTGAGCTTGCGAAGGATCCGGATCTTCTCGTCGTGACCTAGCTCGACGCGGGGAGCCTCGACGCGATCTTGAATCCATCGCTTCTGCTCGGTCTCCTGCATGTGCATGTACTCGATGCCCGCAGTCCGGCAATAAGCGTCGCGGAGCCGGGACAGAATCTGGCCGAGGGTCATGAGCTGGCTGCCGCTCATGCCACCGGTGGCGAACTGGCGATCGAGGTCCCAGATCGTGAGGCCATAGAAAAGCGGATCGAGCTCGGCATACAAGGTCGGCGCCTTCTGTCGCAAAGGGTCGAGATCGGCAATCAGGTGGCCTCTCACCCGAAACGCGTTGATGAGCCGAAACACATTGGCCTGTTTCTCGGCCCAGCGCGGGCTGCCGGCGGGTGGGTTGTCATCGACCGCCCATCGGGCCGGGGTATAGGGGATGCCGAGCGAAGCGAACACTTCGTCGTAGAAATCATCCTCGCCCAACAGGAGCTCGTGGATGCGAGCCAGGAGCTCTCCCGACTGAGCGCCCTGGATGACCCGATGGTCATAGGTCGAGGTGATAGTCACGATGCGACCCATCCCTTGCGCGGCGAGGAAAGCCGCATCGGCGCCTTGATACTCGGGCGGGTATTGGATAGCTCCCACCCCCACGATCACCCCCTGATCGGGCATCAATCGAGGCACGCTCTGCGCAGTGCCGATCGTGCCAGGGTTGGTGAGGGTGACGGTGGTGCCGGCGAATTCGTCCGGGTTCAGGCGATTATTACGCGCCTTGTTGACGAGCTCTTCGTACTTTTGCCAGAAGCCGCGGAAGTCGAGGGTGTCGGCTTCCTTGATGTTCGGGACGACAAGTCCGCGGGATCCGTCTTTGCGCTCGAGGTCGATCGCGAGCCCGAGATTGACGTGGGGATAGCGGACAACGTGGGGCTTGCTGTCGATCTCGGCGAAAGCGACGTTGAGGTGCGGCAGCTCTTTGAAGGCGCGAGCGATGGCATAGCCGATGAGATGGGTGAAGCTGACCTTCCCGCCCTGGGTCAGTCGTTTGAGCTGATTGTTGAGGATCAAGCGGTTGACCTCGAGCAACTTGGCGGGCACCGTCCGCACCGAGGTGGCGGTGGGAATGTCGCGACTCGCCTCCATGCGTTCGGCAACTACCGCCGCCGGCCCCCGCAACGCAGTCGCATCGCGCCTCGGCTCCTGCTTGGGCTCGGTCTTCGCCGGTGCGACGGGCTGCACCGGAGCGACCGGCTGCGTTGGCGCGGCTGTCACCTCTCCGTTCTCCTGACCCCTGACCCCTGATTTCTGGTCCCTGTCTGATGTCTGATGTCTGTTGTCTGATGTCTGAAAGAACGCGCGCCAGGTCTCGCTGACCGAGAGCGGATCGTCGACGAATCGCTCGTACATCTCGTCGACCATCCAGGCGTTGTTCCCGAAATCCTGCTGGTTGTCCACCGATGCGAATGGTAGGTGGAAGAATCTGACTTCTGACCTCTGTATCACACCCCGAGAAGGTCCTCTTCCCCCAGAGTGGGGTGACCAAAGGCGAGGTGGTTGACTACTACGAATCGGTCTCCGCGCGCCTCCTTCCGCATCTAGTTGACCGGCCGCTGACGTTGCAGAGGTTCCCGCAAGGGATCGCCAAGCAGGGATTCATGCAGAAGAACGCCGGCAAGGGGTTCCCATCTTTCATCGACCACTTCGAGTTGCCAAAGCAGGGCGGAACCGTCGACGCGCCGGTGATCCATGACCTCGAAGGTCTGGTCTATCTAGCCAACCAGAACACGATCACCTTTCATATCCCGGCATTCCGCACCACTGACGTGGAGCACCCGGATCGGTTGGTATTCGACCTCGACCCGGCCGAGGGTGATATCGATGGCGCCCGCCTGGCGGCTCGGGCGACGGGGGACCTCCTCGATTCGCTGTCGGTGCCGTCGTGGTTGATGGCATCCGGCTCCAAAGGATTTCACGTCGTGACCCCACTCGCCCCCACCGTGTCCTTTGACCAAATCGGCCGCTTTGCGCAGGCGCTGGCGGTGATGCTGGCTTCCGCGCAGCCTGACCAAATGACCGTCGAATTCCTGAGGAAGGAGCGAAAGGGTCGGGTCTTTGTCGATTGGATGCGGAACCACTTCGGCGCGACCGGCGTCGCCCCCTACTCTTTGCGACCCTTGTCGCAAGCTCCGATCGCCACTCCGATCGATTGGGAGGAACTTCCGACAACCACTCCCGATGGATTCGACCTCAGATCCTTCGAGCTTGCTGCGGACCCATGGGCGGACGCGAGTCCCTTCGACCTCAGTGCTGTGGTTGCGAAGATCGACCAGCTCGTCTCCGAGCGTGGGATCAAGCTCCCCGACTTCGACCGCTTTGGGCGAGACCTGGAGAAAGGCAAGGCATGAGCGAAGAAACGCTGCGAACCGTCACCGTCGAGCGCATCGGATTTGCGCGGTACCGAGCGACGAATGTCAAGGGCGTTTCGATCGAGATCGGTGACGGTGCGTTCTCAGCGGTGGAATTGCTGCTGGCGGCGATGGCCAGCTGTGCGGCCGCTGATGTCGACTCCATCACCAACAAACGGGCCGAACCTGTGAGCTTTTCCGTCACAGCCAAGGGCAACAAGATCCGCGACGAGCACGGGAACCGCATGGTCAACCTCGCCCTCGATTTCGCAATTGCCTTCCCCGACGGCCCCGAGGGTGATGCCGCCCAAGCTGTTCTGCCGAGGGCGGTGGAACAGTCGCGCGATCGGCTTTGCACGGTCAGCCGCACGCTCGCCCTCCCGAATGAGCTGACGTTCGTCTTTTCTCCCCCCGGAGGCAGGAGAGCCGGCGAAGCCGGGAGGGGGGCGTTTTCTCGCAGCGCGGAAACCTAAGCGCTCTTGACCCCGCGGTTCCAATCGGCGTAGAGCTGGGAGTACACACCTCGGCGAGCGACCAAATCTGCATGGATGCCTCTCTCCACCAAGCGTCCGCCATCAAAAACCAGGACCTCATCGGAGGCCTCCGCGGTTGAGAGCCGATGGGCCACGGTGATCGAAGTCCGTCCGGCGGTGAGGAGCTCGATTGCCCGTCGCAAAGAAACCTCGAGATACGGATCGACCGCGGAGGTGGCCTCGTCAAGCACGAGGAGATCGGGTGCCGAGATCCAGGCGCGGATCAAGGCAACTAACTGTCTCTCCCCTGCTGACAGGTTGGAGCCGCGCTCGCCCACCCGGGTTTGGAGAGCATCCGGGAGGCGCCCAACCCAGGCGCTGAGACCGAGTTGCTCAACTGCGCTGGCTATCTCCCCGTCGGTCGCCGCCGGGGAGCCGTAGCGAATGTTCTCCGCCACCGTTGTGTTGAACAGGAACCCTTCCTGAGGCACGTAGGCCACCCGCGTACGCAACGACGACAAGTTCACTTCCGGCAGGTGAACACCGCCGATCGACACGACCCCTTGGTCGCTTTCGATCAGCCGGGTTGCGAGCTTCGCAAACGTGGTCTTTCCCGACCCGGTTTGGCCGACGATTGCGACACGCCGCCCAGGAGGAATCTCGACGTTGATCTCCGAGAGGACGACTGGTCCCAATGGGTAGCGGTAGCTGACATTCTCCATCATGAGCCCGAGCGGCCCCGGCGGGAGATCGACACCGTCAATCGGATCGGGAATGTCGATCGGCGTATCGAGGACACGCAGCACTCGCCTGACCCCAGCCGCAGCGCGCTGGGCCTGGTCGACAGATTCGACCAGGACCTGGACGGGATCGATCATCAGGTTTACGAGAAAGAGGAAGGCGAGCAACACGCCCGCCGAGGTTCCTTCAGCCGCGCCCAACAGGATCCCGGCGCCAATCACCATGGCGGTGATTCCTGCCGCGAAGAGCTCAGCCGAAGAGAACAGGATCGCCGAGAGGCGGTTGGCCCTGTGCTCAGCTGCCACTTGCACCTGGAGGAAATTATGGACCTTGGCGACTGCGGTTTCTTCAACTCCGTGCGATCTGATGATCGGCAGGCCAGTGATGGTTTCGCCAATCACGGAGAGCGAGTCGGCCACCTTTTCTCGCACCTGATCCTGCGCCCGTTGCAGTACCTGCTGGAAGAAGAGCAGCATCCAGATGTAAACGATGATTCCAACCAACACCAGCAACGCGAGCTGCCATCGATAGAAGAACATCACAGCTAGCGCAAGCAGCACCTGCGCCGAACCGATGAGCATGCCGACCCCGCCCCACTCCATGAAGTCCTGAATCGTGTAGATGTCGCTCGTGACCCGAGAAACCAACGCCCCCCGCCGTTCGGCCTGCACGTGCAGAATCGAAAGTCGATGCAGGTGGGAGAAGAGCTTCACTCGCAATTCCCGCAATCCCCCGGCCGTGAGGCGAGTGAGACGAAAGACTGCGGCCCGGGTGAAAGTCGCCGTCAAGATCAAGACGGCCACCGCGACGCCGCCTTGCCACAACACGACTGGGATGCGGGGTCCGGCCTCGTTCAGGAGCTCGCGATCGGTTATTTGCTGCACGACGACGGGAACGACGAGTTGACCAATCGTCCCCAACACCGAGAGACCGAGCGTGGCGAACAAACCGCGCCTGAGCGTGGGGGCTTCGACGAACGCTCGACGTAGCGCCCGGGAAGTCGAGATCGGCTCACCGACGACCTCTTCTTCCTCGTCGACAATTTGCGACTCGAAGGTCATGCTGTTCTCCGCTCAATGTCCTCTTCGTATGCCCGCAGGATCCGCGCATAGCCAGGGGTGGTGGTGATCAACTCTTCGTGCGTTCCCTGGGCGACGACCTCCCCGTTCTCAACGAAGACAACGCAGTCGGCGAGCATGATCGACGCCCGCCGATAGGCGACGATGATCACCGTGGCCGGCAGGTCGGCGCGCGTGAGCTTGCCCAGGATTTCGGCTTCGAGCGACGGATCGACGGCGGAGGTGGCGTCGTCGAGCAACAGCACACGCGGCTTTCGGGCGAGAGCGCGGGCCAGGGCAATTCGTTGCTGTTGGCCGCCCGAAAGGCTTGTGCCTCGCTCGCCGAGTTGTGTTTCATAGCCTTTGGGCAAGGCGCTGATGAACTCGTGAGCTCCGGCCAGCCTGGCCGCTTCTTCGATCTCCGATTGAGGCAAAGAGCTGCCGAGGGTGATGTTGCCGTTGACCGTGTCGTCGAACAGAAAGGCGTTCTGTGCCACATAGGCAACCTCTTGCGGCAGTTGACTTGGAGCGAAATGGCGGAGGTCGCGGCCGTCGAGAGTGATGCTCCCATTCTCGGGATCCCAGAGCCGGGCCAACAGGAGGAGCAGGGTTGACTTACCTGATCCGGTGGCGCCCACGACCGCAATCGTGCTTCCGTTGGGAGCCTCGAGGTCAACGCCGCGAAGAACTGGCACATCGCCTCCGTAGGAGAACGCAAGCCCGTCGCCCACGACGTTCGCCCCGGAGCCTGCGCTCGAGGCAGTGAGATCTCCATATCTAACGAAGTCGTCGGCCACCAGCACGTCTTCGACCCGCTCCCAGCCGGCAAGGCTCGAGGCCATTTCCCAGATGACATAACCCACTAGGCGAACCGGCACCGCCGAGAGGGAGAAGAGATAGGCAACGCTGACCATCTGTCCCGTCGTGATCGCGCCGCTGCTGAGCCGAACCGCGCCGAGGACCACGAGAAGGATCGTTGCCAGTTGGGGAATCGTGTCGGCGACAGTTCGATAGAAAGCGAACTTCCTCCCCAATGTGATCAGTTCCTCCTGGAGATGTCCCGATACCCGATCGAAGCGATTGGTTTCGTGTGCCTCCCGACCCAGGGCCTTGACGGTCAAGGCTCCGTCAAAGCTCTCGTGGGCGACGTCACTCACCTTCCCCCGCAAAGCTTGGACGTTCTCGAAACCCGAGAAGGCGCGCCAACTGCCGATAGTTTCGGTGTAGACAATGGCGAAGACCGCGGCCACGGTCAGAAGGCCAAGCCAAATGTCGATTGCGAAGATCATCACCATCGTCCCGACCAGAAGCAGGGAAACGCCGGTCCCATAGGGAACCGGACCGAGGATCCAGATCGCGCGACTGGCGTCGGAATCGGTAACGGCCAGGAGATCGCCGGTTGTACGCCGGGAGATCCACCCGAGCTTGAGTTGGAGCTGATGTTTGATCAGGCGTAAACGAATGTCGGCCTGCGAGTTCATCTGCAGCCAGGACGCGCCGAATCTCCGCAAGATGATGCCGATCACCTTCCACAAGGAGATCGCGAGAATGATGAGGAGGGCAGGCAACAAGCGCCCGCCGATGGGTTCGCCCTGATCGAGAACGGGAATGATCAGCTCATCGGTGATCCGCCCGACGACCACGGCCGAGAGGATGATCGCCGAGGCGTACATCGCCGCACCGAAGACAGCCCGGATGAACGGACGCGGACGCCAGCGGACAAATCTGGCAATCAATTGAATTCCCCTGCGCAAAACCTCAAATGGGGACGCGGGCGGTCGACGAGTTGTCATGGGATTTCCGAAGTTTACCGACCGGGGTTGTCTCCTCAGGCCGAATTAGATTCCGGGGCGCATGACGATTGACTCTCCTGCCAGCTTCTATCTCGGCGCCAATCTCAACTCGGATGGTCAGAGAGGCGATCCCCTCCATTACGAGGCCGCTGACCTCACTACCCACGGTGTGATCGTCGGCATGACCGGGTCGGGCAAGACCGGACTTGGGGTCTGCCTGTTGGAAGAGGCGCTCCTCGATGGCATCCCCTGCCTGGTCATCGATCCCAAAGGCGATATGACCAATCTCCTCTTGAATTTCCCTGACTTGTTGCCCGCCAGCTTTGAGCCGTGGGTCGACGAAGGAATCGCCCGGCGGGAAGGACTGACGACTGATGACCTCGCCGCCCGCATCGCCGGCGAATGGCGCGACGGTCTCGTCTCATGGCAGGTGGCACCGGAACGGATGCAGCAGCTGAAAGACACGACGCGGTTCACCATCTACACCCCAGGATCGACGGCGGGAGTGCCCTTGAATGTTCTCGGCAGCCTGGAGGCTCCGCCAGGGGCCGACACCGAGTCGATTCGCGACGAGATCGAGAATTATGTTTCATCGCTGCTTGTCCTGGCCGGGATCGATTCGGATCCCATCTCGGGGCCTGAACACATCCTTCTTGCCAACATCATCGAAACGGCCTGGGTAGCAAGACAGAACCTGGACCTGGCGGCACTGATCGGCCAGGTTCAGAAACCGCCTTTCCGGAGGCTGGGCGTCTTCGAGCTCGACGCGTTCTTCCCGCCTAAGGATCGGAACGCCTTGGCAATGCGGCTCAACGGTCTCGTGGCCTCGCCTTCGTTCGCAGCTTGGAGAGAAGGCGTCGCCCTTGACATCCAAAAGCTCGTGTTCGACGGCGACCGGGTCTCAGCGCCCATTTTTTACCTCGCCCATCTGTCCGAGCCCGAGCGGCAGTTCTTTGTCACATTGCTTTTGTCAAAGCTCGTAACGCACATGCGCTCTCAGCAGGGTTCCTCCGACTTGCGGGTGCTGCTCTATATGGATGAGATCGCCGGCTTTTGCCCACCGACGGCGGAACCGCCCTCGAAGAAGCCGATCCTCACCCTCTTCAAACAAGCGCGCGCGTTCGGCTACGGCTTGGTGCTGGCCACCCAGAACCCGATGGACTTCGATTACAAGATCATGTCCAACGCCGGCACCTGGTTAATCGGCCGCCTCCAAACCGAACGCGACAAGGCCCGGATCCTCGAGGCGTTGCAGAGTGCCAGCGGCGGCGTGGACGTGGCAGCCCTTGACAGACGGATCTCAGCCTTGGGCAAGCGCCAATTCGTGCTTCATACGACAAGGGGCAATGAGCCGGAGCTGATCACGAGCCGCTGGGCGATGTCATACCTCGCCGGGCCTTTGAGCAAGCAGCAGGTGGCGGAGCTTTCAGGGGAGGCCACAACACCAACCGACATGCCTTCATCAGTCGCTCCCCCAAGCGGCGAAACCCTGGCTGTGGCCCCGCTTAACGCGATAGGGGTGTCAACGACTTATCTCGACAATGCAGCCACCTGGGCCGGTCACGTCGGTGCCGATCATTCCTCCACCCGACTGGTGCCAATGGTCGCTGCGACCGTCAACCTCCTCTACGACGACGCGGCTTCGGGGATACAACACAACGAGACTTACGAGGCGGTGCTCACCGACCCTGGGGCGGTTCTCACGTCGGAGAACGTAATTCCGGTCGATCACGATCCCCGCGACTTCGCGCCGGATCAGCCAGCCGGCTCCGCCTACGTGCCACCAATGGTGGCTCTCGACAAGGCTTCGACATGGAAGAAATTCGAAAGCGACCTCATCGGATATCTCGTAGCCCGACCGTCGATTCGAATCTGGAAGAACCCTGGGTTCAAGATCTATTCGCGAGTCGGTGAGCTGGAATCTGACTTCCGCTCACGAGTCATTGGCGCTGCCGAGCAGGCCACCGCCGACGCCATTGCTGCCTTGAAACAGAAATTCGACGCGCGGATCGATCGCGTGAAAGACCAGGTGGCGACGGCCCAGCGCAAAGCCGCCGACCTCGAAGCGGACGTCTCGGCCCGGCGCCAACAGGAAGTCGTCTCGGGGGCGGGCGATCTACTCGGGGCGTTGTTGGGTGGGCGCCGGTCGGCCACGGTTACCAAAGCCGCTAATCGCCGATCTCAAACCAAACGCACCGAAGCCCGGCGCGACAGCGCGGCTGAGGCCGTGGCCGACAAACTCGCGGACCTCGACGCAGTCGAACAGGATTTAGCCGAGGAGATCGAGGCGATCCGAATCGAGATGGATGACAAAGCGGCGACGATCGAAGAACTTTCGATCCCGTTGGAGAAGGTGGATGTGAAGGTAGCCGAACTGAAGTTGGTCTGGGTTCCGATTCCTTAGGCGATTGTGGTGGCTATACCGCCACGCAAACCTTAGGTTCGCGTGGTGGTATAGGCACCAAAATCGCCTTAGGTTCGGGGTTCCACCATCGCGATGAGGATGTCGCGGACGGAGACGATGCCGAGGAGGTCCCCGTTTTCGACGACGGGCAGGTGGCGATAGGCCGATTCCGCCAGCCACTCGGCCGCTTCGCGGATGTCGAAGTCCGGTGAGAAGACGTCGGGGTCGCGGCTCATCACCGACGAAACGGCCACCTCGTCGACATTTGCTCCGCGGCCCAGCGCGTTGACGAGATCGCGTTCGGTAACAAGACCCAACAGCTCCCGTCCGTCGACGACCCCCAAGGAGCCATGCCCGCGGGACGCCATCTCTGCCGCGGCTTCGCGCAACGTGGTGTCGGGACCACAGACTCGTGCCGACGTCCCCACCAGATCACGCAACAGCATCCGCTGACGGTAACGAATAAGCGGCCCCCCCGGGCCGCTTATTCGTGACTGACTTTAGAAACCGGCTGCTTAGATCAAGTCCTGCTCGCGAATCCCAAACGAGGGATGGCGTAAACGGCACAGGGCGAGTTTCTCGAGCTGGCGAATCCGCTCCCGAGTGAGGTTGAACTCCTCGCCGATCTCTTCGAGCGTGCGGGGCACGCCGTCATAGAAGCCATAGCGCAAGGCGAGGATTCGTCCTTCGCGCAGCGGCAAACGCTCGATGGAACGACGCAGCGAGTCGGCCACGTCCATCTCTTCAGTCATCTGCACCGGATCGGCCGCATCCTCGTCTTCGATGAAATCCCCGAGCTGGGCCCCGTCCTCACCGACGGGCTGTTCGAGCGAAACCGTGTCCGCAACACCCAATGCCAACTCAACCTTGTCGACGGTTACGCCCGCCTCTTCGGCAATCTCCTCTGGCCTCGGGTCGCGACCCAACTCCGCCTTCAGGCTCGCCTGGGCGGCCCGCACGGCCGCCAAGGTGTCGTGGAGATGGACCGGGATTCGCACCGTGCGCGACTTGTCAGCGATGGCGCGGGTGATTGCCTGCCGAATCCACCACGTGGCATAGGTGCTGAACTTGAATCCCTTGCGCCAGTCGAACTTCTCGACGGCTCGGATCAAACCCAGATTTCCTTCCTGGATCAGGTCGAGGAAGTCGATACCAGAGGTGTTGGCGTAACGCCGGGCGTTAGCTACCACCAACCTCAAGTTGGCCGTGAGAAAGGCGTCCTTGGCCTCTCGCCCCTGCCGCTCCTTGCGACGGAGCTCGAAGTCTTCCTTCTTGTCCTTGAAGTCACCGCGCTGGAGACGGACGCCTGCCTCTTCACCGGTCTCGATGCGCTGCGCAAGCTCCACCTCCTGTTCGGCGGTGAGCAAGTCGTACTCACCGATGGCGGTGAGGTATTGCGAAACGAGGTCGGTCGTGAGACGTCCTCTTTCGTCGGTGAGCTTGGACTGATGGCGCTCACGTCGCGCCTTCTCAAGGGCGCGGTCGCGGGTCGACTCAGCGGTAGTCATTATGCTTCAAATCCTCCAACGGGGCGGTGGGGTGCCACGCTCTTCCTGGACAGGCCACTATGACACAGCCTGGTCATTTTGTGAACCCCCCAAAATCGGGCGAAACACGGAGCCCGGCACACCAAAATGAGAACCCCTAAACGGTCTAGTTCATTCCAGCCGAAGGCAACGACTAACGAGCTATTTTACACGAATGAACCGGCTGGCGACCTCGACTTCACCTTACCTACTCCAGCATGCCGAGAACCCGGTGGACTGGTTCGAATGGGGTCCGGAGGCGTTTTCCGAAGCCAAGCGTCGCGACCAGCCGGTGCTCCTGTCGGTCGGCTATAGCGCATGCCATTGGTGCCATGTCATGGCTCACGAGTCGTTCGAAGACCAGACGACCGCAGAGGAGCTGAACCAACAGTTCGTCAACATCAAGGTTGACCGGGAGGAACGTCCCGACGTCGATTCGGTCTACATGGAGGCGGTCCAGGCGATGACTGGTCAGGGAGGTTGGCCGATGACCGTTTGGCTCACACCCGATGGTGAACCTTTCTATGCCGGGACGTATTTTCCGAAGGACGAGCGCGGCGGAATGCCTTCGTTTCGACGAGTGATCGCGGCGATCTCGCACGCCTGGAAGAATGAGAGGAGCGACGTGACCGCACAGGCTCAACGGATTCGCGAAGCCCTGAGCGCCGAGTTGGCGCCAGCCGATGATCTTCCGAGTCCAGAAACCCTCTTGGCGGCTTTTCGAGCGATCGGCGCCACCTTTGATTCGGCTAACGGTGGTTTTGGCCGTGCTCCCAAGTTCCCTCAGCAACCGCTGCTCGAGTTCCTCCTGCGGCTGTGGAACGAGGATGCTCGGGCGATGCTCTCGCAGACATTGACCGCGATGGCCCGGGGCGGGATCCACGACCAGCTCGCAGGCGGCTTTGCGCGCTACTCGGTTGATCCGCATTGGATCGTTCCCCATTTCGAAAAGATGCTCTACGACAACGCCCAACTCGCGAGGCTATACCTCTGGACCGGGATCGAAGCCGGTCGCGCCGATCTGGTAGGAGTGGCCCGAAAGACTCTCGACTATCTCTTGACCGATCTTCGACAGGAGGCTGGTGGCTTCATGTCGGCGGAGGACGCGGACAGCGAAGGCGAAGAGGGAAAATTTTACGTCTGGAGCTATCGCGAGTTCGTCGAAGTTCTCGGTGACGACGCTTCATGGGCTGCCGCAGTCTACGGCGCATCCGAGTCCGGCAACTTCGAAGGCAACAACATCCTCCTTCTCAGTGCTGACGCCGATGAATCGCGGCTCGAATCGGTTCGTCAGCGGCTCCTGGCTCGCCGCAACAAAAGGATTCGCCCCGGCAAGGACGACAAGGTTGTAGCCGGTTGGAATGGCCTCGCGATTCGGGCATTGGCCGAAGCCGGAGCGGGGCTAGGAGAGTCCCGTTATGTCGAAGCCGCGGAAGTAGCGGCGAAGTTCGTGCTCGAGAAGATGAGTACGCCCGATGGCGGTCTCGTGCGGACGTGGGCCAAAGGGCGAGCAGGCCACACCCCGGGGTTTCTCGATGACTACGGCGCGATGGGGACGGCATTGCTCTCCCTCTTCGCCGCCACCGGGGAACTCGACTGGTATCGGGAAGGGGAGCGGCTCATCCGTCAAATCCCGGCCAGATTCGGTGCTCCCGAGGGGGCCATGTTCAGCTCGCAAACCGACGATCTCATCAAACGTCCTCGCGATCTATTCGACAATCCGCTTCCCTCTGGCAACACCCTCGCCGCCGAGGCTCTCATCCAGCTTTCGCTTTACACCGGCGAACAGGACTTGGCCGAGTTGGCCCACTCCAACCTGAAGGCAATCGGCCCCTTGATCGAGCGATTTCCGAGCGGAGTTGGCTACGGCCTGGCGCTGCTCGAAACCATTCATGCCGGAACTCACGAGCTGGCGATCGTCGGACCAGACCACCGCGACCTGGCGAACGTCTACTGGCAAGCCTTTCGCCCCAATGTGGTTCTCGCGGCGGTCGAATTCGAAACGGACGCCGTTCCCCTCCTGACAAGTCGGCCAGGTCGCTCCGGTGGTCTGGCCTACCTATGTTCCGGGATGGTGTGCCTCAGTCCGACGTCGTCCTCGACCGAGCTGGCGTGGATGCTCGAAAGCACTTGAGCAGCGAACCAGACGTAGAGAACCCAGATCACATCGGCGACTAGGAGATGCAGGAGCTGGAGCCACACCGGCGTGCCCAGCCAGATGTTGGCGACGCCGAGCACGAGCTGGCCCAGCATGACGAGTGTCAACAGGCGCCACAGGAGCGGAGTTCGGGCGCGTCGCGACGCGATCACGGCCGATGCCACCACAGTCGTCGCCAGAAGGGGATGAACGACTCGTAGGTCGGAAAGAAAGTGAATCGCACCTACCGAGCCCGAGGAATCCTTCGGAAAAAGCGTGTCGGCGAGTGCGGTGACGGCACCCGTGGCGGCGATCGCCACCAAGCCCCAGGCGCCTAGCGCCAGCCACCTCCGGACCGGACCTCGGCCATGCAGACGTTGGCCACCAGCCGCATACCAAACCACCAGCGTTAGGGCCGCAAGCAGCAGGAAAGTGTTGACAAGGTGGAGCGGCACCGCCACCACCCGCGCAATCGAGCTGTCGGCGTCAACCCATTCGTAGAACACGATGGCCGCCCCAATGAGGGCCTCGCCGATGATCGCTAATCCCGCCCAGGCGGCTGCCCGCCGAATCGGTTCCCCTCTCGCGGTTCGGCGCCAAACCAAGACTGCCAGCCCGAGGACCAAAACCAAAGCGATCCCGCTGGCGACGCGGTGGACATATTCGACGGCCCGCGCCCCGGCCAGCTCGGGAAGGATCTCTCCGCTGCAGGTCGGCCAAGAGCGGCCGCAGCCGGCCCCGGAATGAGTCGCCCGGACGAGCGCCCCGAGCAGGATGGTGACAACGTTCCACCCCAACACCAGCTGAGCAAACCGCTTGACCACTACCGGATCCATTCTTGCGTAAAAACCCCCGGCCAATTTGACCAATTTGGGGGGCGCAGTTTTACGCAAGAATGGTTCGATGGATATTCAGGAAAGCGTCCTCGGGCTGATCGGCAACACGCCGCTCGTCCGACTCGGCCGCCTCCATCCGCCGGGAAACCTCGTAGCGAAACTCGAGTCGATCAACCCGGGGGGCTCGGTCAAGGAGCGAATCGCGCTGACGATGATCGATGCCGCCGAAGCCGCAGGACGGCTCCAACCCGGGGGCACGATTGTGGAGCCGACCTCGGGCAACACCGGGGTCGGCCTCGCTTTGGTCGGGGCCGTTCGGGGTTACCGGGTGATCTGCACCGTCCCCGACAAGGTCTCGAATGAGAAGATCGCCCTGTTGCGCGCATATGGGGTCGAGGTGCTGATCACGCCGACTGAGCTACTTCCCGAGCATCCTGATTCGTACTACGGAGTCGCCCGCCGGCTCGCTCGCGAGATTCCGGGGGCTTTCCACCCCGATCAGTACGCAAATCCATACAACCCTCTCGCCCACTACCACTCGACCGGTCCCGAGATCTGGAAACAGACGGACGGACAGATCAGAGCATTCGTGGCCGGAGTCGGGACTGGCGGCACGATTTCTGGAGCCTCCAAATACCTCAAAGAGCAGAACCCGGAGGTGCTAGTCGTCGGGGCTGACCCGGAAGGGTCGATCTACACCGCCCCGAACCCAGAGGCAATCCACCAATACCGAGTTGAGGGAGTAGGCGAAGACTTTTATCCCGACACTGTTGATCTCTCCCTCATCGATCGATTCATCAAGGTTGGCGACTCCGAGTCGTTTGCGATGACCCGCCTGCTGGCCCGCGAGGAGGGAGTCCTGGTGGGAGGGTCGTGTGGGATGGCGGCCGCGGCGGCAGTTCAAGTCGCGAGCGAGGACGAGAATCGCTTGGTCGTGGTCGTCCTTCCTGACTCGGGCCGCGGCTATCTGTCAAAGGTATTCAACGACCAGTGGATGGAGTCGAACGGCTTTCCGATCTGAAAATGCGTTTCATTTGGTCCGGATCCGTGACAGAATCGGGTCACCAGAGAAAGGAGGTGGTCCGCATTGGGTAAAACTTTTGGGACTCTGGAGGTGGCCGAGCGCTGAGCGGCGCTGGCCGTAACGAAGCGTCGCTCCTCCGTTAAGGAGAGGTGGCGACTCCAAACTCGGACCACCGCACCCTGCAAACCCGCGAGAAAGGTCCCCTTGCGGCGGCCATGCCGGAGCGAATCTGGCTGGCCGAAGTGTTTCGGGGTTTGAGATCAGAAAGGGCTCCCTCGCCTCGAGGGGGCTCTTTCCTTTTACACCTCCGTGTCGAACACCGTTTCCGGGGACGGCGAGGAGTCTTCATCGATCGGCTCGAGGGTTATCCAGATGCGGGGGAAGTCGCCGCGCCGCACAGCCACCATTGTGGTCAACACTCCGTTTCCGGTGAACGAGCCTCCCGAGACGTGGTATCCGTCGGCGGAGGTGAGCCAGATCTCGTAATAGGAACCGGGGGGTGGCGCCGGCAAGCCGTTGATGTCGAATCGGAGCCTTGTCCCCCCGTCCGCATTCCAACCCGACACGAGCGCCGACGCACCGGGAACCTGGGCGCTCCCCGTCAATTCCACCTGCCAGTCCGGTCGGCCGAAGGTGACAGCAGCCCCGACCAGCAGGATCGCAAGCGACACAGTGACTGGCAGCCACCTTCGCAGCCTGTTCGAGGGCCGGGCGTACCCACCGCCTGAGGCCAAAGTTTGAATCTGCTCCTCGAGGCCAAGCGATGGTTCAACCCAAATCGCCTCGCTCTCGAGAATCGACTTCACCCGGGGAGGGAGTTCGTCGCTCATGCCGTCGCTTCCTTGAGATGGGCAAGCATCGTCGAGAGGCGCTTGCGCGCCCGCGCCGATCTGCTTTTGACTGTCCCGAGGGGGATCCCTAATTGTGAGGCGGCTTCCTCATGGCTCAAGCCGTCGAGATAGGTCAGCTTGATTACCTGCGCTTCCTCATGAGTGAGCAAGTCGATTGCGCGCCGAACTTCCCATGCTTCCCACATGCCCTCGAACGAGGGCGGGAGCGCGACGATCTCGGGATCATCGAGGCGGTCGGCTCGATGTCGACGTTCCCGTCGATAGGCATCCACCGCGGCCCGGCGAGCGATCGCATAGAGCCAGGGGCCGGGCTCGCGTCCAACCTCGAAGGTTCGAGCCGCCCTCCACGCCTGGAGGAAGGTCTGTTGGGAGGCCTCTTCGGCCAGCGATCGGTCCCCCAACGCCCGGTAACAGACAGTGAACACCGAGCGCCCGTACTGACCATAGAGCGAATTGAGGGCGTTGGGATCACCAGCTGCCAGACGTCGCATGACCCGGACCGAATCCATCTCTGGTTTACGTTGCCGGGACTCTTTGTGGTTCACGGTCAAATATTGAGGGCGTCGATGAAGCTTCCAAAGAAGTCGGTGATCGCGCCGCCCAAGTTGCGCAAGGCCCACCAAAAGCCGAGAAAGAGCAGGACCAAGCAGATGACCGTCACCACTGCTCGCCAACGATAGAACTCCAACTGATCCGACTCTTCGACGTAAGAACGCGCTGCGCCTACGTGCATCCGCGGAACAATCGTCACCTTTCGCCGACCCTCATCTTTGGGAATGGGAGCCGGCTCGGGCGCCGGGACAACCGTAATCGAGATTGGCCTTCCCTCCACCTCGGGCGGCACCGTCGCCGCGGCCAGGAGCGGAGGCACCGGCCGGATTCCGATGCCTTTCGGAATCAAGTCGAGAGGCGGTCCCTGCCTCAGCGCGCCGATCGACGGGTTCGGCCTTGTCTTCGGCTTGCTCTGGCCATTTGGTGGAGGGGGCGGGATCGGGGTCGGATCGGGGTGACGCAAACCGTCGAGCTCTTGGGCAAGGCTGAGACGAGGGGTCGAAGCAGGCTGTTCGAAACCGGCCCGGCTCAGCAAGGTCGGCTCGTCGATTCCCAGCACCGCCGCCAGGGCGCTAACCGCGGACGCCTCCGATGGACTCGTCCGACCTAACTCCCACGAACGGACTGTCGACGGCGCCTTTCCGATCAGCGCTGCGACCTTGGCCTGGCTCAGTCCAGCCACCTCTCGGCCGCGGCGAATCGAATCGCCAAAGGACACGGACATAAAGAACAGGTTACCCCGGCACCTTTCTCGGAAAACTTCAGCTCAGAGGTCGATCGGTCAGACGGGGGCGGCTTTGCGCTGGGCGTCAGCCACCGCGATCGTGGTCAAATTGACGACATCGCTCACCTCGGCGTCCCGCTGGAGGACGTGAACCGCCCGCGAGAGTCCCGACAGGATCGGACCGATCACCTCGGCGTCACCCAAGCGATTGAGCAACTTGTAGCTGGCATTGGCCGCCGTGAGGTTGGGGAAAACCAACACATTGGCGGACCGATCGAGCACTCCATTGGGCGACCTGCCCAACATCAGCTCGGAGACCACAGCCGTGTCTGCCTGCATCTCGCCATCGGCCGGAACCTCGGGGCGCAGTTCCCGAAAGCGGGCGACGGCTTTGCGGACCCGTTCGGGCTCGGAACCAGCAGCGCTCCCAAAGTCCGAGTAGGAGATGAACGCCACCCGGGACTGGCGGTTGAACTGCTCGAGGGCGATGTCGACGGCCGCCGAGGCGATTTCCACCAACTGATCAGAATCGGGCTCGATGTTGACCGCACAGTCGGTGAAGAAGTAGGGATTGCCTTTGAGGATGACGACGTAGAGCGAGCTGACAATTGTGCGGCCCGGTTCCATCGGCAGCACTTGCAGCGCCGGACGGATGGTTGCGGGATAGAAAGTGGTCAGACCTCCGAGAACAGCATCGGCGTCTCCCTCGCGAACCCGCAACGCGGCGAACATGTTGTGGTCGGTCACTTCCTGTTGCGCTCGGGCCGCAGTCATTCCCTTCGTCCCTCGCAGTTCAAGCAGCTGGTTCGCATACCGCTGCAAAGTCTCGGTTTCGGTGGCGGGATCGACGATCTCGATGCCGTCGAGATTGATGCCGACGCCGGTGGCAATCCGTTGGATGGCTTCGAGATTGCCCAACAGGACCGGAGAACCGATGCCTTCGTCGAGAACGCGCCGCGCCGCTCGCAGGAGGCGCACGTCGTCGCCATGCGGGTAGACGACTTTCATCGGCTTGGTGCGGGCCGCGGCGATCGCGGTGTTGAGCAGGCCGTGCGAGGCTTGGAAACGACTACGGAGCTCTTCGGCGTAAGCATCGACGTCGACCAGCGGGAGACCCGCCAAACCGGCGGCCGTTGCTGCCGCAGCGACCGCCGGGGCGACGTGCCACAGCACGCGGGGATCGAAAGGCTTAGGAATCAGGTAGTCGCGTCCGAATTCGAGACGATCGACCCGATACGCCTTCAACACCGATTCGAGCACCGGTTGGCGAGCCAAGTCCGCCAAGGCGCGCGCCGCGGCGACTTTCATGTCCTCGTTCACCCCACGCGCCCGCACGTCGAGACAGCCGCGGAAGATGAAGGGGAATCCGAGCACGTTGTTCACTTGGTTTGGAAAGTCGCTACGCCCGGTGGCGACGATGGCGTCCGGGCGCGAGGATCGCGCGTCCTCATAGGTGATTTCGGGGTCGGGATTGGCCAGGGCGAAGATCAACGGGTTGTCCGCCATCGACTTGACCATCTCCGGCGTCACCGCCCCTGCCACCGACACGCCCACGAACGCGTCAGCGTCGACCAGGGCATCGGCCAGAGTGCGGGCCTCGGTGTCGCGAGCAAACTCGAGCTTGATCGAGGTCAGGTCGCTCCGGCCGTCGTGGACAACCCCGCGACTATCCACCATCAGGGTGTTCTCCGGGGACACGCCGAGGTGATGGAAGAACCGGGCGGTGGCGATTCCAGCTGCGCCTGCTCCGCTGAAGACGACTCGCATGTCGCGTACCGCCTTACCGGTGAGTTCGGACGCGTTGAGAAAGGCAGCGCCGGCGATGATGGCAGTCCCGTGCTGGTCGTCGTGAAAAACGGGGATCGAGAGACGCTTGCGCAGCTCGTCTTCAATGTAAAAGCAGTCGGGAGCGCGAATGTCTTCGAGGTTGATGCCACCCACGGTCGGCTCGAGCAATTCGCAGAAGCGGATGACGTCGTCGGGGTCGGGAGCATCGATCTCGAGATCGAAAACATCGATGTCGGCGAAGCGCTTGAACAGCACGGCTTTGCCTTCCATCACCGGCTTACCGGCCAGCGGGCCAATGTTGCCGAGACCGAGGACCGCGGTGCCGTTCGAAACGACCGCCACCAGATTGCCCCGATTGGTGAATCGGAAAGCAGCTTCTGAATCCCGAGCGATCTCGCGGCAGGGCTCGGCCACACCGGGGGTGTAGGCGAGAGAGAGATCGGTCTGAGTGGCGGTCGGCTTCGTGGCGCGAATGGCCACCTTCCCCGGAATCGGGAACTCGTGATAGTGGAGAGCTTCGCTGAAAGGGCTTCGCTCGGCCATGGGCGATGACCCTAATCAGACGTCAGATGTCAGACATCAGACACCAGATCCGAATCTGACAGCCGGGCACTGCCAGGCGATCTGACGTCTGGCAGCCGGGCAAAGCCCGGCGATCTGAAATCTTTGGGCGGTGGCAGAATTGGGACCTGATGCAGCGAACCGATAAAGACGACGGCTACAAGGTGATGACCGGGTGGCGTGTCGGCCATGCCCCCGAGGAAGCCACCACCAGGTCAGGGTTGCTGGTCCCCGCCGGCACCAAGGAAGGCAACGACGCGCTTCCCTTGGTGGATGTCAACACCGGGCAACGATTTTGGGCCGTGCCGGCTGGGGCATGGCGTTTCATTTGGCCGCCGACCGGACGGCCGGTTGTGGCTGTACGCGAGTCGCAGATCATTGCCGAGGAACAGCTCAGTCACGTCGACGGAGATGGGCAATATTTGTGAGATGCCCAGATTCCAGATATCAGATGTCAGATCTGGAATCTGGAAGCCGGGCAAGGCCCGGCGATCTGATCTCTGTATCAAATTCGACCAGCTTGAGCCGACGGATGATCTACGGTTTCGGGGAATGACTGATTCCAGAGGCAGGCAGCGAAGGCGGCTGACGGCCACCGTCACCGACCTCGAGCGACCTCGTCAGAAAGCGCTTCTGGTCGGGGTGGCGAGTGGGGGTGAAAGCTTGACCGAGACCGAACGGTCTTTGTCCGAGTTGGCTTTGCTCGTCGACACCGCAGGTGCCGACCCGGTCGATTCCGAGCTCGTTCGCCGAGACGTCATCGACCCGGCGTTGTTCATCGGTTCGGGCAAAGCCCGGGAACTGGCCGATCTCGCCCGCGCCAGCGATATCGATGCAGTCGTCTTCGACAATGAGCTGACCCCTGCCCAGCAGCGCAACTTGCAACAGATCTTTGAGTGCGACGTCGTCGACCGCGAAGCGTTGATCCTCGACATCTTTGCTCAGCACGCCACGAGCCGCACCGGTGCGATTCAGGTGGAGTTGGCGCTGCTCCGCTACAACCTTCCCCGCCTGCGCGGAAAAGGGGTCTCGCTTTCCCAACAGACCGGCGGCATCGGAGCCCGTCGAGGGCCGGGCGAGACCAAGCTCGAAACCGATCGGCGACGAATCGAGCAACGCATCACCAGACTCGAGCGAGACCTGAAGGATCTCAACCGCACCCGCGCCACCCAGGCCAAGGAGCGAACTCGAGCGGGGCTGCCGGTCGTGTCATTGGTTGGCTACGCCAATGCCGGCAAGTCAACGCTGCTCAACCACCTCACCGGCGCCGGCGTCCTGACCGAAGACCGTCTCTTCTCGACCCTCGACTCCACGGTCCGCAAGTATCGACTTCCCAGCGGGCAGACCATCCTCCTGTCAGACACGGTCGGGTTTGTGCGCAAGCTCCCCCACCGGCTGGTCGAGGCTTTCCGGTCAACTCTCGATCAGGTCAAAGAGGCAACGCTGTTGCTGCATCTAGTCGACGCTTCCGACCCCGATCCGGAGCGTCAGCTCGAAGCGGTCCGCTCGGTGCTGGCCGAGATCGAGGCCGCGGACGTGCCCGAGTTGATCATTTTCAACAAGATCGACCGGGCCGAGTCGACGGTGCTGCAGCGGCTGGCGAACCTACATCCTGAAGGCATTGCCATCTCCGCTTTGACGGGCGAAGGGATCAGCGAACTTGCCGGAGCCCTGTCCGATCAACTGGAAAGGGACTATTCCTCAGTCACGCTCGTAATCCCGTATGAACGCGGTGATCTAGTGGCGGCCGCTCATCAGGCAGGGGAAGTGGCGGTCGAGAAACATGATGACTTCGGCACCACGCTCGAGGTGCGGCTGCCTCGCCGCTCGTTGGCCGCCTTTGCCGAGTTCCAAGTTCGGTAGTCGTCAAAAATAGGCCCTTGCGCAGAACCTGATCTGGGATAGGTTGAGATTTCTCAAGTCAGGGGTGGGCACATCAAGGGGTTTCTACGGGCCATCGGCCTTAGCATCGTTTTGGTATTTGGGCTGGCGACCGTGCCGGCGGGGGCGGCCAATCCGACCCAGAACGGGTTCACGCTCGAAAACATCACCAACACGCTGGTCCAACCCGTGGCTTTCGGGTTCACCGAAACGGGCCAGCTCTACGTAGCCGAAAAGAGGGGCACGGTCCAGGTTTTCGACTCGGTCGCTGATCCCACCCCGACCCAGGTCATCGATATTCGCAACCAGGTCCATGACTATTGGGATCGCGGCCTCCTGGGACTCGCGGTCGACCCTCAGTTCGGCAACGGCAGTGACTACGTGTATCTCCTCTACACGTTCCCCGACACCTCCCCTCCCGACGCCTGTGCCGATCCGACGGGTGCCGGATGCGTTGTCAACGGCCAGCTCGGCCGCTTTCCGATCGCAGCCAACGGCACCGCCGGTGCCGAACAGATCCTCCTCACCGGCAACTGGTGCGCCCAATATCCCTCTCACACCATCGGTGATCTGTCCTTCACGGCGGATGGTTTGCTTCTGGTCTCGGCCGGCGACGGGGCGAGCTTCAACTTTGCCGATCACGGCGAGGACCAGAACCCCACCAACGGTTGCCAGGACCCCCTCGGCGGGGCCGGCTTTGCCGACAACGAAGGCGGCGCTCTCCGGAGCCAGGACATCCTGACGTCCGGTGATCCCCAGAGCTACGACGGCACGATCCTTCGGGTCAACAAGACACCTGGTGCACCTGCCCCCGAGATCGTTGCCCACGGCCTCAGAAATCCCTTCCGGATCACCGAGCGGCCCGGCACGGCGGAGATTTGGATTGGCGACGTCGGGTGGGGCAGGTGGGAGGAAGTCAATCGCATCGTCGACGCCGGCGGGGCCGTCGAGAATTTCGGCTGGCCGTGCTACGAGGGTGGTGATGGCTCCTCGGCCAAAGAACCCACCTACGACGGCCTCAATCTCAACATGTGCGAAACCCTCTATGGCACCGCCGGAGCCGTCCAGGCTCCGTTTTACGCCCGCCAGCACGGCGAAGACCTGAGCAGCCAGTGCCCCGGGGCGGGCGGCGCGGTCAGCGGCCTGGCCTTCTACGAGGGAGGGCGCTACCCGGCTGCCTACGACGGGGCGCTCTTCATCGCCGACTATTCGCACCAGTGCATTCGGGTGATGTACCCCGACACTCCCTTCGGCCTCCCCAACAAGAACTCGATCGAGACGTTTGTGGGCAACGCCTTTCCGGTCGACCTTCAGATCGGCCCCGAGGGTGACCTGTTCTACGCCGACATCGTGAGCGGTCGGATCGTCCGGGTGAACTACAACACCGGCCCGACCGCGGCAATCGCAGCCAATCCGATGACGGGCAGCGTCCCCCTGCTAGTGACCTTCGACGGAACCGGCAGCACCGACGCCGAGGGCGACCCGCTCAACTTTGCCTGGGACCTCGACGGGGACGGCCAGTACGACGACTCGACGGCCAGCGAGCCAACGTACACCTATTCCAGCCCCGGGTCGGTCACAGTTGGCTTGCGCGTGCAGGACCCCTCCGGAGCCACCGACACCGATTCGGTGGTTATCAACCCCGTCGCCAACCAGGCCCCGGTGGCGACCATCTCCTCTCCGAGCAGTGCCCTCACCTGGAAGGTCGGCGACCTGATCTCCTTCAGCGGCAGCGCGACCGACCCGGTTGACGGACCGCTGCCCGCGTCGGCGTTGACATGGGAAGTGATCATGAATCACTGCGAAACCGGTGGCGGATGTCACACGCACACGATCCAGACTTTCACCGGGACCAGCGGAGGCAGCTTTAGCGCCCCCGATCATCCCTACCCGAGTCATCTGACCATCCGGCTCACCGCTACCGACAGCGGCGGCCTCACCGACGTCGAGGAACGGGACCTTCAACCGCTCACCAGCGTCATAACCGTCGCCTCGTCCCCGGCGGGATTGTCGGTGTCGGCCGGCGTCGAAGGGCTTGACACCTTCACCAGCCCGGCCGAGATCACCGCCATCGTCGGTGGAAGCCTGACTGTCGATGTCGTCTCGCCCCAGTCCTTGAGCGGAACGTCGTACACGTTCTCGAGTTGGAGCGACGGCGGCGCCCAAACTCACACGATCACGGTCCCAACGACCGACACCACGCTCACCGCCAGTTTCAGCTCGAGCGGTGGCGGGGGTGGCGGTGGCGGGGGTGGCGGTGGCGGTGGTGGCGGCGAAGGGTCCTCGAGCCCACAGTTCGAAGACGTCCCCAGCGAGCATCCTTTCTATACCTACATCGCCTGGATGGCCGAGAAGCGGATCACTTTGGGCTGCGCCGCGAATCTCTATTGCCCGAACGACCCGGTGACTCGTGCCCAGATGGCGTCGTTTCTGGTCCGGGCCTTTTCCCTGCCACCTGCATCATCGGACCAGTTCGTTGACATCGCGGGTTCACCGCACGAGGCGGATATCGACGCGTTGGTTGCTTTTGGCATCACCAAGGGGTGCGACGTCGATCGCTATTGCCCGGAAATGGGCGTGACGAGGGGCCAGATGGCTTCCTTCTTGGTGAGGACGTTCCTCTTGCCGGCAGGCCCGGATCTGTTCACAGACGACGAAGGCTCTGTCCATGAGGCCGACATCAACGCCCTCGCTCAGGCTGGGATCACCTTCGGCTGCGAACCAACCAAGTTCTGCCCCGATGACGTCGTCACCCGAGCCGAGATGGCGGCGTTCATCTTTAGGAGCTACAACCGCTAGGCAAACCTAAGGTTTGCATGGTGGTCTAGCCACCAAAATCGCCTTAGGTTTGGGGAGCCTTGGCGCTGGCGGTCAAGGCGGCGCCGACGATCCCGGCCTCGTTGCGCAATGCCGCCGGGACGGTGGCAACAGTGGTGCTGAGGTACTTTCCCCATTGGTCCCATTTGCGGGAGACCCCGCCGCCGATGATGAACAGGTCCGGAGGCACGATCCGTTCGAGATGGTCAAGCAGACGGTCTACGCGCTTGGCCCAGGTCTCCCAAGAGAGATCCTTCTCCTCTTTGAACCTCGCCGCGGCCCACGATTCCACTGGCGCATGGCCCTTCAACTCGAGGTGCCCAAACTCGGTGTTGGGGATTAGAAGACCTTGATAAAACACCGCTGAACCAATCCCGGTGCCGAAAGTCAGCAACATCACCAGACCGTCGTTGCCCTTCCCGGCCCCGAAGGCCATCTCCGCCACCCCGGCGGCATCGGCATCGTTGATCATCGTCACCGGAAGGCCGCAAGCCTCGGTAAAGATCTTGTCGGCGTCGGCGCCGATCCAACTCGGATCGACGTTGGCCGCGCTCAGGGTGATGCCGTTGCGAACGATGGCCGGGAAGGTGCACCCGACTGGCCCCTCCGACCCGAAGTGCTCGACTATCTCCTTGACGGCCTCGGCCACCAACGCCGGAGTCGACGGGTTGGGAGTTGGGATTCGAAATCGTTCCCCGTTCACCACCCCGGTTTCGAGGTTGACCATGTTTCCCTTGATGCCGGAGCCGCCGATATCGATTCCCAACACAGTTTCAGCCACGAGGCGCGAGCCTATCCCGTCGATAATGTCGAGGCATGGCGGACGAGCGAATCGGACTGATTGGTCTGGCGGTCATGGGTCAGAGTCTCTCGCTCAACTTGGCCGATCACGGCTACGAGGTGGTCATTTTCAACCGCACTGCCGAGACCACTCGCAGCTTTATCGACGGGAACCCCGAACAGTCCCGTTTGATTGGCACCGCCGAGATTGAAAGATTCGTCGGGGAGCTCGACCGGCCACGCCGAATTGTTCTCATGGTCAAGGCGGGAGAGGCAGTCGAGGCGGTGCTCGCGCACCTGGTGCCCCGCCTCGATGCCGGCGACGTCATCGTCGACGGTGGCAACAGCTTCTGGGCCGATTCCGAGCGGAGATCGGAGCAGCTCGCGACTTTGGGCATCCGTTTTCTCGGAACCGGCATCTCGGGAGGCGAGCAGGGAGCTCGCTTCGGGCCCTCGATCATGCCGGGAGGTAACGGCTGGGAGGAGATGCGAGAGCCTCTGACCGCGATCGCCGCCAAGGTCGACGGCGAGGCCTGCTGTGACTGGATCGGCCCGGGTGGCAGCGGTCATTACGTGAAGATGATCCACAACGGCATCGAGTACGCCGACATGCAGGTCATCGCCGAGGCTTACCACCTGTTGCGTGCTTCAGGAAGATCGGCGGCGGAGACAGCCGCGGTCTTTCGCCGCTTCGGCGAGGGGTCACTTAGCTCCTACCTGATGGACATCACGGCTCAGATCCTCGAAGTTGCCGACGACGACGGCGAGCCTCTGGTCGAGAAGATCCTCGACGCCGCCGCCCAGAAGGGAACCGGCCGATGGACGGTCGAGGACGCGCTGAGCCGCGGGCAACCGACCACGGTGATCGCGGAGGCGGTGCTGGCTCGATCGCTTTCCGCTCTAAAGGACGAACGGGTGCACGCGGCGAGTCGATTGCGCGGCCCGTCCGCACCGCTCGTGGTCGAGGAAAGGGAGATCGAGCAAGCTCTGCTCGCTTCGAAGATCGTGTGTTATGCGCAGGGTTTCATGTTGATCCGCGCGTGCTCTGGCGATCTAAGTTGGGCCCTGCAACCGGCCCGGATCGCACCGCTTTGGCGGGGCGGTTGCATTATCCGGGCGAGGATGCTCAATGACATCACGAGCGCGTATCGAAACGATCCGGAGCTATCCAATTTGCTCCTCGACCCGCACTTCGCCGACGTCATCGATAACGCCCAAGCGGCATGGCGAAACGTGATTGCGGCGGCGGCAAAAGCAGGCATCCCGGTTCCGGCCTACTCGGCGGCGCTCTCTTTCTACGACGGATTCCGCACGGCGCGGCTGCCGGCCAATCTCATTCAGGCCCAGAGGGACTTCTTTGGCGCCCACACCTATGAACGGGTCGACCGAGACCGGGGCGAGCACTTTCACACTCAATGGGCGCCAGGAGCTGCCACCACCCCCTCGTCCTAAGATCGGCGGATGGTTGAAAATCCTCATCGTCTGCCGCGCTCGGTCGTACCGGTCCGTTACGACCTCGCCCTGACCCCCGATCTAGAGAACGCGGTCTTTTCCGGCCAGGAGACGATCCTCGTTGACATCGTCGAAGCCACCGACGAATTCGTCCTCAATGCGCACGAAATCGAGATTCAGGACGCCACCCTCTCTCGCGGCGGCGAGGAGATCTCGGCCGAGGTCGAGATCGATGCTGAAAAGCAGCGCGCCCGTCTTCGTTTTTCGCGGTCGCTCGAGCCGGGTCAAGCCGAGCTCAAGCTCACGTTCACCGGAGTCCTCGGCGACCAGTTGGTTGGTTTCTACAAGTCGACGTTTACCGACACCGAGGGACACGAACAGGCGATCGCCACGACTCAGTTCGAAGCCACGGACGCTCGTCGCGCCTTCCCCTGTTGGGACGAACCCGATCTCAAGGCCGTATTTGGCATCACGCTGATCGTGCCCGGCGACCTGTTGGCGGTCTCCAACGGGCCCGAGGTCGCACGAGAAACTCGGACTGACGGCGAGGTCGCGGTCCGCTTTGCCGACACGATGAAAATGTCGACCTATCTCGTGGCTTTCTCCGTCGGTCCGTTCGAGGCCACAAAAGCCGAGGATGTCGACGGGGTGCCGGTCCGCATCATCGCCCCGAGGGGGAAACTCGACCTGGCGCCCTTCGCGATGGAGTGCGCTCAGTTCTGCCTCCGTTTTCTGCGCGACTACTACGAGATTCCCTACCCCGGGTTGAAGGTCGATCACATCGCCATCCCCGACTTTGCTTTTGGGGCGATGGAGAACCTCGGCCTCATCACGTATCGCGAGACAGCGCTGCTAGTCGACACCACGACCGCCAGCCAATCGGAGCTGCTGCGAATCCTCGACGTGGTCGGCCACGAATTGGCCCATATGTGGTTCGGGGATCTGGTGACGATGAAATGGTGGGATGGCATCTGGCTCAACGAAGCTTTCGCCTCATTCATGGAGTTCAAAGCCACCGATGCCATGCGGCCGCAATGGAAACGCTGGCTGGCGTTTGCTGCCGAAGATCGACCCTGGGCATTCGGGGTCGATGCGCTCGCCGCGTCGCGGCCGGTGGAGTTCGAGGTTGGCTCTCCGGACGAGGCCAATGAGATGTTCGATGCCCTCACCTACGGCAAGGGCTCTTCGCTCCTGCGAATGATCGAGCAATACATCGGGGAGGAAGCCTTCCGCCAGGGCGTGGGCAACTACCTGAGGCGTCACGCCTACAGCAACACGGTAACGGCGGACCTCTGGGCAGGTCTCAACGAGGCTTCTGGAGAACCGGTGGGCGAGATCATGAACACCTGGCTTTACCAGCGCGGCTACCCACAGCTAGAGGTTGCGAGGACCGGAAATGGAGTGAAGATTTCCCAGCGTCGCTTCCTCACGATCCCCGATGAGTCCGATTCAACGCTTTGGAAGATCCCCCTGCAGATCCGAGGAGTCGCGGGCGGCCGCGCCTTCGAGCAGAAGACCCTGATGACGGAGGAGGATCTCCAGATTCCTTTGGACGACGTAGAGCTCGTCGTGGCCAACGCCGGAGGGCACGGCTTTTTCCGAGTTCTCTACTCACCGGAGCTCTTGGATGCCTTGATAGCCGCGCTCCCCGAGCTCGAGGACTTGGAACGCTTCACCATCATCAACGACGCCTGGGCCTTCGTCGAGTCGGGTCAGCTTTCGGCAGCGGACTACTTGCGGTTGGCTGAGACGTATCGCCACGAAGGCGAGCAGGCAATCTGGGGGGCGGTGCTCGGCGGGGTGGCCGCCATTGGACATCATCTTGTCGACGACGAGGACCGTCCGGCTTTTGCGAAGTGGGTCGCCAGTCTCGTCGGTCCCACCTTTCAGCAGCTTGGTTGGGAAGCGCAGGAAGGCGAGAGCGACCTCACTCGTCGCCTCCGCGGGCAGATCATCGGAGCGATGGGACGACTCGCCGACGACCCCGCCGTCATCGCCCGGTGCCGCCAGTTGGCTGATGACGCCCTAGATGACCCGCATGCGGTTGATCCCGAGATCGCTCGCGCGAGCCTGTTCGTCACCGCTGCGCATGGGGGAGAAAGCGAATACCGCCGGTTCTTCGAGCTGTACAAGAAGATCACCGCGCCCCACGAGCAACAGCGATTGCTCCTGGCCTTGGCGACCTTTGACGATCCTGACCTCGTGTCCGAAACGATCACGGCCAGCCTCGACGGCCGCATCCGGACCCAGGACTCCGCCTGGGTGATCGGCGCAACCCTCGGGAACCGGGTCAATGGCGGCGTGGCATGGAAGCAACTCAGAAAGAGCTGGGACACGTTTGTCAAACTCCCGACTATGACCCATCGCCGGGTGATCGAGGGTCTGCCGTCCTTGTCCCGGCCGGAGGTGGCGGCCGAGATCGAGGCGTTCTTCGCCGAGACTCCGCTCCCCCACGCCACCAAGTCGATTGCCCAAAACCTCGAACGCCTCCGCGCCAACGTCGAAATGCGCACCCGCGAAGCGAAAGCGGTCCACGAATTCCTGGCGTAGACATCAGACATCAGATCCGAATCTGACAGCCGGGCGCCAGCCCGGCGATCTGATGTCTTACAGCCGGGCGCCAGCCCGGCGATCTGACGCCTACTGCAGTTCCACCGTACCGCCGGCGGCTTCGAGTTGGGCCTTGGCCTTGTCGGCGGTGGCCTTGTCGACGTTCTCGAGCACTGCCTTCGGAGCGCTATCGACCAATTCTTTCGCCTCGCGCAAGCCGAGACTGGTAAGCGTCCGCACTTCTTTGATGACCTGGATCTTTTGGGCGCCAGCGCCCGTGAGCATGACGGTGAATTCGTCTTTCTCTTCCTCGACCGGGGCTGCTGCTGCCGCTCCTCCGCCGGCGGCGGCTGCCGCCATGGGCGCCGCCGCGGTCACCTCGAACTTCTCTTCGAAAGCGTCGAGAAATTCCTTCAGCTCAAGCACGGTCATCTTCTCGAAAACCTCGAGCAGCTCGGGAGTTCGCATCTTTGTTGCCATGATCTCTTCCTTCTCCGGCTAAGCAGCCGACTTCTTATCCAGTAGTTGCGAAAACATCGACGCAGCGTTGCGATTGAACGAGGTGAACAAACCGGCGGCCTTGGCCATCGGTGCTTGCATCGCCCCTGCGATCTTGGCAAGAAGCACGTCGCGCGGTTCGATCGAGGCGAGTCGCGAGACCTGTTCGGGGCCCAACACGACCGGTCCGAGAAGGCCGCCTTTCAAGACCAAGCGATCCGATTCGGACGTGAAGTCCTTCAGGGCCTTGGCTGTGGCGGCGGCGTCTTGGTTGGCAAAGGTCAGCGCGGTCGGCCCGACCAATTGGTCCTCGACGCCGCTCAAACCCAACTCGTTCAGGGCGCGGAGCGCCAACGTCATCTTCACGACCTTGTACTCGGCTCCGGTCTTGCGCAGGTTGCGACGCAACGTCGCCAGCTGCTTGACCGTGAGACCCCGGTATTCGGTGATGAAGACCGCCTCGGCGTTCTCCCACCAATTCTTGATATCGGCTACTGCCTGGACCTTTTCCGGTCGCGGCATTCCGCTCCTCCTTGCATTACTAAGCCCCCTCGACCACAGCCAGGGGGCTCACAAGAAGCCGACCTGCGTTGGATTTATAGGCACCAACGGTCTTTGGCCGAGATAGGAATTGAGTCACATGCTATCGGGCGATGGTTGGAAACAGCAAAGCGCGATAAAACTTGGTAACAATTACCTGGATTGTTGCGCTGATCTTTGGCACACTGCAACTACGCACCTCGATGAGGAGCATTTGAAAACCTGACCCCGGACTTCGGCCCAGATTTTGCTTGGGCCGATCAAGTCAGGGGGGTAGTCGATTGTGACGGCGGGATACCTGACCGCTCCCGCCCAGCTCGTTCCGCGACATCGGCAGCGAGTGGCGAAGAACCGCATTACGCGGGAGTAAGACAGCCGCTCGTGATGGTGTACCTGGCAACCCGAGGCCGTCGTCGCCCAGCCGGGCTCTCGACCACCCCCCTACTTTTCCCGAACCCTGGGCGTCAGCCCAGGGTTCGCTGGTTCTCCGTCCAGCGAGCGTTGGGGGGAGAGCCCGGAGGGCGAGGGGGTGCTAATGAGCTAGCGCGGTCAGGTCTTCGATTTTGCCGACGTCGACTTTGACCCCGGGGCCCATCGTCGAGGAAATGACCAGGTGCTTCACATACCGGCCCTTGGCCGACGCAGGCTTCACCCGCATTATCTCGGCCGCGAGCGCGGCGAGGTTGGCCACGAGCGCGGCTTGGTCGAAAGAGGCCTTTCCTACGGGGACGTGGACGTTGCCGAAGCGATCGTTGCGATACTCGATTCGGCCGGCTTTGAACTCTTTCACTGCCTTGCCGACATCGGCGGTGACAGTCCCGGCTTTGGGGTTAGGCATGAGCCCGCGCGGACCGAGGACGCGGCCCAGCTTGCCGACTTCGGCCATCATGTCGGGCGTGGCGATGGCGAGATCGAAATCGAGGTCGCGTCCCGCCTGAATCTCGGCGACCAGTTCTTTGCCGCCCACGAGATCGGCTCCGGCCTCTTCGGCTTCGCGTGCCTTATCGGCGGGGGCGAACACTGCCACCCGCACCGTTTTTCCGGTCCCGTTCGGCAGAGACACGGTGCCCCGAACGAGCTGGTCGGCCTTGCGGGGATCGATCCCCAGTTGGAAGGCGGCCTCGACGGTTTCATCAAACTTGGCCGTGGCCATGTTCTTCACGAGTTCGACCGCTTCCTGGGCCGCGTAGGGACGGTGCTTGTCGAAGCTGTTTTGGGCTTCGAGGTATTTCTTGCCTTTGGGCATTGTTTCTCCTTGTGGTCCGGACGGCCAGGTCATGGCCTCCCACTCTTCCGACTTCAGATTTCAGACATCAGACTTCAGATTCGGATCTGAAATCTGACGTCTGATGTCTAGTTTTCTACTTTGATTCCCATCGAACGGGCGGTGCCCTCGACGATCTTCATCGCCGCCTCGATGTCGTTGGCATTGAGATCGACCATCTTGATCTCGGCGATCTCACGCACCTGATTTCGGTTCACAGATCCGACCTTGACCTTGTGCGGTTCGGCCGAACCTTTCTCAACCCGCGCCGCCTGCCGCAGCAACGACGCCGCCGGCGGGGTCTTGGTGATGAAGGTGAAGCTTCGGTCTTCATAGACCGAGACTTCGGCGGGGATGATCATTCCCCGCTGCGAATTGGTGGCGTCGTTGTATGCCTTGACGAACTCCATCAAGTTGATCCCATGCGGACCAAGCACAGTCCCCACCGGCGGGGCGGGAGTGGCCTGACCAGCCGGAAGCTGGATCTTGACGGTGGTGACGAGTCTTTTCCTACCCATGAATTTTCCTACCTGGCGCCGGTTTCTCTAGTTCTTGCGGATGTCGTCGAAACCCAGCTCAACCGGAGTATCGCGACCAAAGATGTTGACGAGCACAACCACTTTCGACTGGTCGAGGTTGATCGTCTCGATCACGCCGTTGAAGTCGGCAAACGGACCGGCGACCACCTGCACCGTCTCGCCCACCTCCCAAGCGGGCTTGAAACGAGGCTTGGCCCTCTCCTCCTCTTTTCGCACGCCGAGGAACCGCTCGACTTCCCGGCGAGAAAGGGACGTGGGTTTGTTGTTGCCGCCGACGAACCCGGTGACGCCGGGGGTGTTGCGGACTGCGTACCAAGAGTCGTCATCGAGTTCCATCCGCACGAGGATGTAACCCGGAAAGACCTTGCGAGAAACAGTGACTTTTTTTCCGCTCTTGATCTCGACCACGTCTTCCATCGGTATATGGACATCGAAAATCCGGTACTCCATATGCATCGACTTGATGCGGGTTTCCAGGTTGGCCTTGACCTTGTTCTCATAGCCTGAATAGGAATGGATGACGAACCACTCCCCGGGCAGGTCGTAGGGACTGATCTCCTCCGGGGTCTCGTCCGCGGTTTCGTACGCCTTTGTGGTCATTCGGCGCGTTCAAGGAGTTGGAAAACTGCTTCCTTCATCGTCACGTCGAGAGCAAAGATGACAAGGGTGAGGACCACGGTGACGATGAGGACCACAGTGACGAAAACGACCATCTGTTCGCGGTTGGGCCAGTTGACCTTGCGGAGCTCCTGGCGAACCTCGTGCAGGAAGGTGGTGACACGGATCAAGAACGGCTTCCTTTCAGGAGCGCCCGGGCCCTTGGTTCCGCCGCCCACGGCCGGACGCCGGCGCTGACCGTCTTCGCCCTTCTGGATACGCTCCTCGCGTTCCATCAGCCGGCGCATCTCTCGGTTCATAGTCTGTTGGTAGTCCTGTTTCCTTGGCCTTTGGCAAGCCTACGGCAGGGGTGGAGGGATTCGAACCCCCATCCTCCGGTTTTGGAGACCGGCGCTCTAGCCAATTAGAGCTACACCCCTTCGGGGTAGGGCGGGCTCGTAAGTATACGGTCCCTGCCCGGCTCGTGGGAATCGCTCTAACGGAGCTCAAAGGCGGCAGAGACCAGCTCAATGCCCTCCGAGTTGAGGGTCGCCTTCACCTCGTTGCCGCTTCTATCCATGGTGGCGGAGGCCGCGCGCCCAACCAGTAACGGCGCCCGATACCGAAATCGAGCGGCGGCAACCGGTGCCGGCCCTTCGCTGTCTGCCAGGACGGATCGGAGCAGCCAGGCGGATTGGAGCAGTCCGTGAACGACGATGCCCGGCAGTCCCGCGACGACCGCAGAGCGGTGGTCCCAATGGATCGGGTTCCAGTCGCGAGTGGCGGCGGCGTAACGGATAAGGTCGGTGCGCGAGGCGACGAGTTCTCCACTCTCCGCTTCCTGCGGTCCAATCTCGGGAGACTCGGAGGGGGCGGTGGCGGGTGAGGCTGTGCCTGAGGCGAGAAAACTCGACGACCCGGTCAGCAAGTCTCCCCCGGAGTCGGTCACCGTGAGGTCGAAAGTCAGAAACCAGATTCCACCTCGCTCCCGAACGCGACTAACGGTCCCGAGCACCTCGAGGTCGGATTCGACCGTGATCGGCCGGAGCCAAGTGAAGCGCTGCTCGCCGTGAATGACCGAACTAGCTCTCACCGACTCATCGGTGAGAAGCAGAGGCGCCACAGCAAACAGTGCCGCCGCAGCCCAGCCGGGCGGTGCAGTCTCAATCCAGCGATCAGAGTCATCGCCGGTGATATCGACGAACTCGGCAACCTTGTCGCGACACCCTCGCAAGCGCACCGGGCCGAAGGAATGACCCTCGAGCTGGTCGATGTCTACCTGGTCTCGCGGTGCTTGGTGTGTTGGCGACACCACCGGCAGTACTTGGAAAGTTCCAAACGCTCCCGGGTGTTCGCCTTGCTCTTGGTCGTGACGTAGTTGCGCCGCTTGCACACCTCGCAAGCCAATGTGATCGGCGGTCTTTTATCTGACGGCATCTCTCAGCTCACTCGCTTCGCTCGTTCGCATGTCCCAGATCGCCGGACTCCGTCCGGCTGTCAGATGTCAGATCCGAATCTGATGTCTGATGTCTGATGTCTGATGTCTGATGTCTTCATTTGACGATTTTGACGACGCGGCCGGCGCCGACGGTGCGGCCCCCTTCGCGGATAGCGAAACGGAGACCCTCATCCATCGCGATCGGGTTGAT